>JBDHKE010000199.1:0-4239 GCA_039586555.1 Gemmatimonadota bacterium | reverse complement strand
AAATGCCGAGGCCTCCCAGGTCTACAGCCCCGAAGGGGAGAGGGGTTCGTCGGGGACGCGCTTCAAGCGGCTCCTGATTACCCCCCACGCGCAGTACCGGATGGACCTCCGGGGTGTGAACGTCTCAGACCTCCGGCTGTTCTTCAAGCGCTTCCAGAAGGCGTGGGCCGATGCCCGCTCCCGCCAGGAGCCGATCGCCCGAACGTGGGAGTCGGACATGGCGTGGGGAACGCCCATCGAGTGGACGGACTCCCAGGGACTTCATGTCGTCTTCGCAGTGAGAGATCGCATGGCTACGATTGTCACGGCCTATTGGAAGGGTCAGCAGGACCCAGGCCCCGTGGATGAGAGCGCCTGTGCTCTTCCGAGTAGGGTGGCTGCCCTCCACCTCCGTGAGGCGGGCCTCAAGGATCTCTGGCTCCAGTGGATCGTCCAGCCCGCCGATGTCATCTGGAAGCACCACAAGAAGTTCGTCCAGGGCCCTGTCGATGACGCCATGGACATCATCATCAAGGAGCTTGCCCCGGAGCTTGTGAAGGCCATCGGGGAACAGGAAGTCGACGAGGACATCGAGGAGTTCCTGGAGGGCGCGCAGAAGGGTGCCTGGGACAGCCTCCGCGACTACCGGGCCGACCCCTCGGGGCCGACCGAGGACTGGAGCGAGGGCTACTCCTGGGGATTCGCGAACCCCCAGAAGGTGAAGGGTGATCTCCCCCCGGCCCTGAAGCGTCAGCTGGTCGAGGAGGCGGTCCGGGAGTACCGTCGGAACATCACCGAGGAGGTGGCGGAGCGGGCTCTCCTCGCATCCTGGAACGCGCTCTCCCCCATCACGACGTTCAAGGCTATCTGGGCGGCGGTCAAGAAGTACGGCTGGAAGCTGGGCGTCGTCATTGGCCTGGTCGAGATCCTGGAGACCTTCGTGATCCCGGGGGCTCTCATCGCCATGACGGGAGACCCCGAGTGGGCTCTCGCCGGGTCGCTCCCCCTCTCCGAGATCCTGTACTCCATCGTGTTCCGGTTCCTGGGCCGCGTCCCATCAGAGGTGAATGAAGTGGAAGAAGACGGCCACCTGGACTGGTACGAGGCGAAGTTCGGCCCTGTGCGGCTCGCGAGTGGGCTGGGCGACTGCTACGAGGCCAACGGCCAGTTCTTCATGGACAAGGCGGTCTTCCCCGGGAAGGACCCGAACATGCGCCTGGTCCATGGTGAGGTGACCGGCCAGGGGCCTCTGGAGGGGGTCAAGTACGGTCATGCCTGGGTCGAGGACGGCAACACGGTGATCGACGTGTCCAACGGCCGGAACGTTCGGATGCCGAAGGACGCCTACTACAGGCTCGGCCGCATCGAGGACAACGTCCACCACTACACTGCCCAGGAGTTCCGCCGGAAGGTCACGCAGTACGGCCACTGGGGCCCGTGGGACCTGGTGACGAGCACGGGGCTCTGATGGCAGGTCCCTTCCCATCTGCTCACCGGGTTGCCCGCCGGGCCAATGCGTGTCCGGTCAAGGGGCTCTCGTATGCCTGGATCAGCCCACAGGGACACCTGCACCTGATGGGCGGAGCGTCTCACGAGAGGTGGGCGGAGGACGAGATTCGGGGTTCCGGGCCTACGATGCGGAAGTTTCGTAAGACCTTCGGGGATCCCTACGACGAGGACTTCCACTGGTTTGATAGTCCCTGGACTGACTTCCTGATTCAGGAGGGGTGGGTTCGGGTCGTGAACCTCCTGAACCTGGAGATGAAGAGTCCTCCTGCCGCCGCACTGAAGGCCGTCGTTGACCTCTTGGTCGACTGCGCTTTGAGGGACCGTCGCATTGACCCCGAAGAGAGAGGTGCCCTAAGGGTGGACGGGCACCTTCCGGGTAGGCTTTCCCTCGCTGAAGCTGTTCGGATGTGGGGTGGGCGCGAGGCGGAGGGCCGTCTATTCGAGGGCCTGATGGCTAGGGTTGCGCTGAAGATGCCCGCAGAGCCCGGGGTGAAGACCCTGGTGCGGGACGACTCTGCGAAGAATCTCCCGACCGACCTTGACCGGACGAAGGAGCAAAACCTCCCTCTCCCGGGCTCCGCGACTCCGGGCGGGGCCGGTCGGGACATCCCCAAGTTCGAGTACAACACCCCCGACAACGACATCGACAAGCGCCCCCGGACTCTCTCAGAGCCCGGAGAGGAGTACGGCAACCCCTACAAGGACGACTATGGAACCGTCACCCGCCGCACGATGACCTCTGCGGAGATCGCGGTGCGGACGGTGATGCTTCGCATGGCGTGGGAGGAGGGTGACGAGCCCGATCCCATGGAGAAGGAAGCCTACCGGAGGCGGTGGAAGCCCGGCCAGAGGCAGCGTCGGCAGCGTGGGCAGTCCCGGCTGAAGAGCCGCAACTACTACCGCCGGAACAAGACCAAGCTCCGCCGGAAGGCGAAGATGTGGCGGAAGAGGAACCGGAACAAGGGCGCCTTCAAGACGAGCAACCGTCGTCGGCGTCGCCAGAACCGGAAGCGCCGCGGGTCCCTGGAAGAGAGCGCCCTGCGTGTCGCGGATCGCTTCTTGGAGGCAGACATGGCCCCTGCGACCGAGCGTGGGGGGGAGGACGGAAGCAGGCAGCGGGAGCAGCTTCCCGAGGACAAGCGCCAGGACGCCGAGTACTACAAGCGGAACAAGGCGAAGCGGAAGAACCAGTCAAAGCGTTGGTTCCGGACCCAGTGTCAGCCGAACACGCGGTGCATGGGCCGCCGGGAGAAGTGGGACGAGAACCCCAAGTTCTACGAGCGGGGTCGGCCTCAGCGTCGGCGTGACGCGAGCCTATTGACGGTTCCCGAGATCGCCTTCGGCATCGGCCCGGAGATGGTGCTGGGCTACGTCCGGTCGATCTCCCCGATGACGGGCATGGTGACCTTCGACACCCACCCCGAGGCCGGGCCTACCCTGTGGGAGTCTCTCCCCGTCGAGGTGTTCCTCCGCGTGGCCGCCTTCCTCTCCGACGAGGACATCGACGCCTTCTTCGAGCTTGTCGATGCCGAGATCGGGTTGGAGGCCTACGAGGATCTGGACGAGGAGGGCCTGCGGGCCTGTGCCGGGCTCTACGACAAGGACCCCGACTCCGACGAGTTCCGGGGCCAGTGCTTCGACCTGACCGGCGAGGAGGACCTGAGCGCTCTCTCCGCAGAGCAGTTGGACCAGGTGAACGACCAGTTGGTCCTCGGTATCCTGGAGGGCGGCGGAGAGCCTCGGAGCGGTGATCCCGAGGGCCGTGCCGAGGGCGATGAGACCATCGGGCCCGAGTACGACCCCCACCTCTACTACGGAGAGGTGGAGATGCAGAAGGCCGAAGACGATGGGTGAGACCTTCTACCGGGAACAGCAGGGGCCTGCGGACTCCGAGGTCAAGCAGCCTGGAGAGGGGGTCGGCTACCACGCGGACTCTCCGACCACCTACCATGTGGGGCCCGGGAGCAAGAACAAGGCGAAGCCTCCGGGGAACAACTCGCCGGAGCATCGGGACGAGTACAACCCGTCGTCCGCGAAGGTCATCCCCACCCAGATGAACGAGACGATCCGGGAGCAGTTGACCTACGTGAATGCTGCTCGGGTGGCCTCCCGGTACGCGGGTGCCGAGACGATTTCGGACTGGGCCGTGGGTGAGTTCTACGCCGCCGTTGAGAAAGATGTCGGCATCACGGGCACCGCACGGACGGCGGCGACCATGGACGACATCATGGGCAAGACGGGGCCCCTGGTTCACCAGAGGTCCCAGGAACTCCAGGTGAAGGTCAAGCGGTTCAGCCCGAACACGGGGTTCTGGGGATTCACCGTCATCGGAGCGAAGGGGACGCCCTACTACGTCCGCATCAAGGGCATACGGAAGTCGAAGGCCATCCGGCAACTCTCCAAGGCGCAGGTCAAGTGCTCCTGCTCGTGCCCCTTCTGGAGGTGGCAGGGCCCGGAGCACTGGGGGAAGCAGAACGGCTTTCTCTACGGGCGCCCCCGTGGGACCGCTTCGTTCCCGGTCATCCGCGATCCGAAGGAAAAGCACTGGGGTTGTAAGCACATCCTCGCGGCGCTCCGGGCGGCTCAGTCCTTCCGGTTCTCATCCGAGAACGACTGGAGCTTCGACGGGGAGCTAGTTCCGATGCCGGACCCGGGACGGGTCGCCGCTCGGTTCCACCGGTCGCCTCGTGCCTGGGCGAAGTGGCCCGCCACCTCCCTTCGACTCCATCTGGATCCGAACCTCCTGGAACT
>JBDHKE010000198.1:0-4251 GCA_039586555.1 Gemmatimonadota bacterium | reverse complement strand
TGTGAGGAGCACGGCATCTCCCAGGTCGATTCTGTGGGCCATTGCCTGAACCTCCGCCTCGAATGGTGTGGCGTCGAACCCTGCACCAAATCACACCGCCGCCGCGGATCGTGACACCTCTGTCTCTCCTGGCCAGGGGCCTGCCCTGCGCTAGGGGCATCCGGCCCTGCGACAGTTGTTGTTTGGCTAGGGGTTCCCGCCACTCAGGGCCCCCATGGGACTCGCACCCCCAAAGTCACCTCCCGCTCGGCTTTCACCTCGCGGTTGCCAGCGCCCATCACGGCCCTGCGCGCCATCCCTGGCGCACACGAAAGCGGGCCGTTCCGAGATATCGGAACGGCCCGCTCCTTTCGCTGGGCGTCAGCCCTCTAGGTTAGGAGATCGGGATGACGTTCTCTGCCGCCGGACCCTTCTCGCCCTGGACGACGTCGAACTCCACTCGGTCTCCCTCGTTGAGGCTCCTGAAGCCCTCGGCCTGGATGGCGCTGTGGTGGACGAAGCAATCCCTCTGCCCATCCTCAGGCGTGATGAAGCCGAAGCCCTTCTGGTCGTTGAACCACTTCACGGTTCCCTTGGTACGCATCATCTAGCTTCCTTCGTGTTTCGATCGTCGGAGTTCGGATGACCCGCACCTTCCGACCACCTGTCTAGCGCGGCAATTCCCCCGCGCCGGGTATCGTGGCCACCCGGCCACACAAAAAATGCGACGGCCCCCTGAGAAAGACCTTCGCTTCGATTCTTCAGTCTTCTTCGTGTCTCACCCTCGACGGTTGGCCGAGGTAGCAAGGAAACTCGCTGCAGAGCTCGTCGCGGTCAAGGGCAGGAGGTGCGGGGTGACGGTGTCGGCCAATCTGTCACCACCCTTCCCTCTCATCTATCTTGTGACGATTCCATTCAGAACGGCGTGGCCCTGGGCAGCCACAGCGCTCGGCCCGCCCCGAAGCGGGAGTCACTCCCATGCCCCAAGGCGTATCGAAGTCCCCCCGGGAGGTGTTGGGCCTCGCCGGACCGGGCCGGAGGCTGGGCACCTTCGGCGGGGTCTTCACCCCCACCCTCCTCACCATCCTGGGCGTCATCATGTACCTCCGGGAGGGATGGGTGGTAGGAAACGCCGGCCTGATTGGGGGCTTGCTCATCATCCTTCTCGCCTACGCCATCACGGGCACCACTGGCCTGGCCATGTCGTCCATGACGACGAACATCCGCCTGGGGGCCGGGGGGGCCTACGCCATCGTGGCACAGAGCCTCGGGCTGGAGATCGGGGGCGCCCTGGGGATCCCCCGCTACCTCTCCCAGGCCCTGGCCGTGACCATGTACCTCTTCGGATTCCGGGAGGGGTGGCTCTGGGTCTTTCCCAACCATCACCCTGTCCTGGTGGACGTTGGAGCTTTCTTCGCGCTCTATGTCATCGCCTACCTGAGCCTGGACCTGGCCATCAAGGTCCAGTACCTCATCATGGCCGTCATCGCCGGCTCCCTCATCAGCATCGGCGTGGCGGCCTTTCAGGGCTCCATGATCATCCCCTTCGAAGAGGTCCGGATGTGGGGGAGCTTCCCTGGCGCCCCAGAGGACGGGTTCAACGGAACGACCTTCTGGGTGGTCTTCGCCGTGTTCTTTCCGGCGTCCACAGGCATCATGGCCGGAGCCAACCTCTCGGGAGACTTGAAGAACCCCCGCCGTAGCATCCCCCTGGGCACCATGGCGGCCATCGGGGTGAGCCTTGTCATCTACTTGGGGCTGGCGTACTGGTTGGCTCGCTCGGTCACGCCAGAGGAGTTAGTCGGCAATTACACGGTCATGATGGACAAGGCGGCGTGGGGTCCGGCGGTCCTGGCAGGGCTCCTGGGAGCCACCTTCTCTTCGGCCCTCACCTCCCTGGTAGGCTCGGCCCGGATCCTCCAGGCCATGGGGGACCACCGGGTGCTTCCCCGGAGCGGATGGCTCGCCTACCTCACGGAAAAGGGGGAACCCCGCCACGCCATGATGATGACGGGCTCCATCGTGGCGGGAAGCCTGCTCCTCCGGGACCTGAACGTGGTGGCGCCTCTCATCACCATGTTCTACCTGATCACCTACGCCATGCTCAACCTCGTGGTCCTCATCGAGCAGAGCATGGGGTTGGTCAGCTTTCGCCCCCTCCTCAAGGTGCCGCGCTGGGTCTCGGCGGCGGGACTCTTGGGGTCCACGGTGACCATGTTCATCGTCCACCCCGTCTTCAGCCTGACCGCGGTAGCCGTGGTCCTGGTGTTCTACCTCTTTCTCCTCCGGCGACGCCTGGAGGCACCCTTCGGCGACATGCGCTCGGGCCTCTTCGTGACCGCCGCCGAGTGGGCGGCCAAGAAGGTGGCGGTCCTCCCGCAGCAGCAGGAGCGGGCGTGGAAACCCAACATTCTGGTGCCGGTGGAGGACCCCCGGTCGGTCCGGGGCTCCTTTCTTCTCCTCCATGACATCGCCCACCCCAAGGGATCGGTGAAGCTCATGGGGCTGGCCACCGACCGGGCCGACGTACGTCTCGAGGAAGGGGTCCTGGCGCTCAACGACGCCTTCCGGGAGCGGGGGGTGTTCTCGTCCTGCACGGTGCTGCAAAAGCCCGGGGCTTATTCCCAGGGGCTCATCACCGGGATGCAGGCGCTGCGGGGAGCCTTCTTCAAGCCGAACATCGTCCTTCTCGAGCTTCCCGACGACGACGAGCGGGAGGAGGAGTACGCCCGCATTCAGGAAGAGGCCACCGGCGAGAAGATCGGAGTCCTGATCCACGCGCCCCACTCCAAGTCGGGGCTGGGAGAGAGGCGCGCCATCAACCTGTGGATCCGTGACCGGACCCCCGACTGGCGCATCCGCATGAAGTTCGGGAACCTGGACCTTCCCATCCTCATAGGATACAAGCTCCTGAGGAACTGGCACGCCCACATGCGCCTCATCACCGTCGTGGAGCGGGCCGAGAACGCCGAGGACGCGCGGCAGTTTCTCCAGGCCCTCCTGGTGGTGGGCCGGATCCCTCGGACCCAGGTGGAGGTGGTCACGGAGCCCTTCGCGGAGTACCTGACGCACGCCCCTCAAGCCGACGTGAGCATCTTCGGATTGGGCCCCCGCCCGGACTTCGCCTTCATGCGGCGGATGGTGACCGAGACCCGAAGCACGTGCCTCTTTGCCCGGGACTCGGGACGGGAGAGCGCCTTGGCTTGAGAAGGGGGGGGCCCGGCGCCGCCGTCGCTCAGCGGGCGGTGGCCCCGGCCTTCCGACTCACGACCGCACCGGTCCGCATGTGGGTCTCCAACCCGTGGATCACGCTGCCCAGGGTCTTGCGGAACTGAGCCTTCATCACCGTCTTCCCCATCAGCCAGCCGACGGGTCCGAACTTGGGCGCGAAGGACATTTCGAAGCTGACCCGGGATCGGCCCGGCTCTACCGCCTCGATGGCTAGCCTGGCTCTAGCCGCCCTCAAGGGAAACGATCCTGGGTCCGTTATATTCACGACACAGGCCTGGTCGGGCTCGTAGCCGGTGATCTCCTCGCTGATGGCCTTCCAGTCTCAGGCGCGCAAAAACACCGGTGAAGTTCGTTGCGTGAGGTGAGGCCCAGATCCGCGACCGGGCGCAGCGGGTCAGGCGCTCGCTTGCGCCCATTCTCGCCTCACCACGGAAGCGTCTGGACGATGCGAGGCCCCCACCGACCGAAATGCGTGCACGTCAGTCATCAGACGTGCTCGGGAAACCAGGCGGATGGGACTCTGTCGGTTGCGACTCGATTGATGCGCCGTCAGTTTGTTGGCTCCTTGGCCATCTGGCAGAATTGGATCTCGGCGTTTCCCAGCCGCGGTCCTGGTCAGCTCTGCGTTCCCCGAACCTAACTGGCAATGGATCCGTTCGAGTACTTGTCCGTCTTCATATCGGTCGTCCTTGGCCTCGCCGTCGTACACCTCCTCCGCGGTGTGTCGCTGATCCTGGACGCGAGGGAACACGAACGACTCGATTGGATTCACGCCCTTTGGACCGCCAACGTCTTCATCACGACGGTCCTCGTTTGGTGGTTCAACTTCCGGCTCACCGGCATCCAAGAGTGGACACTGCCCTACTTTCTGAACCTTGTCGCGTACTCCACCGTTCTCTACCTCCTGAGCGGGTTGCTGTACCCGGTGAGAGGAGCAGAGGTGATCGATTTCCGCGCTCACTTCGAGACGAATCGGCCTCGGTTCTTCGCGATATGCTTCGCGTTTCAGATTGTTGACTTCTCGGACGCCGCCCTGGAGCG
>JBDHKE010000079.1:0-17077 GCA_039586555.1 Gemmatimonadota bacterium | reverse complement strand
CGCGCACCGTCCGGTGGTGGCGCCGGCACAGCAGCACCAGGTTGTCGAGCCGGGTCTCGCCGCCGTCGGCCCAATGCTTCACGTGATGGGCGTCGCAGAACCGGAGGCCACAGCCGGGGAAGCGGCAACCCGCGTCCCGGTGGTTCAGCGCCCGCCGGAGGGACGGCGGGATCGTTCGGGTCCTGCGTCCCACGCTCAGTAGCCTGCCGTCCGGGCCGTGGGTCATGGTCACGCGGCTGGAGTCGCAGGCGAGCCTGCGGGACGTTTCCGCGGAAGCGCGAACGCCCCTTTCGAGCATCGCCCCGCTCGATTGGGCGCTCGGATCCCCGTGCAACCGAGAGCCCATCAGTCGTCGATGGTAGATTGCGGCGTGTGGATAGGGGGCCGGGGCCGGGGGGACCTAGGTATGTTACCCTGCGATCAGCGGATCAGTGGATGAGGTCCCGAACGTCCGTCGACGGATGTCTGCGACAAATGGATGGCGGCTCACGTCTGCACTCGCCGGCGCCGCGCCTGCGGGGGATCTGGAGGGTGAGTGTCCCGGACGGAGGAGCCTCCCCTAGAAGACCTGATCCAGGTCCTGCTCCACTCTCTCTCCCAGGGCACTGAATACCTCGCCCAGAATCCGGGTGCGCTCCGTCCTCACGAAGTACCGCGGCCCAGCCTCCCCTTCGGCGGGCATCCCGTAGAGCTCCAGGAACCCCAGGCTGCCTCCCTCCTCGTCTCGGTAGTCGGCGCGAAGCATGAAGACGAGGCTGTCGGGCGCGAGGTCTGGCACGTAATCCGAAACGGTGAGTTGGTCGAGGCGCGCCATGAAGTTCCCGAACGTCTGATCCGGCTCACCGGGAGCGTCGGGTGAGCTCCAGAGCGGGTCCACGCCTTGGGTCTCCTCCCGCATCATGGTGCGCTCTCCCAGAGCGCTCCTCACGGTGGCCTGCGAGACATCCCGCGGTGAATAGACATGGAGCGAGCGCTCGCGGATCGCTCCCATGCCGACCTCGAGGCGCCGGATCATGTCTCCACCCAGGACGTATCCGACTCCAGTGGAAGGATCCAAGACGTAACGCTCCGGCCCCGCGAACACCGTTCCCCCGAGGCGTAGCTGCCGCTTTGCACTCTCCGTTTCGACCTCGACGGTGCGTGCGTCCTCGGCTAGCTCGTACTCCGCCAGGCGCTCGGGCTCGAGGAGGCCCAGGTCCCGAATCACCCGCAGGTCGGCAAAGAACTCGAACACCTCCTCCCCAAATTGGCCCACCGGAAACGACCGGGTCTCCTCCTCCCTGGCGTCGGCCTCCTCAGCTCTCGCGGTGCCCGCCTCCAGGCGAGTCATCACGGAGTCCCCAGCCTCCGGCAAGGCGGGCGGTGGCTCTGCGGGAACGGTCTCCAAGCCCCAGAGATAGTCCTCGCCCTCTCCCCGGCGTCGTTCCACTCGAAGCGTGCGCTGGTCGGATGTATAGGTAATGGCGCGGAGGTCCTGCACGTCCTCGCTCCAGACCAGGATCCCTTCCGGCTCGGCGGAGTCCTCGCCCGTCCAGACGAACCACGCGAGAACCAGAGCCAGGGCCAGCAGTCCCCCGTGAACGACCGCGCTTCTCATACAGCGGCCCCCCTGCGCGAACGGCTCCGCCGCACGAACACCAGCGCGAGGCCCCCGAACAGTACGATCGCCGGAGCGCCGAAGATGATGGAGTAGAACCAGGCGACGTCCTCGGCGCGGGTGTGGACGATGGGAACGTCCTCCTCCGAAGTCGTCTCTCCCGCGAAGGCCTCGTCACCTCCAAGCCACCGCACACCGTCGGCCACCAGAGCCGCGTTCAGGCCGAGGCTGACGAGCACTCCATCCGAGAACGTCTCCGAGTCCGCGAACACGAGCGCTCGGGTCGGCCGGCCCTCATCCTCGCGCTCCTCTTCGACAGCTGCCACGAGGTTGTAGGACGAGCGTGTCTCATCGTCGTCGAAGGTGAAGTTCCCGTTCCGGTCCGCGAATGTGGACGGAAGGGAGCGGACGACGAAGTTGGGCTCATCGCCAGCCTCCTCTTCTCCCGCCTCCTCGGTCGCTTCCAGATGTCCGGCTCCCACGAGAAGGATGCCGCTCCCCCCCTGGGACCGGCTGAGCGTCGTCACGGACGCGTGGGCGGAGAACCGGTCCGTGATGATCAGCAGTCGATCCGAGAGGTTCCCTCGCTGCCGGAGGTGTTGCTGGTCGTCGGCGAGGGAAACGGCCTGGTAGCGGACTCCGAGGCGATCCTCCAGCGGCCCCAGCTCGAACTCCGTGTCGGGATCCAGTGCCAGTAGCAGCCGTCCTCCTCGTTCGAGATACTGATCCACTGCGCCCAACTCCTCCTGGAGGAACGGGCGCTCGGGCCCGAGCACCAGCACGAGCCCGGCATCTCCCGGGATCTCGTTGCCCAACCCCTGCCCCAGACCCAGGTCTTCGACCTGATAATTCAGCAGTTGCAGGAGTCCCCGCAGGGCGTCGACGCTGTTGAGCGGGCCCTCGGTGGGCGCTTCCGCCGAGCTCGGATCGTTCAGCTCACCGTGCCCCGTGGTCAGATAGGCGACACGGCGCTCTCGGAGGATCCGCATCAACGCGCTCTGGACCTCGCGATCGAACGTCCGCAGCCGCCCTCGGGCGCTCCGCAGCTCGGCGGGAAGCACAAGCCGCTCGGTCTGCTCGCCGCGCCGGAGGACCACCGTCCCGTCCTCCCTCGCCGATAACTCCCGGGCGATCTCCGGGGACGCGAGCCGATCGTACTCCACGAGCTGGAGCCGCCCACCGGCCGCCTCCAGCTGCCGGAAGTAGCGGATGACCTCGTCCTTGACCTCGTTGATCTCCGGGAAGAACAGGGCCACCTCCAGGGGCTCCGCCATGCTTCGGGCCATCTCCTGGGTGGCGGAGCCTGGGCTGGACGTCTTGAAGTAGCTCAGGTCCAGCGTCTTGTCCTCCTCGGACGCGATGTATCCCACAAGCATCAGGAAGGCGCCGGCCAGAGCCACTGTCAGGGCCGACGTGGCCGTCTCGGTTACGCGCAGAGCCTCCACCGAAGGCCCCGCACCTTGGGCGTGACGCTGAAGCCCCACGGCCCACTGGGCGCCCAGAGCGGGAAGCAGCGAAACGGTCAGCAGGATGCTCCAGAGCACCAGAAACCCGCGCTCGTACCGCCGCTCAGCCTGCGCCGAGTCGAAATGGATCCCGAACAGGCGCATACCCTCTTCGCTCGACAAGGCGTAGAGGATGAGGGCAATCACGCACCCGACATAGCTCAGCAGGAAGATCCCTTCGATCCTGCGTACCTCTCCCTCCGCACGGGTCCAGCTCAGGGCTCGCCACGCCGTCGCTCCGACCACGCAGAGACTTCCCACGCCGGACAACACCGCGCGGGCGATGATGGTGTCGCCGAAGATGCGCTCACCCAGGAAGAGGGCGAAGAGCCCCGCCGCCAGTAGAGCAGTGAGCCACCAGGGTGCCGATCTCACTCCCACCGCTTCGCCTCCATGATCCTCGTGGCCAGGAGCAGGAAGAAGTAGGTGACCGCCGCGTAATAGACGACGTCCCGGAAATGCAGCAGCCCCGCCTGGAATCCCGAGAAGTGGCGTCCGTGCAGAGTCAGACCCGCGAGCACGCGCGAGATCGGCGGATCGATCAGCCGGGACAGCGGCCAGAAGAGAAACATCGTTCCGGTGAGCGCCGCCGCCAGGGCCGCAGCCACCAACTGGTGCCGCGTCAGCGCTGTGGCGAAGACGCCGATGGCCAATACCGCCCCCCCGAGCAGAAGGAGCCCGCCATATCCCACCAGGACCTGCCCGATCGAGATCTTGCCGTTCACCATGATCATGAGCGGCATGTACACGGACAGGAGCGTGATCCCGGCCAGGAACACGAAGGCGGAAAGGAACTTGCCGAGAACGATCTCCCAGTCCCGCACCGGCGAGGTGTTGAGGAGAACCAGCGTTCCCGATTGCCGCTCCTCGGCGATGAGCCGGATGGAAAGGGTCACCGCCGCCACCGCGGTGAGCCCACTGGCGTAGTAGAAGAACCGCAGAAGGACCTCGCCCGAGAGGCGCTCCCCGCCGGCTGGACCCAGGCCTTCGGCATAGAAGAGGAGGCCGTCCAGCAGGAGTACCACCGCCGCGACGATGTAGCCGAGCGGGGACGAGAGGTAGGCTCCCAGCTCCCTTCGAAGGATGACGCTAACCGCTCGCATCTCTCGCCTGCCGTTCCTGGACCAGTTCGAGAAACACGCTCTCCAGCTCCCTCCGCGTCCGTTCCACACGCAGAACTCCGTGGCCCGCTTCCACCAGGGCTCGAACCACCTCGGCGCGACGGTCTCCGGAGGCGTCCACCAGGAAGCTGACGGCACCCGCCTCTCCCGGCGTGGTGGCCTCAACCGCCCGGATCCCGTCGATGCGCCGGATGCAGGCAACAACCGCCTCGCACGCATCCGAATCCAACGGTTCCTCCTCGACACCCAAAGCTTCCGCGGACACGCTCTCCTCGATCTTCCCGGCTTTTGCGAGCCCTTTCTCCCCGTCCACTCGCGGCTTCACCGTCACGCTGAAGCGCCGGCTTTCGAGCAGCCGGGACGAGAGCTCCTCCTCGGTTCCCGTCGCAATGATCGCGCCCTCGTTCAGTATCATGAGCCGATCGCACGTCTCGCTGATCTCGGGCAGGATGTGACTCGAGATCAGAATGGTGTGATCCGCCTTGAGGCCCTGGATCATGCTGCGCATCTCCACGACCTGCACCGGATCCAACGCGTGCGTCGGCTCATCCAGGATGAGGAGATCAGGGTCATGGATCACGGCCTGCGCCACGCCCACTCGCTGCCTGTATCCGTGGGACAGGTGCCGGATCAGCTCGCCGTCCGCTTCCTCCAGGTTCGTGCGTTCCTCCACCTCCGGGACCCGGGCGCGGACCTCCGCCGGATCGAGCCCGCGCAGGCGCCCGACGAAGGCGAGATATCCCCCCACGGTCATGTCCACGTAGAGAGGCGGCTCCTGGGGGAGAAAACCCACTCTTTGGCGTACGGCGTGGGGGTTCTGCAGGGCGTCGAAGCCGCCTACCGTCACCGATCCGGCGGATGGCCTCAGGGCGCAGGCCAGAACGCGAAGGAGAGTGGTCTTCCCGGCACCGTTCAGCCCCAGGAACCCGACCGTCTGGCCGGACGGGATCTCGAACGAGACGGGGCCCAGTGCCCTCGTCCCGGCGTAGTACTTGGAGAGTTCGGAGACGCGGACCATCGAAACCGCGGGTTCGAGCGTCGATCGGGGCGCTGTCGAGGCGACTCCGTCACCAGAGATCCCCGGAGAGCGATTGCCTCAGAGTGCCCGAGCCCGGGAAACTACTCAGGATGCAGCGGAGGTCAAGTCCCGCCCTCTGACAATCACTCGTAGCGCATGGCCACGACCGGATCCACCCTCACGGCCCGCGTGGCGGGCACCAGACTAGCCACGATCCCCACCACGACGATCACCAGGGCAATGACTGCGAACACCGACGGATCTCGGGGATCCACCTCGAAGAGAATGAGCTTGAGGACGTTGGAGGACAGGAACGCCAGGGTGAGGCCCAGAGTGAGTCCGATGGCCAGCTGGACGGCTCCCTGCCGGAGAATCAGGCTCAGGATGTTGCGTGAGTCCGCCCCCATAGCCATGCGGATTCCCATCTCCTGGAACCGCCGGGAGACCGAGAAGGCCAGTACACCGTACAGCCCCACCGCCGCCAGGAAGAGGGCCGCCACGCCGAACACCACGAACAGCCTTCCGAACACGCCGTAGAACCACGTGCTCTGCCTGATCACCTCGTCCATGTCGTAGATCCAGTACATGGGAAGCTCCGGATCCACCGCCGACATGGCCTGCCTCACCTCCGGAGTGATGGAGAGAGGGTCCCCTCCCCGCGTGCGAACGGCGATGCTCACGAAGCGGGCATCATCCTGGGCCAGGGGTACGTAGTATCCTGCCTCGTCGGTTTCGGGTTGGAAGCCCGACATCTCCAGATTGGGAACGACGCCAACGATCGTGAGCCAGGGCTCCTCGCTCTCGGCTCCGCCTTCGCGAATGCGTCGGCCCAGAGGGTCCTCGCCCCGGAACAAGCGCTCCACGAACCGCTGGTTCACGATGATGACCGGCTGGGCCTCGTGGTCGTCCTGGATGGTGAAGTCCCTCCCCTGAAGGACATCCACGGCAAACGTCGCGAAGAGGCCGGGCGTGGCCAGGGCCCTGCGGGCCGACGGATAGTCCCGTTCCGTGGGGTAGGCCTCCCCCTCCACCTGAATCCGGCTTCCACCGCTACCGGACCCAGGAAGATTCGTCGTGAGCCCTACGGAGCTTGCGCTGGGAAGCGCCTCCAGCCTCTCGACGAGCCGCTGATAGAAGTCGCGCCGGGCCTCGACGTCCGGATACTCGGTCTCGAACAGGCCGATGCGAGCTGTGAAGATCCCCTCCTTGGCGAACGCCAGATCCCGGTTCCCGAGCTGGGACATACTCTTGGACATGAGCCCCGCCCCTACCAGAAGAGCACAGGACAGAGCCACCTGTCCCACCACCAGGAACCGACTGAGACGGCCCATCTGAAAGCTGGACGAGCCCCGGGACTCGTCTTTCAGCACGCCGTTCACGTCCGTTCGGGAGATCTGCAGCGCCGGGGCCGCGCCTGAGGCCAGGGCCGTGAGGGCCACGACTCCCAGGACGTAGCCCAGGATGGGCGGATCCACCGTGATGTCCATCCAGTACGGCTTCCCCACGCCCTGCACGTCGTTGTTGAACAGCGCAACGCCCGCGAAAGCGAGTCCGACACCGAGGAAGCCCCCCAGGATCGAGAGGATCACGGCCTCCGAAAAGAACGGGAAGATGACCCGAAGGCGACTGGCACCGATGGCCGACCGGACCGCCGCCTCCTTGGTGCGGAGGGCGGCCCGGGCCAGAAGAAGGTTCGCCACGTTGGCGCAGGCGATGAGGAGCACGAAGATCGTGGCAATCATCATGGCCACGAAGATCGGGGCGATCTCCGGACCGATGGCTGAATCCGTGAAGTTCGTGAAGCGGACGGCCAGGTTTTCGTTGGCGTCCGGGTACTCCTGGGCCAGGCGCTGGGCTACGGTGGCCATCTCCAGCTGCGCCTGCTCGGGAGCCACCCCGTCCTTCAACCGGCCCACCACCCGGGCCCAGTAGCCATCGTGGCGGTTGGCCATCTCGCTCCGGATGTCGCGATCCGCGAGCCACAGATCCTGGTCCATGGGGAAACGGAAGCCCTGGGGCATCACGCCGATGATCGTGGCGCTCTCCCCATTGGCCTTGACCACCCGGCCCACCACGGAGGGGTCACTGTCGTAGCGATCCTGCCAGGCGGCATAGCCCAGAAGAACGGTGAGGGGCGCCCCCGGGTCGTCCTCATGGTCCAGGAACGTGCGACCCAGGATCGGCTGGGCTCCCAGGATCCGGAAGAGGTTACCGCTCACGAAGCCCCCGTTGTACCGCTCCGGACCCTCCGTTCCCGCCAGGTTCACCGTTCCCGTTCGGTAGCTCGCCAGTCCCTGGAAGGAGGTTTGCTGCTCCTGCCAATCGTAGAAGTCGTGCTGGGAGACCCACATGCGGGACTCGTCCTGGGTCACGTCGGTGCGCTCGAGGATGATGAGCCGTTCCTCCTCCGGCAGCCCCAGGCCGCGGAAATAGACCGCGTACACAATACTGAACATGGTGGTGGTAATCCCGATCCCCAGGCCGAATGCGACCAGGGAGATCAGGGCGGAGCCTGGCCTGCGGGCAAGGGCCCGAGCGGCGAACTTCAGGTCCTTCCAGACGTTGGACAAAGGAGACTCCTTCAGGTTGGTGACCCCAAGCTTCTTGGTGACCCCCCAACTTCAATCAAGTACGGCGGGGAGGGAGGACCGGTTTCGAATTGGAACGGCAAGGCTTCCCCACCCCCAAACACGCTCTTGCGCATGGCCGCGCGGCTATGCGACAAGAGCCTCGCTCCTCGCAAGCCGCTCCCCCTAGTCCCGCTCCCGGCTGGATTGGGAGAGGCGCCGCAGGGCCTCGGCCGCATAGACTCGCACCTCCCAGTCTTCGTCCCCGGCCGCGCGCTCCAACGGGGCCCGCGCCTCGGTCGACCCGATGTTCATCATCGCGATCACGACCGCACGTCGCACGATGGCTTCCTCATCGTTCAATCGCTCCGCCAGGGAAGGCAGCGCCCTTTCCGAGCCCAGGATACCCAGCGACTCCACCGTTGCGGCCCTGATCCAGGGTTCCGGATCCTGCAGCATCTCGATCCCTCTCGAAACAATCTCCTCAGCACCCAGCTCGGCGAGTGAACGCATGGCGGACCCGCGGACCCAGGCCTCCGGATCATCGAGCAGCCTCAACATCGGCTCTCGCGCCTTCTGAGAGCGGATGGCTCCGAGGGCTTCAACGACATTCCCACGAACAGAGGCCACCGAGTCCTCCAGAGCCTTCACGAGGGCTGAGATTGCCCGCTCTGCCGGGATATCCTGCAGGTTCTGCGCAGCGAGAACTCGTACTTCAGCCTGGTTGTCGTCGAGCAGTCGGACGAAATGGTCGACGGAGGGATCGCCGTACGCCGCTAGCTCCCTGGCAATGAAGTACTTTGTCCGGGCGTTGGGCTCTTCCCGGATGCGAGTGGCAAGCTCGTCCATCCGTGACACAGCGGCGGCGGGCGCCAAGACCTTCCGGGTCCGCTCCATTCCGTTGCCGTAAATGAACCAGGACGCTCCGATGAGCCCAACGGCGTAGAGGGAAAGAACGACGACTACGTCTCCCTTCCGGCGGGGCCGGTCTGTCCCGAAGAGGATCCGGAACGGAAGAGCGAGGAGTCTCTCCACGAACCTGGGAACAGGAAACAGAAACGGAGCGCTCCGGCCGTAGGCCTCGTAGGCCTCGCCGTGGCGTCCGCGCATGGTCAGTTCCTCGATCATGGCCACGCCGATGATGACGATTGTGGATACGAGCCACGGTAGGCTGGCATCGATCCCCCAGGAGCGCCTGGGATAAGTCCCACGCAAGAGCAACAGGTAGACACCGTAGCTCCAGACGATCCAACCAAGGTATTGAGGATGCCGGGAGATCCGGTACACCCAGAAATCGGCCACCGGCTGCTGTCTGGCCCTCGCGGAAAGCCAGGCGAAGGTGCCGAGAAGGAAGAGGAGCAGCCCGGTGCCGACACAGGCATATACGAGGGGCCAGTAGGCGTCGAAGCCCAACTGGCGGGCGAGCCAGATCAGCAGATCGTAGGGTGCCCGAATGATGAGCCCGAGCCGCGCCAGCTCCAAGGAGACGTCGAGGACGGGGAGCCACAGGAGGTTCAGCAGGCCAAGTCCGGCAAGGAAGAACATCACACCAGCGAACTGGGCGAAGACCGGCAGCATGAACGTGAGGGCCCCTGCGGTCGCCAGACCGGTCCTGCGGGTGGCGAACCCGGCGACGATCAGCGATACCATGAGACCGAAGCAGACGTATCCCACGGCCCGCAGGTGGTAATGGGAAATGAACAGCTCGGTCCTGGTCCGGGCCAGCTCGTCCGCATGGGAGTCGCCGGCGGGTGTGGGAATGGCACCCTGGAGGAGATCGTCGGCAAGGTACGGCAGCTCGACCGTCGCGAAGGTGAGACCCACGGTGAACACGAGGGCGAGGACGAATAGGAAGGCGGTGTGCCGAAACCGAGGGTCCATGGCTCGCGCCTCTTCTCGGCGGTGCTTGACTGGACGAGCAGGGCAGCCCTGCAGGAGCATACAAGACCCTTCGGCGCTTCGCGAGGGAGAGCTGAACCGGCGGCGAGGGATGAGGAAAGCGCCTCGTTCCTCGCAGGCCGCTCCCCCGCACCCTACGTTGGGGGGTGATCCCGCATCCTGGCTGGGAGTCATCCCCGAGCCTGGGTGCCGATCCCCGAGCCTGGCTTGGGCACTCACCCCCGATTCTGGTCTCGGCGCTGAAGCACACCGACGATACAAACAGTCGAGGTAACACCCCCATGAGAGCCATCGCCCGGAGCCTGACCAGCGGTCCGATCAATTCATCGGCCACCGTCGCTGCCCGCGCCACCGTCATCCCTTGGACCCTCTTCGCTCCCAGGACCCTCGTAGCATCCCTGGTCGCCGCGGCCGCACTCGGCAGCCCCGTCTCGGCACAGGAGGATCTCTTTGAAGCCCTGCAGGAGATCGCCGTCGTCGACGAGATGGTCAGGATGCCCATGCGCGATGGGGTCCGCCTGGCCACGACCATCTACCGACCCAGGACCTCGGATCCGGTCCCGACGATCTTCGTCCGGACCCCGTACAACTTCAATCCGTGGCGGGACGGCGAGCTCCAGTCGGGACGCTTCCAATCCATCTACCAGGCGGTCAGCCGCGGGTACGCCTACGTCGTGCAGAATGAGCGCGGGAAGTTCTACTCGGAGGGTGAATGGGACATTCTGGGCCCGCCCAAGACCGACGGATACGACGCCTTGACCTGGATCGCGGTGCAGCCGTGGTCCAACGGAAAGGTGGGAACCCTCGGCTGCTCCTCCACCGCCGAGTGGCAGATGGGGCTGGCGGCGCTGGATCACCCTGCGCACGCCGCCATGGTTCCCCAGGGATTCGGGGCGGGGGTGGGCCGGGTGGGCGACTGGTACGAACAGGGCAACTGGTACCGAGGAGGCGCCGAGCAGATGCTCTTCTTCTCCTGGCTGTACGGCGTGCAGAACACGCAGCGGCCCAGGTTCGACCGGGACACCTCCCGGGAGGATCTGATCCGGCTGTCCAGGTACTTCGATCTGTCTCCGGAGATGCCCCGCGTGAACTGGACCGAGGCGCTCCGGCACCTGCCGGTTGAGGACATCATGCGAAACGTGGGCGGGCCCGAAGGCATCTTCGCCGATCCGGCTCCGGTGGCCACCGGCGGCCGGATGATCCAGAGGACGCCTGACGACCCTGCCTGGTACAGGGGTGGCCTCTATCACGACGACGAGCCCTTCGGCGTGCCCAGCCTCTGGTTCATGTCGTGGTATGACGTCTCCGTGGGCCCCAACCTGGCCCTGTTCAATCACGTGAGGGAGAACGGTGTCGACGCGGAGACTCGCGAGAACCAGTTCGCCATGGTGGCGCCCGTGACCCACTGCGCCTACACCCGGGCCACGGCTGAAACGGTGGTGGGGGAGCGGAATGTGGGAGACGCCCGCTGGGACTACGACGCGCTCATCTACGGATGGTTCGATCACTGGCTGAAGGGCGAGCGCAACGGCATCACGGACACCCTGCCCAGGGTTCGCTACTACACGATGGGGTCCAACCGGTGGCAGACGTCCTCCAGCTGGCCGCCGGAAGGCGTGGAGATGGTAACGCACTACCTGGAGAGCGGCGGAAACGCCAACACCCTCCAGGGTGACGGCCGGCTCACCACCACCATGCCGGGAGTGGAGGACAGCCCGGATTCGTTCGCCTACGACCCCTTCGATCCCGTGCCCTCCTACGGCGGTAACGTCTGCTGCATCGGGGGAGCCATCGATGCGGGCTCTTTCGACCAGCGGCAGATGGAGGAGCGCCCGGACATCCTGGTCTACACCAGCGAGCCCCTGGAGGAAGAGGCGGAGGTGAGCGGGACCATCGAGATCACCCTCTACATCTCTTCGGACGTGAAGGACACGGACTTCACCGTGAAGCTTCTGGACGTGCATCCCGACGGGAGGGCCTACAACCTGGACGAGACGATCCAGCGGGCTCGATACCGGGAGGGATACGACAAGCAGGTGTTCATGGAACCGGGAGAGATCTACGAGCTCCAGGTCAGCCCCATGTCCACCAGCAATACCTTCGGCCGCGGGCACCGCATCCGCATCGAGGTGTCCAGCAGCAACTTCCCTCGCTTCACCCGCAACCTGAACACCGGGGGCAACAACTACGACGAGACGGAAGGGGCGGTGGCCCACAACCAGGTGCACCACTCCAGGGAGTATCCGTCCCAGATCCGGGTGCCCGTGTTGAGGCGCTGAGCATAGTCCTGGCTCTGCCCGCGGGGTGGGAAGGAGGAGAGGCGCGCATCGCCCGCCAGGCCGCCCTTTCAAACAATGGCGGTCCTCCGGTCATCTAAGCTTGCGACATCGATGTGCCTCCAACCATTCCATGGAGGGGAATAGGACAATGCTGGGAAGATTCTTGCGTGTTGGGCTGGGGATCGCGGTGCTCTGCGGCACCGGGGCGACGCAGCTCCTGGCACAGGCCGACACATTCGAGTGGAGCGGCGAGATCGCTTCAGGGCAGACACTCGAGGTCGAGGGCATCTCCGGTAACATCCACGCGGTGCTCGCGTCGGGGACCCGGACCGAGGTGGTTGCCACGAAGCGAGGGCGATCCAGTGACTTCGACTACGTCAAGATCGAGGTCGTGGAGGAGTCCGACGGGGTGGTGATCTGTGCGGTCTACGGGGAACGGAACCGGGGCTGTAACGGAGAGAGTGAGCGTTCCGCGAGTGACCACCAGGAACATCGGAGTCTCGACGTCAGCGTGGATTACGAGATTCGCCTGCCCGCTGGAGTGGAGCTCGTCGGCTCCATGGTCTCGGGAGACATCGACACCGAGGGGGTGCGGTCGGACGTGACCGCGACGACGGTGAGCGGCGACATCCGCGTGTCCACCACCGGAGTGGCCTGGGGCACCACTGTGAACGGCTCGATGGACATCGAGATGGGCGGCACCGGCTGGGACGATCTGCACTTCTCCACGGTAAATGGCGACATCACCTTGAGTCTTCCGGCGGACGTCGACGTGGACGTGGAGTTCGATTCGCTGTCCGGGGACTTCGAGAGCGACTTCGACTCCTCGTGGAAGAGGCGCGAGGGCCGGTGGGTGGGCTCGCACGTGCGGGGCACCCTCGGTGACGGAGGCAGGAGCCTCTCCTTCAACACCGTGAGCGGCGACGTGACCTTGAAGCGGGCGGGGTAACCGGCAGCTGGCGGCTGGGCATCCCCTAGTCAGCGGCGGGGTATCCAGCAGCCCGCGGCAGCGTCGCCGGCGGCCGCGAGGCTACCTCCAGCCCTTCTCCCTGTAATAGTCCCGGACCATCCTGCCGATGTCGATGGTCGTCCCCTTGGACGGTCCGTCCGGGATCGGCTGCTCGATGAACCGGAGGGGGAGGGTGTCCTCCTCCTCCTTGAGCCCTTCGCGCAGGTTGAAATCGCGTTCCACCTGGCCGACCCAGGAGCAGACGTCCCAGAGCTCCTGGTCCGTGATCTCCGTGCCCAGCATGCCTGAATAGGCTTCGGCCGCCAGCTCGAAGTCCACCACGTCCATGCAGTTGGAGATGTTCTTGCAGATCGTCATGCTGTCGGAGAGGATGCCCAGGTGCTCGGCGTAGTTTACCAGTGCTCCCTTCCCCTCTTCCCGCAGCCGGTGGGCCGCGCTCCGATTTCCGACCCGACGCATGGCGAGCTCCTCGTCTCCCGTGAGCTCGATCATGGGCTCGCCACGGTAGTGATCGCCCCCCCGGGAGTTGACCGCGTTCATCAGGGCATATCCCTTGATGCCTCTCGGGTCCGCGGAGAAGAGCTCCAGCCCCTTGACTTCCGCGGTGAGCGCCCGGGTCTCCGGTCCCAGCTCCTCCGCGGCTCGGCGGGTTCCTTCCGCGAGAAGATCTCCGATTCCTTCACGGCGTGCGACCATCCCCGGAAGTCGCAGTAGGGCCTCGCGGGAGCCCCAGGAAAGCTCGACTCCGTCCACGTCGGCGTCAGAGATCAGCCCTTCGTGGCGGCATTCCATGAGCCAGGCGACGACCTCGCCGAAGCTGATGCAGTCGAGCCCCAGCCGATTGACCGCGTTGGAGACACCCACCGCCAGCTCCAGGTCGGGATTGCCGCACTTGACCGTGAACGCCGCCTGGGCTTCGTACTCCGGACCCTCGCCTTCGCTGTACTGCGTGTAGTTGTAGCGGGAGCAGTGGACGTTGCAGTTGTAGCAGGCCTTCTCTTTGACGACGTGGTGTCTTCGCAGGGCCTCCGCGCTGACCCGTTCCAGGTCCTCGTACTGCGCGCTGCGATAGTGGTACGCGGGCAGGACTCCCATCCGGGCCAGGGCGCCCATGATCTTGGTCGTCCCGTACCTCCGCCTGGGTTCGAAGTCGGCGTGACCCTCGAGGTCCGATCCGAGCCGCGCGCAGGCCTTCTCGAATCGCTGGGGGTCGGCGGGCCGCATGGGTTTGTCGCCGCGCACGACGATGGCCTTCAGCTTCTTCGATCCCATCACCGCACCCATCCCCGTCCGCCCTGCGGCCCGAGCGAGGTTGCAGGAGATGATGGAGTACCGGACGAGATTCTCCCCGGCGGGCCCGATGGCCGCTACCTGCAGGTCGGGATCGCGAAGGTCCTCCCGGAGCCGGACCGTGGTCTCGGTGATGTCCAGCCCCACGAGGCGCGAGGCGTCCCGGATCTCCACCGTGTCGTTGTCGATGAACAGATAGACCCATCGTTGGGAAGCACCGGTGAAGACAATCTGGTCGTGCCCGGCCCAGCGCAGCTCAGGAGCGAAGAACCCTCGGGCCCCCGAATCACCCAGGTATCCCGTGAGTGGGCTCTTGGCGCTGGCGACGAATCGGCACGTGGCGATCAGCCTGCTGCCGGTGAGTGGCCCGACGGCGACGCAGAGGATGTTCTCGGGCCCCAGGGGGTCGATCCCTGCGGGGAGCTCTCGCAGCAGGGTGGCGCTGTTCCACGTCCTCCCCCCGATTCCGCCTTCGGGAGTCCTTCCTCGGTGGATCCTGTGCCCGCTGAGGTCGACCCGCAGGGAGTTGCCGTGGACGAGGCTCATGCGTCGACCCTCCTCCCCTCTCTCCATTCCTCGCGAACAGGTGCCGCCCTGACTCCCGTGAAGTGCGCCCGCTTCTGGCCGGCCGAGCCTCGGTAGTCCTGGAACACGGCCAGCGACACCTCGCCTTCCTTCTGATGGAAGAGGGCGTCGGTGGGGCAGACGCTGATGCAGGAAGCCAGGCCATCGCACAGATCGCAGAACAGAGGCACCCCATCGTGGAAGCCCACCGCACCGATGGGACAGGCCCCGGCACACTCCTCGCAACCGTCACAGAGGTCAGCGTCCAGGAGGATCTCGCCCCTGGAGCCCAGCGAAAGCGCATCGGTCGGGCACACCAGACAGGCCTTCTCAAGGCACCCGAGGCAGGCCACCGCCATGTCGATGCCCACCTCTTCCAGCTTGGACACGCGGATGCGCGAAAGGGCCGGCGAGACCGCGCCGGAATGGAACCAGCTGCAGGCGAGCTCGCACATCCTGCAGCCGACGCACCTCCTGAGCTCACAGCCGATCATGAAGACGCTATTCCTTCCGGTCGATGCGGAGGATCACATTGCCCGCAGGGTCGGGGCAGAGAACCCGGCAGTCCTCCTTCATCCAATCTCCCTCCTGGAGGGCACGCTGCTTGGCGGGCAGAAGTGGAAGAGTAGCCTGCAGGGCGTACAAGCAGAAATGACGACCGGGTGGAATGTAGAGCCGCCCGCTTCGAAGCATGAAGTGATCACCGGGCTGCATCCCCGAGGTGCACTTGCCATTCACCGATTCCACCTCAACCCGGAGATTCTTCAGACTCCCTTCGCTGCCCTCCCAATCGTAGGCTTCGCCCGCATCAGGCGCAGCATCCTCCTCCGGAGGACCCTGCGAGGCTTTGTCGATCTTTCCCGTCCGCTCGATCCTGAAGATCACCCGGCCATTCGGATCGGGACATTGAGCGTGGTGGACACGCCACATCCAGTCCTCGTCCTCTTCCTCGGCGATCTCTCGTTCCTTTGCCGGCAGGAGGGGCATCAGGCTCTGAAGAGCCCACAGGCAGATGAAGCCGCCCTCCGGGATCCGGATGTCCCCGTTCGTCACGGTAAAGTAGTCTCCAGGCTTCACGGAGGGCGTGGCCGTGCAGGTTCCCATGACCTTCTTGACCGTCACCTTCAACTGGTGCACGGGATCCTCCTTCTCCGGCAGCTGCGGCCCCGCCAACCGGCTAGGGAGACTCGGGTCCGCGTTCCATCAGGGCGACGACCGCCTGGTGAGGGGGCCCGGCCTTGCTGGCGATTCCTGTAGTGTACAGCTCGTGAACGTGAAAAGTCGAGCCGAAGAGATCGCTCAACTCCTGCTCAGAGGAGAAGTACAACCGGGTTCCGAGTCGTGTGTCTCGGTATTTCCCCTCACCTCCGAAGCCGGGATCTTGCTCGCTGAAACACACCGAGAGGTATCGGCCCCCCGGACGAAGCAGGCGGTGAACATTGCGCACGTATCGCGCCCTTCCGCCGGGGAAGATGTGGTGAAGCACCTCCCAGTCATATGCGAAGTCGAATGAAGAGTGGTGCTCCCGGAGATCACCCGTGAGGTCCGCGACGAGGAATCGGCAATCGACCCCCCGCTCACTTGCCCTGCGCCGCGCCAGCTCGATGGCCCGGGACGAGAGGTCGAGCCCCGTGACGCGGAATCCCCCGGAAGCGAGCCATACGGCATAGTTTCCGGCCCCACATCCCAGATCCACGGCATCGCACGGGGCGATCCACCCGGACTTTACCAGCCGCACGAGAATCTCCGGCGGACTCTCGAGATTCCACGGGACGTCCTCAAGCGTCAGGTCCCGGTAGATCCGCTCCATCTCCCCGCGGAGGCTCATGACGCTGCCGCCCCTCCCCAGGGTGGACCTCCACCGCCGACGGGCCCCACGCCGTGGCCAGAGCCCCCGGGAGCTCGCCCGGTGCCGCTCCCGCGCGCAGGACGTGAGGTCACAGGTACCGACCGATCTTCTTCTCGAAGTCGGCGAAATAGGTCGAGATGACCGTGACGTCGAACGTGCGCAGGATTGATTCCTTGGGCTCCCGGTCCAGCAGGAACCGGAAGGCCGCTTCGATGACACGCTCCGGGCTCGTCTTTTCTCCCGAGAGCCTGCGGCAGGTGGACACTGACATCGTGACCCGGTGAAGGGTCTGCGTGCTCCCTTCCCTCACCGAGACCTCGAACTCGTAGGGATTGTCGGCCTTCCTGCGCCTGACCTGGATCACTGGCATCCCCTGATGTCCCTCCCTAAGACACAACATGCTGCGTGCTTCGACACG
>JBDHKE010000078.1:0-17084 GCA_039586555.1 Gemmatimonadota bacterium | reverse complement strand
GTCGAAGGTTTCCTACACCGGACCCGTAGCGTACTCTGACGGACAGATCGAGGAATCGGCAAAAGGGCCAGGCTCGTCCCGGTGGCTGGCAGAGGGGATGCAGGCCCGCATGCAGGGAAGGTAATCATGCGAGGACGGATGGCGGGAGGCTTCCCGATTCTCGTTCTTGTCACGGGGTGCGCAGGCATGGGAACCGGCGCCGGACCGGGACCCCCACGCGTCCTCGAGTTCCGGGTACCGGAAGGAGGGAACGTCCGTTACGTCCGGGGCGACACGATGAGAATTTCGGTCGATGCCGGGATGAGTGAAGCCATGGACATGAGGATGACCACCCGGGCTGACCTGGCACTGGACTTCCTCGGTAAAGCCGACGGGGTCGAGGTCACGGCCCGGTTCGAGGAGTTCGTGGGCCGCATGACCAATCCAATGGCCGGTCCGATCACGGCCACTCAGGAGGATATCCAGGGTGACCTGATCTTCAGGCTTGACCGACGAGGAAGACCCGAAGTCCTGCAAGTGCCCGAGGTGAATGACCAGGCGGCTCAGCTGGCCCGGGCCGTGTTCCTGCCTTATGAGCTGTTCCCGAGGCTGCCGGGCAGGGCTGCCGAGGCCGGCGCCACGTGGACGGATACCACGTACGTCTCGCAGGACCAGGGTGGATTGAGCACCGAATCGACCTACATCACGACCTATGCGCTTCGAGGCGACACGCTGGTGGAAGGGAGGACCCTCCTCAGCATCGATTTTACCACAGCCATCGAAACGAGGACCTCCGGTAAGAACGCCGGGTTCGAGGTTCAGCAGGAGATGACAGGTGAGTCGGTGGGGACGGTGCTCTGGGATCCCGACCGATCTCTGATGGTGCAGTCGAAGGATCGCACCTCCTTGACGGGAGCGGTGAACGTGCCGGCGGCCAGCATGCCGCCCATGACGATGCGGGCCGAAGGTACCTCGAGAACGACCTTGAAGAGGCAACAGGACGGAGCTTGACGCCATGGAGCCCGACGCCACGCGAAGCGGCTCGCTGCCGGCCCTCCCCCGGCGCTTCATCGATGTCTTCTTCTCGCCGGGCCAATTGTTCGAAAAGCTGAGGGTGCAGCCCTTCTGGTTCGGCGCCCTGGCGCTGGGAGCGACCCTGGTCCTTTTGGCTTCCATCCTCACGGCGTATGGCCTCCCGGCCCACGTCTGGCAGGACCTGGTGGCGGAGCAGATCCGGGCCCGGGGCCAGGAGGTTCCAGCGAACCTGGATGGCTTGATCACCTTCTCGCGGCTGTCGGTGGTGATCGGAGGGGTCCTCTACTGGTTCGTGGGTGCGTTCCTGCTCGCGGGAATCCTGACTCTGATCTTCAGTTTCGTCCTGGGCCACGGCGGTTCCTACAAGCAGTACCTGGCAGTCGTGAGCCACGGGGGTCTGATCACGTCCGCGGGGGCCCTCCTCACGGTCCCTCTCCGGATCCTTCAGTCGAATCCCCGGATCACGCTGAGTGTGGGCACCTTCCTCGGGGCTTTGCTTGGCGGCGAGGGTTATTTGTACCGAGTCGTGAACGCGATGGATCTCTTCCAGCTCTGGTCGTACCTGACCATTGCGCTGGGGGCCAGCGTGCTCGGAAAGACTCGGTCCTGGGGTAGTGCCGTGGTGGTCATGCTGGTGCTCGCCGTGATCCGTGCCTTGCTGTTCGGCATACCGGCCAGCTGAGCTCTGTCCGAAGCGTGAAGTGAGAGAGCTGGCCTCCGGGGATCGGAGGGTGGGGCGACACGTGCTGTGGGGCTCCACGGCGGGCATTACAGTCGTCGCGACTCTTTTCCACCTCTACGGCGCCGGGGTCTCCCCCTTCACGGCGCTGGTCCAGAGGCCCGTGCATCTGGCGCTGATGGCCGTGCTGGGCTTCCTGGGGGTGGGCATTTCTGCCAGGCCGGGTCCAGCCTCGACGCAGTCTGGGCTGCGGCAGCCGGATCGGACCGGATGGCGTATGCCGATTCGCGACCGGGTGGTGGGGACGCTCTCCGCGCTCCTCTCCACGGGAGCCCTCCTCAGCTGTGCCTATCTGGTCACGCAGCATCAGGAGCTGGTGAACCGCGCGGGCGCGGCCACGAACCTGGATCTGGCGGCTGGGGCCGTGGCTTTGATCGTGGTTCTCGAGCTCGCTCGGCGAGCCACGGGCTGGGGGCTGGTGGTGGTGGCGTTGCTCTCCCTCGGGTATGCGATGACCGGTCCCTACCTGCCGGGCGTCCTCGCGCACCGGGGATACGGCCCACGCCGACTCCTGGAGCATCTCTACCTCTCCACCGAGGGGATCTGGGGAATCCCCCTGGGCGTGTCGGCCGACTTCGTCTTTCTGTTCATCCTCTTCGGGGCAATCCTCGAGCTGGCAGGTGGTGGGACCTTGCTGATCGGGCTGGCGGATCGGGTCACGGCCAGAAGCCGGGGAGGCCCCGCCAAGACCGCCTCCCTGGCCAGCGCGCTCATGGGCTCGCTGTCCGGGAGTGCCGTGGCCAATGTGGTCACCACCGGAGCCTTCACGATTCCGATCATGAGGCGTGCGGGGTTCAAGCCCTACTTCGCTGGCGCCATCGAGGCCGCTGCCAGCACGGGGGGCCAGCTGGTGCCGCCCGTCATGGGAGCCGGTGCCTTCATCCTCGCCACCTGGACGAATATTCCCTACCGGACGGTGGCCGTCGCGGCCGTGATCCCGGCTGCCCTCTATTACGTGGCACTGCTCGCGGCAATCCACTTCCGTGCAGGGAAGATGGGCCTCGCGAGCTCCGGGTCCGGTCGGGGGGGCCCGGTGCTTCCCAGGCTTCATCTGCTTCTTCCTCTGGTCGCGATCGTGTTCCTTTTGGCTCAGGGCCGGTCGCCGATGCGAGCCGCCTTCTGGGGAGTCGTGACCGCCGTTGTCACCAGTCTCGTGCGGCCGAACACTCGGTTGGGGAGGGAGGAGATACGTGGGGTGCTGACCAGAACGGGATCCGGCGCGGTTCAAGTGGCCGCCGCCTGTGCCGCGGCGGGCGTCGTGGTTGGTGTCGCCTCCCTGACCGGCATCGGGCTCCGCATGTCGGAGTTCGTCATCACCGTGTCTCAGGGGCAGCTGCTGCCGGCGATGCTTCTCACGGCAGGGGGATCCATCGTCCTCGGGATGGGTCTCCCGACGACCGCGGCTTACGTGGTGCTGGCGGCCCTGGGGGCACCAGCGCTGACGGAGCTCGGCGTTCCGCTCCTGGCTGCCCACCTGTTCATCTTCTACTTCGGCTGCATTTCGAACGTTACGCCTCCGGTCTCCCTGGCTGCCTATGCCGCGGCCGGAATCGCGGGTTCGCCGCCCATCAAGACCGCCATCTCGGGAATGGTACTGGCCTCCGCTGGCTTTCTCGTTCCCTTCATGTTCATTTTCGCCCCGGGCCTGCTCCTCCAGGGAGGCGTGTGGCAGGTGATTCTGGCCTCGGCGTCGGGGGTCATCGGCGTGATCTCTCTCGCTGCCGCCAACATGGGCTTTCTGCGAAGGGATCTGGTGGGTTGGGAGCGGGTCCTGCTGGGAGTCGGGGCGTTCGCTGTGATGACGCCGGGCCTGGCCGGAAACGGCGTGGGGCTGGGGGCTCTTGCTCTGGTGCTGCTGCGGTCCCGAGGTGTTCTCTCCCCTACCGGAGACGTCGAGGACCAGTGATCATGTTTGTCAGACAGCGGCAGGGGACGAGGAAGGGGAGGCACGGTTGGTTCCTTGCGGTGACGGTCTCCCTTCTCGCCTCGAGCTGCGCTGCCGAGGGACCGACCGGCGGGCCGCGGTTCCTGAGCATCGGGACGGGGGGAACCGGAGGGATCTACTACCCCCTCGGGGGTGCCCTGGCGAGTCGCCTTTCCCTGGTGGACTCCCTCAGGCAGTACACGGCCGAAGTGACGGGTGGGGCGGTGGAGAACGTCAATCGGGTTCGGAACGGGCAGATCGACCTCGGATTCGCTCCGGCCGTGACCGTCTACGAGGCTTTCTACGGTGGACCCGACTACCCGGATCCGATCCGGGATCTCCGAGTGGTGGCCCCCCTCTATCCCAACATGACCCACGTGATGGTTCCGCGCGGATCGCCGGTTCGTTCCGTGGCCGATCTCCGCGGTCGCAGGGTGGCCGTTGGCGCCCCGGGAAGCGGAACGGAACAGCTGTCCCGCCAGCTCCTCGAGGTCCATGATCTCACGTACGCCGACATCGAGCCCCGGTATCTGTCCTTTTCCGAATCCTCCGCGGCCATCCGGGACGGTGCCGTTGACGCCGCCATACTTTCCGTAGGCTACCCGGCAGCCGCCGTCCTGGAGGCCAGTACCACGGCTGGAGCGCGCCTAATCCCTGTCGACGGTGAGCCGGTGGTGAAGATGCTGGAGAGTTATCCGTTCTACACCCGTGGCGTCATTCCAGCAGGGGTCTATCCGGGATTGGACGAGGATCTGGCAACGGTAGCGGCCATGAGCTGGATCGTGGCAAGGACGGATCTGGATTCCTCGGTCGCCACCCATCTGTTGGAGATCCTTAGGAACGACCTGGAGAGCCTCGTGAGGGTACACGAGATTGCCGCGCAGATCGATCTCGAGGAGCTCTCCCGTTCCCCGATTCCCCTGCACGAAGCCACGGCGACGTGGCTCGAGGGTCGGGACTGAGTCACCATGAGCGAGCCTGGGTTCTCGACTGAGCCGCACTCCCGGCTTTCGTGCCAGCGAGGCCGGTTCTCTCTCCCCAGGGACCAGCACTACCTCAACTGCGCCTACATGAGCCCTCTGCTCAGGGAGGTTGAGGAGGTGGGGATCGGGAGTATCCGGCGGAAGCGGAATCCCGTGGACATCCTCCCAGAGGACTTCTTCCGCGAGAGCGACCAACTCCGTGAGGGTTTTGCCTCGCTCGTGGGCATCGCCGACCCGACGCGGGTGGCGATTCTCCCGTCCGTATCGTATGGGGTGGCCGTCGCGGTCCGAAATCTCCAGGTCGAGAGCTCCCAGAACATCATCCTCACCCACGAACAGTTCCCCGGAAACGTGTATGCCTGGCGGAGGCTGGCTTCGGACGCCGGGGCCGAGGTCCGGACGATCTGCCCTCCGGATGGTCCCCATCGAGGCGCCGGATGGACGATGCGCATACTCGAGGCCATCGATTCGTCCACGGCCGCAGTCTCGCTGGGCCAGGTCCACTGGACGGACGGAACCCTCTTTGATCTCCGAGCCATCGGCGAGCGCGCCCGTGAGGTGGGCGCGGCCTTCATCGTAGACGGAACCCAGTCCGTGGGTGCCCTTCCCATCGACGTGTCATCCCTGAGGCCGGACGCGCTTATCTGCGCTAGCTACAAGTGGATGTTGGGACCTTACTCCATCGGGATGGGATACTTCGGTCCGCGCTTCGACGGCGGCACTCCCCTCGAGGAGACCTGGATCGCCCGTGACGGAAGCGAGAACTTCGGGGGACTCGTCGACTACACGGACCGGTATCAGCCTGGAGCGGCACGCTTCGATGTCGGAGAGCGCAGCAACTTCATTCTGGTTCCGATGGCCAACGCCGGCCTTCGTCAGGTGCTGGACTGGACACCCGGGGCCATTCAGGACTACTGCCGCGATCTCACCCGCGGGTTCACTCAGGAAGCGGCTTCACTGGGGTTCAGCGTCGAGGATGAAGACTGGCGGGCTGGCCACATCTTCGGGCTTCGGATGCCCCCCCGCCTCGATGCGGCGGCGGTTGTCCGGGTCTTGAAAGAGAGGCGGGTACACGTTTCCCTGCGAGGAAGCGCCCTCCGGATCTCGCCGCACGTCTACAACGACCAGGAAGATGTGGCGGCGCTGGCTGAAGCCCTGAGGGAAGTCGCGCGGTAGCCGGGCTCAGCGCGGCCCGAAGACGATCTCCACCCGGTCGCCAACCCGAATGCCACGATCACCGTACCAACCCTGTGTCACCTCGAGGGCGAAGAGGACGGGGCTGGCTGAGCTGTGGAGCTCCGTCGTCTCGGGCTCCATGTGCTGAATCTCCACGATGCGCTGATTGACGTCGATGAAGGCGATGTCCAGAGGAACGAGGGTGTTCTCCATCCAGAAGGAGCGGATAGCTGGCTGGTCGAATACGAAGAGCATTCCCGTTCCCGGTAGCACCTCCTCCCTGAACATGAGGCCCTGGCGACGCTCCTCAGGCGCAGCGGCCACCTCGGCGAGGACCGTATCCGCCCCGATGATCACCCATGCATGTCCCCGCGGCGGGCCGGGGATCTGATCCCCGCCGGGACGGTCCAGGACCTCGGGTCCACCCGGACTCCCCTGGGCCGTGGCTGGCTCGCTCGTCTCGCGGCTGGAGTCCACCCCTCCGGAGCCCCCACCACCGCAGGCGAGGAGTGCCAGGACCAGGGTCGTCATGACCGCGGGAAGGGGGGTGAAGCGGCTCTCCCTGGCGGGTGGAGCGTCGGGCGCCGACGGGAACGAGTGAGCCTGCCGCCGATGTGTTCCCGGAGATTCGTGGCCCGCGGCGCCCTCCGCGGGTCCTGTGGCAACGGACCTTCGACCGAACGTGCCTCGAGGGGCGGGTCGCGACGCGGGTTGGGAAATGGCGAGGAAGGGACCGAACATCGGTTTCTCACGGTTGGGTGACGGCCCGGCCCAACGAGATCAGGGTCGGCGGGGTCGCATGGTTCGCGAGCGGATTGTAGCTTACCGGCCGCCGCTATCCAAGGAGTTGGCCACGGATTCGAAGGGAGTGGGGTTCTCGGGTTCGTGCTCGCTTCATCAGACACAACCGGATCCGCTATGGAGAGGCCGAGACAGATGCTTTCGCCGGAGCTGCTCGACATCCTTGCCTGCCCGGAGACCAGAGAGCCGGTCCGTCTAGCGGACGGAGAGCTCCTCGCCAGGGTGAACGAGAGGATCGAAAAGGGAGAACTGAAGAACCGCGCGGGGGACCCCGTGACCGAGTCGATTCAGGAGGGTCTCGTCAGAGAGGATGGGGAAGTCCTGTACCCTGTCAGGGATGGGATTCCCATCATGCTGATTGACGAAGCCATACTTTTGGATTTTCTTTCTTGACTCTGGGGAGGCCGTGCGAGCGGTCGCGACCGCTTCGACCATACATGGGTTGGTGGATGGGATGGACCCGGCAGCTGCGGGGGATCGCGGGTGCCAGCGGATCCATCTCTTTTTTTGCTCCCGGCCTCGGGGAGTCCTCCGGCGAGGAACGCGTCCGCCCGAGGAACCCGAGGAGAGGAGATCGACAGCAGGTCCATAAGCTTCAGGAATGTCTATGAGGTTGTCCAAGCTGGTTCAGGGTCGGGGGGGGAGACGGAGTGCCGTACCGGAGGGTCTCATCCGGTTGGTCGGCGTCCTCGCTCTCGCCCTCCTTCTCGCAGCCTGCCAGGGGGAACACCCCCAGTCTACCATTGAACCGACCACGGATTTCGGTGACGTCATCCACGGACTCTATCGAAGCGTGACGGGGTGGGTGGTCTTTATCTTCGTTCTGGTCTGGGTCGCCCTTGGATACATTCTCGTTCGCTTCCGCGAGAGGCCTGGTCAGCCGAAGCCCAAGCAAATCCACGGGAACATGATGGCGGAGATCGCGTGGACCATCGGGCCGGCCATGGTGGTGGTGGCGATCGCCATCCCTTCGATCCAAGCCGTCTTTGCGACCCAGCAACCGGTGGCGGAAGACGCGCTGGTGGTGAACGTGACGGGCAACCGCTTCTGGTGGCAGTTCGAATACCCGGAGCAGGGGGTGACCACGGCGAACGAGCTGCACCTGCCCGTCGACCGCCCGGTCAGTCTTCGCCTCCAGTCCAACGACGTCATCCACTCCTTCTGGGTTCCGAGACTCGGTGGCAAACGCGACGTGAATCCCCTCGTGCGGGTTCCGGACGGAGAGGAGACGAAATACACCTGGATGTTCTTCACGCCCCGGGAAGAGGGTGTCTTCATGGGGCAGTGTGCCGAGTTCTGCGGGTCCGGCCACGCTCTCATGGGAGTCCGGGCCATCGTCGAGTCCGAGGAGGCATTTCAGGGCTGGGTCGGCGCGTGGCAAACGCCTTCGCCGACGGCTCTGGTCCCGGAACCTGTCCAGGAGGGGGACACGGTGGTGGCTCGCACCGCTCCACGAGCGCCGGAAGACGAGCAGATCGCCCTGGGCCGGGACGTCTTCCACAACCAGTCGTTCTGCACGGCGTGTCACGCCATCAACGGCACCAACGCCGTCGGCGTGATCGGACCGAATCTGACCCGGTTGGGAAGCCGCCTGACTCTGGCTGCCGGCCTTTTGGAGAATACCCCGGAGAACCTGGTTCGCTGGATCAGCGATCCCCAGGAGGTCAAGCCCGGTGCCCTGATGCCGGGAGTGCAGCAACCCGGCGGTAACTGGCCCGCGACCAACCTCACCGAAGACCAGGTGCGGGCGGTCGCAGCCTACCTGACGAGTCTCCAGTAGTCGAGGGGGGTCCAGACCCTCGGTCGTAGAACGGGATTGTCCGCATGTCCACAGTCACGGTAGAAGCTCCACGCGTTGGAGATCACGCCAGCCTCTACGGAGGCGGGCCATGGAGCTGGGTCACCACGGTCGATCACAAGCGGATCGGCATCATGTACTTCGTGACCTCTCTCTTCTTCTTCTTCGTGGGAGGCCTCGAAGCGCTATTGATTCGTATCCAGCTGGCCCGGCCGGAGATGAACTTCATCTCGGCCGAGACCTACAACCAGATGTTTACGATGCACGGCACCACGATGGTGTTCCTGGTGGCCATGCCTATGGCGGTGGCGTTCTTCAACTATGTGGTTCCCCTCCAGATCGGTGCCCGGGACGTGGCGTTCCCGCGCATGAACGCACTGAGCTACTGGGTCTATCTGTTTGGGGGGCTCTACCTGAACGCCAGCTTCCTGTTCGGTGCGGCGCCCAACACGAGCTGGGTGGGCTACTCGAACCTGACGTCCCTGCAGTTCGCACCTGGCCACAACGTCGACTTCTGGCTGCTGGGCATCACGATTCTGGGCACTAGCTCCATCATGGGAGGCGTCAACTTCATCACCACGATCATCAATCTCAGGGCTCCGGGCATGAAGCTCATGCGGATGCCTCTCTTCACCTGGATGACGCTGGTGACGAGCTTCCTGCTGGTGACGGCGCTTCCGGTGGTCGCGGTAGCTCTGATCCTTCTGGCCTTCGACCGGTTCTTCGGAGCCAACTTCTACGCTGTGACTGCCGGAGGTGACCCGATTCTATGGCAGCACCTGTTCTGGCTATTCGGGCACCCCGAGGTCTACATCCTGATCCTGCCCTCCTTCGGGATCATATCCGATATCTTGCCGACCTTTTCCAGGAAGCCGCTGTTCGGGTACCCGCTCGTGGTCTACGCGGGCGTTCTGATCGGCTTCATCGGATGGGGTGTGTGGAGCCACCACATGTTTACGGTGGGTATGGGACCTATCGCAGACTCCTTCTTCGTGGCGAGCACCCTCATCATCGCCATTCCTACGGGCATCAAGATCTTTAACTGGATGGCCACGATGTGGGGGGGCTCGTTGCGCTTCACCACGGCCATGTTGTTCTCGGTGGGCCTGGTGGCCGTATTCACGGTAGGCGGGCTGTCCGGAATCATGCACGCTTCTGCGCCCATCGACCTGCACCATCACGACTCCTACTTCGTGGTCGCTCACTTCCACTACGTGCTTGTGGGCGGTGCGCTGATGGGTCTGTTCGCGGGGCTCTACTACTGGTTCCCGAAGGTCACCGGCAGGCTCCTGGATTCCGCATTGGGCAAGTGGCACTTCTGGGGCACGTTCGTCGGTTTCAACCTCACGTTCTTCCCCATGCACTTCGCCGGGCTCTACGGGATGCCCCGTCGAACATTCACGTACCTCGAGGAGCTGAACATCGGCGGAATGAACATGCTCTCCACGGTAGGAGCGTTCATCTTCGGCCTCAGCTCTCTGATCCTCGTCTGGAACATCGTTCGGAGTCTGAAGAGGGGTGAGGCGGCGGGGCCGAACCCCTGGGAGGCCGCGACATTGGAGTGGTCCATCCCATCGCCGCCTCTTCATTACAACTTCCCGGTGCTGCCGGAGGTGAGGAGCCGCGAGCCCCTCTGGCGTGACGACGAGCGGAAGGAGGTGGAAGCGGCGACCATGATGCACCCGGAGCACGAGCCCCACATGCCGGACCCGTCGTTCTGGCCAATCCTGACGGCGGCAGGAATCACGCTGACGGCTGCGCTGGCCATGACCGGGATCTGGTGGGTTCCGCTCATCGGATTGGCCCTCACGGCCTTCTGTGTCTTCCATTGGGCGTTCGAGCCTGCGTTCTCGTAGAGGTGACGAGGCAAGCTGAAGAACGGAGCGGAGGAAGGAAACGAGAGCCAACCGCGGAATCGGCGGCGGAATCGGCGACGGACGAAGCGACGGAAAACGGAAACGGAATAAGGGAATGGAAGCAGTAGCGGAGCACCACTACACGTCCACCGGCCTGAACAGCTGGAAGGTGGGGTTCTGGACCTTCATCGGGTCCGAGTGCTTGTTCTTCGGAACGCTGATCTCCACGTACATGGTCTACAAGGGGAAGAGTCTCACCGGTCCCTACCCGGAGGAGATCCTCAACATTCCCCTCACCAGCGTCAGCACGTTCGTTCTCCTGATGAGCTCGTTGGCGATGGTCCTCGCCCTGGATGGGGTTCAGAGGGGCAGCCGGTCCCGGTCGCTGTTGTGGTTGGGGATGGTCATCGTCCTGGGCTCGATCTTCCTTGGATTCCAGGCGTACGAGTTCACCCACTTCGTGCACGAGGGACTCACACTCCAGGCGAACGTGTTCGGCTCGTCGTTCTTCGTCCTGACGGGATTCCACGGAGCCCACGTATCCGTGGGCGTCATTTGGATGTCGACGCTGTTCTTGATGGCGCTGAGAGGGAAGCTCGCGCCGGCCCATTCGTTGAAGGTGGAGATCGCGGGTCTCTACTGGCACTTCGTGGATATCGTCTGGATCGTGATCTTCACGCTCGTCTACTTGATCCAGTGACGGAGGGAGCATGAGCGCACAGCCTGTCCAAACGGGAGAGCAGGCCGCCGAGGCGCATGGGCACGAGGGCGGTCACGCTTCCGCCCGGTTCTACGTGATGATCGGGGCCGTGCTCACCGTGATCACTGCCGTCGAGGTGGCGGCGTTCTACATTCCGGCCCTGGCATCGGTTCTGGTGCCGACCCTTCTCGCACTTTCGGCCGCGAAGTTCGGTCTGGTGGTGATGTTCTACATGCACCTGCGCTTCGATAGCCGGGTCTTCACCGGGGTATTTGTGGTGGGGCTGATTCTGGCGGCCTTCATGGTCACGGCGCTGACAGTTCTCTACCATCTGCTGCCGCCCTACGGAACGACTTGAGGCAGGTGACATGAGAAGCGGTGCGCCCGGGAGCCCCCCGGAAGGGCAGCTGGCGATCCCCACGGGGACAGCGTCGAAGCGGAGGCGGGCTCAGGCTCAGGCCCGCCTCCATCGCTCTTGCCGCGCATCGAGCTTTCTGGCTCTGTTTGCGGTATCGACATGGTGGTGGGCGAAACCCTGAACCTGTTTGGATTCGAAGTCCATCCCAGCATTCTGGTGGGGTGCTCCTACCTGGTGGCAGGGTACCTTCTGGCCGTGGGCCCCGCCCGTAGGCGCTTCGGCTGGTGGCCGCATCCCCCCAACCGATGGCAGGTCACCTCGTATCTGGCCGCCGTCGGGATCGTCTTCTTCTCCCTGAACGGCCCCCTGCACACACTCAGCGACCAATACCTGTTCAGCGCTCACATGGTGCAGCACATGCTGCTCATGCTGATCATGCCACCGTTCCTGATCATGGGGCTCCCGCCGTGGATGATTCGTAGGGCGATGCGGTCGGGATGGATGCGTCGGACAGGTCGGCTTCTCACCCATCCTCTGGTGGCCTACACTGCCTACAACGTGGTCTTCATCGGCTGGCACCTTCCCCGCATGTACAACTCGGCCCTTGTCAACCACGACCTGCACATCGTACAGCACCTGATGTTCATGGCGGTGGCGATCATGATGTGGTGGCCGGTAGTCAATCCCGTTCCGGAGCTGGAGCGCATACCCACGGGGCCCCTGTTGATGATGTACATCTTTGCGTTCGGCATTCCCTCCACCGTGGTGTCCGCTCTCATCACTCTTTCCGATGAGGTGATCTATCCCTGGTATGCGGTCGCTCCCAGGATCTCGACCCTTTCTCCGCTTCAGGACCAGCGCTTGGGGGGGTTGATCATGTGGGTGCCCGGGATGTTGATCTTCTGGGTGGGTATCACGGCGGTGTTCTTCCGGTGGACGAAGGACGAGTACCGGGATTGGAAGAGGGAGGCCACGGAGCTGTCGCAGGCGGGTCCCTAGGCCGAAGTCATGCACCGGCTCACGGCGGCTCCACGGCAAGCTCGGCCTGGAGGGTGGCGCGCAGCTTGGGCCGGACGCGGAGCAGGTAGATGCCCATCGCCGCCGTGGCGAGGAGGTTTCCCGCCGCGATATTCCACCATGCCAGGGCCCCGAGAATCCACTCGGCGAACATGGCGAGCAGGCCGAGGAGGAACGCGGCGAAGGACGTGAAGATCAGGAGCCCGAGGAGCAACACTGGCGGCGATTCTTCCGCCTGAGCGATCAGCCCCGACACCACAGTGCCCGCCGTAAGGAACCCTCCGAAGTGGACAGCGGAGTAACCCAGTACCGTGGGGAGGGAGATGACGACCTGTGACGAATCGGCAGCCCCCAGGAACAGCGCCGAGCCCAGGGCGGCGGGGGTGAAGAGGGGTTGACCCCGAACCGAGTCGAGAATCAGGAACCAGGCCGCGACCGTGAAGGCTCCGAGCAGTCCTGCCACAACGCCCTCTCGGAGCACCCGGTTGTGCCAGAGGGTATCGAAGATACTGGCTGCCGGCTCGGGATCGAGGGCTCTCAGCACCCCCGTCAGAACGAGACCGGCGAGCAGGTTTCCTGCCAGGACCACCGGCCAGCCCAGGGCCTCGACGATCCCTACGCCGGACACGGTGAGACCGGTGTAGAAGACCGCGTCGAACAGAAGAAACCCCAGAGCGAACCCGAAGAGCATGTTGGGTGAGCAGGTCAGCAGCTCCAGGAGCCAGGTGGTAAGGATACCCACCAGCACGAAGAGTCCGAAGTGGAGGAGGGTGTAGATTCCGATCAGCGGGATGCTTGCCTCCACGCCGTCCTGGCCCGCCATGGCGCTGGCCAGGAAGGCCACGGTGCCGAAGGGCTCTCCTCGTCCGGCATCCACCAGAGAGAGCCAGAGGGCGAGCACGAACCCGCCGGCGAACCCGGCGATGGCGCCTCGGGAGAGGTTGGACTCGATCTTGATCACGGGTTGCTCCCTCTCGGGGGTCGAATCTGGAGCGGAGACCCTCGGAGACTCGTCTTCTGGGGAATCCGCGGGTGGATCCGGGCGGTTCCTCGAGCGGAGGGCCCTGTCACCTCCGTTGAAGCCGTCCCGTATCGGTATCCTCGATCAGGCAGTGAGGCAAGAATCGGCAGTCTATCACTCCCGGGGCCTGACCCCGGAATGGGACGGAAGGGGAGGGCAAGGTCGGCCGGGAGGATGCCACCGGGCAGCTCAGGGAAGCAGGAGGGTTCCCTCCATGACCGTGACGGCATGTCCCGCGAGGTGGACCCGGCCCCCCGACACGCGAACCCGCACCTCTCCCCCGCGCTTTGACAGCTGTCTGGCCTTGAACAGGCTCCGGCCCGTCTCCCGGGCCCAGTACGGCCCCAGTGTCGTGTGTGCCACGCCGGTGACCGGATCCTCGTCCACTCCGACCCACGGTCCGAAGAAGCGGGAGACAAAGTCCACCGATCCTTCTCCCGGCGCCGTCACCGACACGCCCAGTGGCCCCTTCAGATCGACGCGTGCGAGGGCGGTCATCTCAGGCTGCATGCCTTCAACATCTGCCTGCTCGGGTACGCGAAGGACGAGGACCATACCCCCGCGGTGAGCCGACGCGGGCCCCGCGTACCCGAGGGCGGCGAGGAGACCTTCGGGTACCGGGATCTCGTCCGGCGGATCGGCGGGAAAGTCCATCCGCACGGATCCATCCGCTTCGAGCTGGACCGTCAGCAGACCGCTGGCCGTCTGGAACCGAAGGGGAGAAGGCGAGCCCGTCGAGAAAAGCACGTGGGCCGTAGCGAGGGTCGCGTGGCCGCACAGGGGAACCTCAACGACCGGGGTGAACCACCGGAGCGGGCGGCGACCGTTCTGGTCCTCGGGGAGCACGAAGGCGGTCTCCGAGAGATTCATCTCCTGGGCGATCCGCTGCATGGAGTCGTCGGAGAGGGCCTCGTCGAGAAGGAGGACCGCTGCGGGGTTGCCGGCGAAGGCGGCGGAGGTAAAGGCGTCGACCTGGTAGAGGGGAGCCTGTAATGTCTCGGTCATCAGGCGATTCTCTTCCGCTTCCTTTTGAGGAAGTCCATCATGATGTATTGACCCAGGGTCATCGTGGTCGTGAAGTAGGCCTTTCCCCGGGCGATCTCCGTCGCTTGCCGGACGAACTGCACCAGGTACGGATCCCTGGCGAGCATGAATGTGTTGATGAGGATGCCGGCCTTTCTGCACGCCGCCACCTGCTGGAACGTCTCCTTGAGAATCAGGGCGTCGAAACCGGCCGAGTTCTTGTAGACCCGCCCGTCGGGCAGCGTGATCGCCGAGGGCTTGCCGTCGGTGATCATGATGATCTGCTGCATGTCCTTCTTCTGCGCTCCGAGAATCCTGCGAGCCGTCTGAAGACCCTCGGCGGTGTTCGTGTGATACGGTCCAACCTGGGCCCGGCCCAGCTGGGTGAGAGGAATCTCCCGGGCGCGGTCTCCGAAGGTGACGACGCGAAGAGAATCTCCGGGAAACTGGGTGCGGATCAGGTGCGAGAGGGCGAGGGCAACGCGCTTTGCCGGGGTGAAGCGGTCCTCGCCGTAGAGAACCATGGAGTGGGAGACGTCGAGGAGAAGCACCGTCGCGCAGGACGATCGGTACTCCGCCTGATACACCATGAGGTCCTCGTAGTCGAGGTTCAGGGGCAGGGTCGACCCCGCGCGCCGGAGGGCCCTCTTGAGCGTCGCAGGGATGTCCAGATTGAGAGAGTCGCCGTATTCGTACGGCCGACTGACGGCTTCCGCCTCGACACCGGTGGCCAGATGGGGCGTGTCGTGGGATCCGAAGCTTGCCTTCCCCAGCGCTGACAGCAGGCCTCTGAGGGCACGGTATCCCAGGAAGTCCATCCCCTTCTGGGTCAGGCTGAAGTCCACCTGCTTCGCGGCGCTCTTCGCTTCGTCCAGAGACCCCTGACCCGTCACGTCGTAGGTGGACGCCGGCATCCCGGTGCCTCCCTGCTCTCGGGTGAGGTAACCCTCTTCCACCAAGCGCTGGACCAGCTCGTCCAGGAGCTCGGCGAGTTGCCTCCGGACTTCCTCGTCTCCCTCTTCCTCGCCGCGCAACTCCTCGACCATCTCGGGAGTGAGCTGACCGCTCTCCACCAGAGCCCTGAACAGGGCTTCCTTGAGGGCGTCTACGGAGTGAGCGTCCTCCATCCCGGACCAGCCCCAGTACGGGTGGTAGTGGGGACCGCCGGCGAATCCTCCGTCCAACAAGAAGTCCGAGAGGTGTTCGAGGAGGGCTTCCAGGTTGAGGGCGTCGAAGAACCCTCCCCGGTACTTGGTGTAGGTGGCGAAGCGCATCCGCGATTCCCTTGAAGGGTAAGCTCAGGAGGGTCCCGCCGTCGAAGGGCTCCCGCCGCCTAGGGTCATCCTCCTATCTTCGGGCGCCCATGCCACACACAGACTAACGAGGGCTCCACGTTCTCGCCATGAACCGAAACCGGATCGATCCGGCACGGCTCCGCCGCGCGCTGCTCGCGTTCTACGACGAGGAGAAGCGCGATCTCCCCTGGCGAGGCACCCCCGATCCGTACCGGGTCTGGATTTCGGAAGTGATGCTTCAGCAGACCCGCGTCGAAACGGTCCTCTCCTATTACGAACGGTGGATGAGGCGGTTCCCGGACCTCTCGTCTCTGGCGACCTCAGAGCAGGAGGAAGTTCTGCGCCTCTGGCAGGGTCTCGGGTACTACTCCCGGGCCCGGAACCTCCATCGGGCCGCGCAGCTGCTGCAAGATCGTCACGGGGGCCAGATCCCGAGCTCCGTGGCCGACCTGACCGCTCTGCCCGGATTGGGTGAGTACACCGCGGGAGCAGTGGCGAGCATCGCCTTCGGTGCTGCGGTGCCGGCCGTGGATGGCAATGCTCGCCGGGTACTGGCTCGTCTGCGCGATCTGCCCCGGCCGAAGGCCTCAGAGCTCCAACGGATCGCTGCGGCGCTCGTGGATCCGGAGCGCCCTGGCGATTTCAACCAAGCCCTGATGGAGCTCGGCTCCCGGGTGTGCATGCCCCGTAGCCCGAGCTGCGCCATCTGTCCCTTGCGAGAGATGTGCGCGGCCCTGCGGCGAGGCACGGTCCTGGAGCGACCCGCACCGCGAAGGCGTGGGAAAGTCCGGGTCGTGGACTACCTCGTGATCGTGGCGGTCACGCCGGACCGGGACACGTTCGTCGTTCGCCGTCCCGGAGACGGGCTCCTCGGCGGGATGTGGGAGTTCCCGACGCGGGAGGTCAGTAAGGATGCTCAGGATGGGGTGCTCGAGGGACGGGGGGGTCGAACCGGAGGCGAGAGGAATAGGGTCGTGGACGTCTGCCGGTTACCGGTGGTCCGCCATCGATACAGTCACCTGGATGCGGCCTACCGGACTCGGTTGGTCCTCGTGCGCGAGCGCTTCACCCCGCTGCCGGGAGCGATGAGCATGGAGCCCGAGAGCACGCGAGTCGAGTCGGAGGGGGAGCGCTGGGTGCCGCTGTCGGACCTGGGCGGCCTCCCGATCCCGGTGGCGCAGAGAAAGATCGCCGAGCTCGCCAGGCGGGTGGCGGAAGGAGGCAGTGACGACCGCTTGGCTCAGTGGCCCCCGTAGGCCTTCTCTCCCGCCTCCACCCGAAAGGCGAGGCGGTTCTGTCTGGGCGTAATTGGGCAGGTGGCGAACTCTGTGAAGACACAGGGCGGGTTGTAAGCCTTGTTGAAGTCCACCACGGTGTGA
>JBDHKE010000197.1:0-4266 GCA_039586555.1 Gemmatimonadota bacterium | reverse complement strand
CCCGCTTGATCTTATCTGATTGAGCGGGATTACTTTTTCGCTGAGTATACGAGTTGGGCCTTTTGGGCCCGATGCTTGACCTGTTGGATCCGCGTAAAAGATTGTTTTCAAAGTACTTACGCGGTTGAATGGTTGGGCCTTTTCATCGCTGATTTGACGCTTTTCTACGTTCTTTCAGTGCTTCTCTCAGCTGATCCTGGTCCGGATGCTGGTAGCAGATCAGGATGATCTGGGGATTCTTCCAACCTCCGAGCTCACTCAGAACCTTCAGCGGCTTGTGCATCAGGTTGACAGGTTGTATAGTGTCACGCAGACAGTAGTGTCACCGAGACAGTATTCCTCGGGATTCCGGTACGACAGCGCTGCTGCCCACCGGTCCGGGGGTGACGTGGGCAGGTGTGTCGGACGAAGCGTTCCGGCCTTCGCGGACGCGGTTCTTTTCGGCTCGCTGGGCGCGATGACAGCCAGAGGATGACAATGGCAGAGTTACAGGATCGGAGGATCGACTCCCTGCTCCCACTTCACCCGGTTGTCTTCCAGATCCTTCTCGTGCTAATCGACGAGAGCCTCCACGGCTACGAGATCGTGAAGAGGGTCGAGCAGGAGATCGGGCGCTCTCTCCGGCTGGAGCCCGCGAATCTCTACCGATCGCTGCGCAGGCTGCTGCACCAGGGAATCATCGAGGAGTCCGATGACTGTCCGGAACTGGAGGCGGACAACACCCGCCGCCGATATTTCCGGTTGACCGCGTTCGGAAGAGAAGTCGTACGCGCCGAGGCGCATCGCCTGGAACGGCAAGTCCTCGCCGCGCAGGCCAGGCAATTGCTTGGAAGCCTCGACTCGGGGGAGAAGACCTCATGACCGGCGCCTGCCGCGATTCCGGGCCCGGGGATTCTGCTTCCCGCTCCGCTTCCACTCTCCACAGCAGGGGATAGCAGATGCCTGGGGGCCGGAACCTGTCGCTGCGGGTGCGTCTCGCACTCCGGCTTTACCGCCTCCTGCTCTACGTGCTGCCTCCGGGCTTCCGCCATCATTTCGGGGGGGAGGTGTTCCGTCTCTTTCGGGACCGCCTGCAGGAGGCGGGCGATCCGCCCTCCTTTGTCTGCCTGGGTGGCTTCGGTGTCCGGGTTCTCCGCGATTTCATCACCGCCCTTCCCGGATTGTGGTGGGCGGCGCTGGCCAGGGGTCGAGGAGATGGGGGGTCGGCGATTAATCTCGACACACGGTCTCTTCGACTCCCACGGAGGAGAGGAAGAATCATGGCATCATTCCTGTTCGATCTTCGGCATGCTGCCCGAAGCCTCTTCAGAGACTGGGCTTTCACCGTTGCGGTCGTCGCTACGCTCGGTCTCGGGATCGGCCTGAACACTGCAGCATTCAGCGCGGTCCATGGTCTTCTCCTCCGTCCGCTTCCCGGAGTGGTGGAGCCGGACGATCTCGTGCAGGTCTATCGCACCTGGCGAGGGGGATCGGAATACGCCCCCAGCTCCATCCCCCACTTCTTCGATGTCAGGGACCGAAACGATGTCTTCGACGGGGTCACCGCCTGGCAGGTGATTCCCTTGAGTCTGAGCGCGGGCGGGCGGAGCGAGCGAATCACGGCACAGATGGTCTCCGCCAACTTCTTCGAGGTGCTCGGCGTGCGTCCCGCCCTCGGTCGGACGTTCCTCCAGGAAGCGGAGGGTCGGGGTGAGGGAGGTCATCCGGTCCTGGTTCTGAGCTACGGTTTCTGGCTGGAGCGCTTCGGAGGAGATCCACAGGTCGTGGGCAGGACTCTGGTCATCAACGGCCAGCCCTGGCGCGTTCTCGGCGTGGCGGAGGAGGGCTTCCGGGGGCCGATGCCCGTGCTGAGGCCGGCGGTCTGGGCCCCCCTGTTGATGCAACCGCAGTTGATGCCGCAGAGGGCGGTCCTTGACAACCGTGGCGACAACGCGCTGAATTTGCTCGCTCGACTGAAACCCGGAGTGACCGTCGAGCAGGCTCAGAATTCTGTGAACGTGCTGGCCACCCGACTATCCGAGGAGTACCCTCGATTCAACGAAGGAAGCGGGATGCTCCTCGTTCCGCAGCGTCACGCCGGCATCCGCCCCGAGTTTCGGGCGGTCCAGATCGGCATGTCCGCCTTGCTCATGGCGGCAGTAGGACTTCTCCTGCTGATCGCCTGCGTGAACGTGGCGGGCCTCTTCCTCGCCCGGGCACAGGATCACAAGAAGGAGATGGCGATTCGTCTGGGTCTCGGCGCCTCCCGTGGACGGCTGACTCGCCAGCTTCTGACCGAGAATCTCCTCTTCTCCGTGGTGGCGGGCGGCACCGGCCTCCTCCTCGCCTACGGTGTGATTCAGGTCGTCAACGGGCTGCCGCTCCCGACGGACTGGTCTCTGGAATGGGAGTTTGCGATCGACCGTCCCATCCTGGTGTTCACCTTGGCTGCTGCCCTCGCCACGGGACTCGGACTCGGACTGGTACCGGCTATCCGAGCATCCAGGCCCGATCCCGCCTCGATTCTCAAGGGAGAGCTCTCGCCGCAAGGACGTCAGGGCTCCAGGATCATCCGGGCTCTTGTGGTGACCCAGATTGCCCTGTCGCTGCTGCTGCTCGTGAGTGCCAGGATCTTCCTCGGAAACCTCCGGGAGGCAACCAGGATCGAGAAGGGATTTGACAGCGACAACGTGCTCCTTGCGGCGGTCGATCCCGGGCTCCAGGGGTACAGCCAGCAGCAGGCGGAGCACTTCTACGCTGAGTTGCTGTCAAGAATGGAGGCTCTTCCAGGCGTCCGCTCAGTGGGGCTGGCGCGCCGAGTTCCCATGGATTTCGAGGGGAGAAGCCGGACCGTGCGCGTGCCCGGCTACACGCCCACGCCCGGCGAGTCCATGAGTATCCAACACAACTACGTGAGTTCGGGGTATTTCGAGACCATGGGAATCCCCCTGCTCGGTGGACGTGGCTTCATCGAGGAGGACAGTGGCCCAGGGGAAGCAGCCATCATCGTGAACGAGGCATTCGCCGAACGCTTCTGGCCGGGAGTCGATGCCCTGGACCGGCTTGTGAGCGTTGCGGGCCCGGACCGGGAGGTCATCGCGGTGGTCGGGAACGGGAAGTACCGAAGCCTCGGAGAGCCTCCGACCCCGTTCATGTACCTCCCATGGCCGCAGGTCTTCAGCTCGCAGATGACCCTGCACATTCGGGCGTCAGGAGACCCGGAGGCCCTCGTCTCGCCTCTGCGGGACGAGATCCGGGCCATAGATCCCAACATGCCCGTATACAACCTTCGAATGCTCAACAACCATCTGGGAATCGCCCTGCTGCCCGCACGGGTGGGAGGAATCACGCTCGCCCTCTTCGGTGTCCTCGGAACGGCACTGGCGACCGTGGGGATCTACGGGGTGATGTCGCGAACGGTATCCCTGAGGACTCGGGAGATCGGTGTCCGTGTCTCGCTCGGAGCCGATCCGCTTGAGGTGACGAGGCTGGTGATTCTCCAGGGGATGCGGATTGTGGTCTTGGGGCTGTTGGTGGGCATGGTTGGGGCTCTGCTCGCAGAACGGGCCGTCAGAGGCCTTCTCTATTCTCAGACCGGCATAGATCCCATGACCTTCGTGGGCGTCCCGATGCTCCTGGCCGTCGTGGCCCTCACGGCAATCACTCTGACCGCCCGTCGCGCCGCGGCGGTCGACCCGATGGAAGTCCTCCGCAGCGAGTAGGGCACGTGCCATGGTCTGCTGGGCGGCTCTGATTTCCCTTCCTGAAGCTGCGGAGCTGTGCACCGCTTACCTGAGGCGCGGCCGGAATACCGACATGTCGTTGTGCTCCATGTCGCTGTCTCGGCGAGAACTCTCTAGCTCAGTATGAGAGTGTCCCTGGACCAGAATTCGGGGGGAAGAGCCCGTGTGAAGACGTTCAAATCTAACCTCTCGAGTGGACTCGCCTTGGGGGAGGAGACCAGGTATTCGATCCCCAGGAGCTCATGCCAAACCGAGAGTGACCCCCGGGGTGCGATACACCGAACCCGCCCTGGAGCCAGGGGCCACCCAGTCCTGCGTCGATTCTCGTCTCGTTTGGGCCCGTCATTGGGCCGGTAAATCCCGGCATGATCCGGCATGTTTGCCGGTATGTACGGCAGATCGTGCGTCCTGCCCGTGAAATCACGGCATTTTGCCGGGATTTGGCCCAAATGATAGGGGCCTGATAAGCGTGAGATTCTATGAAAAGACCTGAAGAGATGGGGCGGTAACGGGCCGCCCCTGCTACGCTCCTCGTTGCACGATC
>JBDHKE010000379.1:0-2041 GCA_039586555.1 Gemmatimonadota bacterium | reverse complement strand
CGAGGGGTTTGCCGCCCAGCGATCCCTGGGTGACGTTGATCCGCGCCCGTTCGGCCCAGAACTTCACGTCCTTCCGGGTCCAGCGGATGGGGCGCTCCCGGAACAGGCGGGCTTTCCCAGCCAAGCCCCGGCGTCGTTTCGCCTTGTTCGGCCCCCGCTGCCTTTCCGCGTTGGCCCGGGCGGCCAGGGTCGCCGTGCAGAGTTCCCTCTCCTCGTCGACGGCCAGCACGGCCCGGATGTACGCGCGCAGGCAGGCCGAGGGGGAGGCGAAGCGGTCGATCCGGGAGGCACGGTCCGCAAGGATCACGACGCCCGCGGAGAGGAGGGCGAAGGCCAGGACCTGGAGGAGGACGCCTTTCGGGGTGTCCATGGGGTTCTCCATCAACGCGGAGCCGTCCAGGGGATGGTACCGCATTCGCCGCGGTGCCGCGAGTGGGCTGTGCTTGGGCAAGCCGTAAGTGGTAAGTCGTAAGTGGTGTTCGCCGTGCACTGCACGATGCAGACCACGGCCACACTGTTCGACTCGCTCTGCTCGCTCACGGCAGGCGACTTACGATTTACCACTTACAGGCTACGCGGAAAGCATACCCTTGGACATTCCCGCACCTCGCCTTACGATGGAGCCGTCGAAAGGAGGCGCCCATGGCGGGCCGGGTCTCGTTTTCACGGCCCGGCTGCGGCAGGCGCGACCCCTTCCCCGGCGAGGAGGGGATGGTCCTCCACCAGGTCTTGACGGCGAACGTCAAGGGCTTCGACACGACCCAGGTCGGAGACGTCTACTCCCACCGCGCCCAGTCCATGGTCTTCGAGGAACTGCTCCAGTACAAGTACCTGGAGAGGCCCTTCCAGGTGGAGCCCTGCCTGGCCGAGGCGATGCCCGAGGTCTCGGAGGACGGCCTCGCCTACGTCTTTCGCGTCCGGAAGGGCGTCCATTTCCACGACGACGTCTGCTTCGACCCGGCCCACGAGACGGAGAAGACCCGCGAAGATGGTGGCCTCCGACTTCGTCTACTCCTTCAAGCGGATCGCCGACGCGAAGAACACGTCCACGGGGTGGTGGCTCCTCGACGGGAAGATCGCGGGGCTCAACGAGTTCCGGGACCGGTCCGGAGCCTCGGAGAAGACGGACTACGACCTCGAGGTTCCGGGATTGCAGGCGCCCGACCGGTACACCTTCGTCATCCGGTTGACCGAGCCCTATCCCCAGCTCCTCTACGTGCTCACCATGACCTACCTGGCCGCGATCCCGCGGGAGGCGGTGGAGTTCTACAAGGAGGAGATCCTGAACCACCCCGTGGGCACGGGGCCGTACCGGCTCACCGAGTGGATCCGGAACTACCGGCTCGTCTTCGACCGGAACCCCCGGTTCGCCGAGGGAGCGCGTCCCGCCGTTGGCGGCGTGCGGGACGACCCCCGGCGTCAATACCCGGTGAAAGGGGAGCCGGGGGACGAGAAGGAGGGCCTCCTGGCCGACGCGGGCAAGGTGATCCCCTTCTGCGACCGGGTCGTCTTCTACGAGATCACGGAGGCCCAGCCCCAGTGGCTGTTCTTCATGAAGGGCCGTCTCGAGCTCTCCACGATCCCCAAGGACAACTTCGCCAGCGCCGTGAACATCCGGACGAAGGAACTGACGCCCGAGTTCCACGCCAAGGGCATCCGGCTGTGGACCTACCCCTCCCTGGACGTGGTGTACAACGGTTTCAACATGGAGGACCCGGTGGTGGGGGACGTGGGCACGCCGGAACAAAAAGCGCGGAACCTGAACCTCCGCCGGGCCATGAGCCTCGCCTTCGACGTGGAGCGTCAGATCGAGCTGCTGCGCAACGGCCGGGCGATCCCGGCCACGGGGCCGATCCCCCCGGGGCTGGAGGGGTACGACCCCGACTTCGAGAACCCCTGGCGGATCACGGACTACAAGGCGGCGCTGGAAAAGGCGAAGGGGCTGATGGCGGAGGCGGGCTACCCCGGGGGGAAGGGGCTGCCCGTCCTCAAGATGGAGTCCACGGCCTCGTCGACGAGCCGCCAGTTCGGCGAGTACTTC
>JBDHKE010000196.1:0-5442 GCA_039586555.1 Gemmatimonadota bacterium | reverse complement strand
TGACATAGGCCAGGTGGTTCCGGGGGCGGACGTCGTGTTCGTCGTAGGCCCGGCCTTCAGCACCGGGCCTTTCTCGGGTGCCTGTGCCCCCTACCTCAGTGAAGGACAGATCGTGCTTGTCTGCCCGGGGTCCTGCGGAGGTGCCCTGGTCTTCAAGCAGGAAGCCGGGCTCGACATCCGGAGCGAGGACATCCTCGTGGCCGAAACCTCGACCCTTCCCTATGCGGTCCGGCTGGTGGAGCCCTCCCGCATCAAGGTCTTCCTCAAGCTGAAGGGCGGGTTCTTCCTGGCGGCCCTACCCGCGGGGACGACCCAGGCGGCGCTCGGAGTAGCCCGGGAGGTCTGCCCAGGACTGGAGGCGGCCCGCAACGTGCTCCAGACCAGCCTCCAGAACGCCAACCCTGTCATTCATCCCGCCGTCACCCTTCTGAACGCGGCGTTGATCGAGCGCACAGGGGGAGACTTCTTCTTTTACGAACAGGGGGTGAGTCAGGGCGTGGGCAGTCTCATCCAGGCGGTGGACCAGGAGCGGATCCTGATCGGAAAGAGGCTGGGCCTGGAGATCGTCCCCGACCCGGAGCTGGGGTGCCGGCAGGGTTACATGACCGAGGCCACCTACGACGTGGGTTACCGGGAGGCGCCCGGGTTCAAGGGCATCAAGGCGCAAGACGCTCTGGACCACCGATATCTGAACGAGGATGTGGGCTACGGCCTGGTGTTCATGGCCGATCTCGGAAAGCAGATCGGCGTTCCCACGCCGACGATGGATGCCCTGGTCACGCTGGCCTCCCAGGTCATGAACCGGGATTATCGGGGCGAGGCCAAGCGGACCATGGCATCCATCGGCCTGGCGGGTCTGGGGGCAGAGGCCCTGAACGAGTTACTGGACTAGGCAGGTCCCTGACCGAACTTCTTCCTGCCCACCTTCCGGGTCTCCTCGTCGTCCAGCACCGGCGTTACCTCGGCGTCGAGAATGGCGTTCCAGTTGAGAAGCCAGGCTGCGATGGCGTGCGGGTCGTCCGTTTCGAAGATGGCAAGGCCCGTGAAACTCACGAGGTCGTGCCAACGCCCGATGAGCCTGATGTCGTCCCCTATGTCTCGGCGGTCGTCTTCGGCCGTCATTTGAGAGAACGCCTCGAGTGCCTCACGCCTCTTGTCGTCGTGGATGCGCCAGTTCACCATGAACTTCACGAAGACCTCCTTGAAATGGGAAGAAGAGATGGCCCCGGATCCGGGGCCGCCCAGATGCTGGGGCGCGTAAGCTGCGGGAAAGCGTGAGGCGGGGCAAGGGGGAGCGGACCGGGAGGTTCTGTCGGGAGAAGAGAGGTATCGCATGAAGGTCATGAGCCCAGGCGAACCCCTGCTCCTCGTCTTGCTGAGCCGCGCGGTCGGGCTCGTCAGCGTGGTCGGGCTGGTCAGCGTGGTCCGGCTGGTGGCCGGATGCTCCGGCGACGCCCCCCCTGGGGCGCCACCATGTACGACAGCGCCGGCGTCACCGTCGTGGTGAACCCCGAGACGGGCATCTGGGCCAACGGGGAAGGCTGGAGGCTGGAGGAGGAGGTCCGGATCGGCACGGTGGAGCACCCTAGGGACGGGGCCTTAGGGTCGGAACCCGCGGGTCGGGACACCCTCTGACACGGACTCCTAGGAACCCACTCGAACGATGGTGATCCTCCCAGATCCTCGCCGCCCTGCCACCGCCACTTCGAGCGTCGACGGCCACCCCTCGACCAGCGTGAAGCGCCGGGTCGGCTCGCCGCTCTGGCGCACCTCGTATGTCCCTTCCCGGGACCCTTCCAGCTCCACTCGCGCGGTGTGAGCCTCCGGGTTCTCGCTCTCGAGCTGGAAGTCGATCCTCGAGAGGTCTTCGGCCAGCACGATCGCCTGTCCCGCTGCGAAGCGGTGCGCCTCGGAGTCGAGGTGCAGCCGGCCCGTGTCCAGCATGGCATGGAAGCGCCGGCGCACGCCGTCCTTGGGGATGACCTGGAGCGCGCCCGCCGATTCCCGCCAATCCCCGCCGAAGCAGAAGCGGCCGAAGAGAGGGTCGTCGGCAAGGACCGTGCGGGCACAGCGCAGGCCGCCGCAGAAGCCGAGGTCGATCTCGCCCGAGTAGTACCAGGCGCCCCGGGAGTGGGGTTGGCCGAGCCAGGTCGTGCCGTACGGTTCGGCCTCGAACTCACCCCCGGCGGCCCCGTCGTTCTCCGGGCCCGGGTACCAGTATCCGTAGTCCGACTCCGGAGTCCCGGTGTTCATGAGGGCCCACGAGCTCAAGGAGGACGCGTAGCCGAGACGCAGGTAGGGCGCGGGGTTGACGGCGTGGTGCAGGGCGTAGTCAAGCACCGACCAGCCTCCCAGCTGCGACATGTACTTCAACGAGGAGCCGTTGCCTCCGCCCAGGAGGTAGTAGGCCGTCTCCAGCCATCCACGGAAGAAGACGTTGACCGCAATCTGGGTCTCCATGAACTCCTGCGCGTCCTCGAGCCGGATCGCCGTCAGGGGGGGATAGTCGACCCACCCCGCGCGCACCTCTCCCTCCGGCACCGGACCCGGCTCGGCGACCCGGAGCGCGTACTTGGCCAGCGCGTGCGTCGCGCCCAGGCCCGTGGAGCAGAAGGCGTATTCGCAGCGGAAGATGTCCGGCCGGTCGACGACGAACGTGCGCGCCTTGCGCTGCCAGTGGGGACGCAGGCGTTCGGCCTCGTCCCTCATTCCCTCGGCGTAGAGCGCGTCGATCACATCCTCGATCACGGGCTCGTTCATGACGCCCGTCTCGTAGGGCGACCAGCGCTCGATCTCCCATGGAATCGTGAACATCGCGAGCGCGGTGTCGTAGGCCCGACGGAGGTAGTCCCGGGACGACATCGCGGTCCGGATGTGCGGATGATGCTTGGCCACCCGGTAGAGGCTCAGATACATGAGCGTGATGTGCGGATAGTCGTAGATGCGCCACAGGTGCTGCTGTCCGCCCCGCCCGGGGTCGCCGCTTTCGCGGTTGTCCTTCCAGTCCGGGATGCTGTAGATGCCGTAGGAGAACGTCTCCTCCGTGGTGCGCTGGAGCCCGCCCCAGACGAAGTTCTCGATGTAGTAGTCCAGGGCCTCCACCTCCTCCTGGACCGGGAATTCGGCGTTCTTCGCCGCCAGGAAGGCCGGCTTGCCCAGGCCCGGGTCGTCGCAGGTCAACGCGTAGACCCGCCAGCCCTCGATCCGGTCCGGGTTGTCCGGGCTCAGCATGACGTGCGTGTCCATGGCCCACTCGGCCAGCAGTCCGTCGTACCAGAGGGAGGGGTCCCGCCACTGGTGTGCCGCGATGAACGCGCCTCGCTTGTTGATCAGCGTCTCCAGGGGCTCGGTCGAGAAGAACTCCAGGTACATGAGCCGGTCGTAGCCGAAGCGCACGGTGAGCCGGTTCTCGCCCAGGCGCGAGAAGCGCACCTCGTAGATTTCGGCTTCCCCCCTCCGTCCTAGCGAGCGTACGCTCGTGTCGTCCGGATACTCCGCCTCGACGCCGCTAATGGGCTGGTTCGTCCGCAGAGAGATCCGGGCCTTGAGGTCGCTGGGGAGCGTCATCCCGGGGACGACGTTCACATCGATGAGACCCTGCTCCACGAGGATCTGGCGGACGTGGTCGTAATTGTCAGCCCAGCGCAGCGTGAAGCCGTAGGTGTGCTCCTGTGCGGCTGGAAGGGTGAGGCTCGTGTTGGGCTGCCGCCAGTCGCAGCCGCGCTCGGCCGCAACCGCTCCGGCCGCCGCCGAGTGCACGAACACGCGGTACCCCTCGTGGGCCTCCCAGTACTCCAGCTTCGTCCCCTCGTCGACGGTCATCGTCAGGTAGGGACCCACGCTGTTGCTTCGCATCCAGTAGAAGAAGGAGCCCGCGCCCGCGACGAGCCCGTGCCTGAGGACCGGCGGCGAGATCCACTGCCCGTTCTCCTGCCGGCGGTTGAGGTTGATGGGAAGCGGGACGGCCAGATCACCGACCTCGAGGGGGCGGTTGGAGGGGTTGCGGACCGTCACGCGCCACCGCAGGGCCGCGTCCTCGGTCACGAACCCCACCTCCACCTCGGGGGCGTTCGCCGTTTCCGTGCCGAATGCGCAGGACCACGTCTCCGAAACGTGTGCCGGGCTCGACGTATTCCGTGTCGATCGCGTCGGCCGCGTACCTCAGGCTCGTGATCGCGCCCTCCTCGAATGTCACCGCGAAGTCGGATGCGGCGCCGGTCTCCCGGCCCGCCCGGCCCCGGGTGAGCGCCTTCGCGGCCTGCGGGGACGCCAGGGCCAGGCTGGCCCCCGCCAGACCCGCGCTCTGCAGGAAATGGCGGCGGCTCAGGGCCTTCGTCGTTTCGTGGAGGAGCTCGCGAGTGGGGTCCTCCGCCCGAGGGCGATCAGTCATGATGGTCTCGGCTTGAGTAGTGATTATCACGGATCGAGTCGTGGCGGCGTCGGGAGCTCACGAGTCGGATTAACGGTCGGAGCGCCGGCGGGCTCAGCCCCCCGGAAGCTCCTCGATGAGGCGCGTCATGCGGGTCCGCTCCTCGTCGGTGGGAAGGCAGCCCACGCCGGCGCCCATGTTGTCCTGGAGGTGGTTGGGATCCGCGGTGGAGGGGATCACCACCGTGACGGCGTCGTTGCCCAGGACCCACTTAAGGAAGAATTGGGCCCAGGTGCGGGCGCCGAACTCGTGGGCCCATTCGGGGACCGGCCTGTCGCCGACGCGCTGGAAGAGGCGGCCCTCTCCGAAGGGGCCGTTCACGAGCGTGCCGATGCCCCGGTCCCGCGAAATGGGGATCAACGCTTCCTCGGCGTTCCGGTTGTCGATGGCGTAGTCGAACTGGACGAAGTCCAGGTCCTCGGTGCGGAGGATCTCCTCGAGGTCCTCGTACTGCTCGTCGTTCGATGTCGTGATGCCGACGTAGCGGATCAGCCCCTCCTGCTTGAGCTCCTGGAGGAGGGGGAGCTGGATCTGCCAGCGAAGGAGGTCGTGGATCTGGCTGAGGTCGATGTGGCCCAGGCGCGCCAGAGACTGCTCCACCTGCATCATCCCCGCGTCCCGCCCGCCCGAGGCCCGGATACTGACCTTCGCGGCCCAGAAGATGTCCTCCTCCCTGCCGATCTCCTCTGTGAGGCTGGCCACGACCCGTTCCGAGTCCCGGTAGGGGGGCGCCGTATCGATCACCCTCCCTCCCAGCTCGGTGAACCGTCTCAGGACCTCGCGGAGCGTCCCGTGCTCATCGAGAATCCGAGCCGCCGTCGAGAACGAGTTGTGGGTTCCCAGCCCCACCGCCGGAATCCGCTCCCCCGACGAGGGGATGGTGTTGAGGATCCGGGCCTCCTGCGAGCCCAGGGACGAGGCGAGGAGAGAGCTTCGGCCGAGGGCCAGCGCGCCTGCGGCGGCGGCGCCGATCTTCAGGGCATCGCGCCGGGAGCAGAGCATCGTCAGTCTCG
>JBDHKE010000195.1:0-4286 GCA_039586555.1 Gemmatimonadota bacterium | reverse complement strand
TCCAGAAGAAGCGCCATTCGCTCCACCGCCTCCTTCGGCCCACCCACCATCATGCTGTAGCCCTCCTCCAGCCCCCAGATGCCACCGCTGGTGCCCACGTCCACGAAGTGGATCCCGCGATCGCGAAGGGTCTCGGCGCGTCGCAGCGTATCCCGGTAATTGGAATTGCCGCCGTCGACGATGACGTCCCCTTCGCCCAGGTGCGACAGGAGTGTCTCGATGGTCTCGTCCACGGGTCCGCCGGCGGGCACCATGATCCACAGGACACGCGGCGCCTGGAGCCACTGGACGAGCTCCTCGATGGAGCCGGCTCCGATCCCCCCTTGATCCGCCAGGCGCCGAACGGCATCCGGGGAGCGATCATATCCCGCCACCCGGTGTCCTCCTTGGATCAGTCGCTGGGCCATATTCGCGCCCATGCGGCCCAGGCCGATCATTCCGAGTTCCATGCAGGGACTCTCCCTCTCGAGGATTCTTGCTTACGGGTTCTTGGGTCTTCGCGCTCGGTTTCTGTCGCGATAATCCCACTTCTCAGGACAGCTCCTCTGCCGTCTGTGCTTCTCACCCCTCACTCTCGATCCACTGGCGCACGACCTGCGGCAGCGTGGCCGGGTCGTCCACCACCCACCGCCGGTCCAGGACGTGCCGTGAGCGGAACGCCTCCGCCGTGAAGGGTGTGGTCACGGCCACCACGTTCATTCCCGCCGCGAGCGCTGCCTGTACCCCGGAAGGCGAGTCTTCGATGACCAGACATTCCCCGGGGGGGATGCTCAGCTCGCGGGAGACAAGGAGGTAGATCTCCGGGTCGGGCTTGCCCCTCTCCACGTCGTCCCGTGTGGCCACGAAGTCGAAGGCCTGGCTCAGGTTCAGGACCTCCAGGATGCGCCAGGTTTGCTGGCAGTGGGACATGGTGGCCAGGCCGACGCGGCATCCCATCTCTCTCGCCTCCTGCAAGAGTGTCATGTTGTGGGGCCACTGGCTTCCGCGAATCACGTCGCGATCTTCGAGCATCTCGCCGTAATGGCGGAGCCGCACTTGAACGAAGGCCTGCCATGGAGCGCTCACGCCGAACTCGGACGACCGCGCGGCGGCGGCCCCCTCCAGACCGAAGCGTTCCACCAGTGTCATGGCGACCTCGCGACGAGAGCGGCCGACCACGTCTTTGAACGCTTCCACCACTTCGCTTTCCGTGAGATCCCTCGGGCAGAGCTCCACGGCCGCCCGGGCATAGGAGAGCGCCTTCAGCCGTTCCGTCTGGACCAGGGTGCCGTCCAGGTCGAAGATCGCCGCCCGGATCATGCGAGCTCCTCGATGAGTCGGTCCAAGCCTTCCACAGGGTCCCGTCCGAGATCGAGACGGATGACGCGGCGGCCCCTCTGCCGAAGAGCCTGGTAGTCGCCCCGGGCCTGCGCCTGGATGAGATCGGCGAAGGTGTAGTCCGTCTCGGGCACCGGCAGATCCTCGGAGGGCTGATCCACCAGCTGGACGAAGAGCCCGGTGTTGGGCCCTCCCTTGTGGAGCTGGCCGGTGGAATGGAGGTAGCGCGGCCCGAACCCATGCGTCGTGGCCAGGCGCAGCCGATCCCGCAGCGCCTTCCGGATCGTCTGCAGCCGACTCTCGGCCTCCGACGTGGGTGCAATGTACGCCTGGATCGCCACGTAGTCTCCCTCACGGGCCTCTCCCAGGAGCTCCTGCAGCGCTCTGGATGTCTCCTCGCTTCCGTCGGCAGCGAAGCTCTCGGGGGCTCCCCCTCCACTGCCACCATCTCTCTCGGCCATGGCCTCCCGGGCCAGCCTCTTGGCCAGCTCCACATCGGGCTGGTTGAAGGGATGGATGTCCAGAACAGCGCCGGCAGCCGCGACTCCCATTTCCCAGCGGAAGATCTCTCGGGCCAGATCGTAGCGGTCCTCGAGGGATACTCGGATCACGGGATGCCCCTGTGCCGCCAGACCGTCCAGGAATCCCTCTCCAGGCTCCCCAGCGTCATCGCCGTCCAACAGGAAGGCCACGAAGACCCGGTCGCTTCCGTACTCGTCCGGGTCTCCCGGAGGCTCGTCGGCCACGGGCAGGATGCCGGTGTCGTCCTTGCCCGTGCTTTCGGCGATGAGCTGCTCCAGCCAGGCCGGAAAACCCCTCAGGGCCGGCGGAACCAGAAAGGTGACCTTGTCCTGCCCCGCCCGGGCCAGCTCTCCCAGGGCGGCGCCCAGGATCAGGGACGAGTTGGCCGAGGCGGGGACGCAGAAGGCGCAGCCCTCCGAGAGGGTCCAGGCGCGGTCGAGGAACCTGTGGGCGTCCATGCCGATGAGCGCTGCCGGCACCATCCCGAAAAAGGTCAGAGCGGAGTAGCGGCCCCCCACGTCCGGGGGAGCGGAGAACACGGCGCGGAACCCTCTCTCCCGGGCGAGGTCCTCCAGCGGGGTGCCTGGATCGGTAATGGCGATGAAGCTGCGCCCGGGGTGGTCCACCAGCCCTTCTGCCCGCTTCCAGAAATAGCGGAAGAAGGACAGGGTCTCCGCGGTTGTGCCGGACTTGCTGGAGACCAGGAAGAGGGTTGCGGTCAGGTCGATTCGTTCCTCCAGGGCTCGCACGGCATCGGGGTGGGTGCTATCCAGCACGATGAGCTCGGGAAAGCCCGGGGCGTTCCCGAAGGTGGCCTGGAAGACCTCCGGCGCCAGACTCGATCCGCCCATACCCAGCACGACCACGAAGCGGATCCCCTCTTCCCGGGCCTCCTGGGCCAGTGCATGCAGCCGGTCCAACTCTTCGTGCATGGCTTCGGGCAGCTCGAGCCATCCGAGGCGGTCGGAGAGCTCGGGCGCGGGCTCGGCGGACCACAGGCTGGGATCCTTGCACCAGAAGCGCCGTGCGAAGTCGCGCTCCTCCCACTCCCGGATGCGCTCGTCCACGGGCACCTGCGAGGCCCCTAGAGTCATCGCCTGTCCCGCCGCGATGCGGTGGGTCCGAATCGCCTCGCGCTTCTCCTCCAGGGACGCCAGGAGATGCTCGAAGGAGTCTGCGAAGGCCTTCACTCCATTCCGTTGAAGCTCTTCCGTGATGGAGTCCAGATCGACGCCAACCCCACCGATCTTCTCCAGATCCGATCCCGAGATCTCCGAGTCGTCCTCCAGTGAGGCGCGCACCTGGCCATGGTCCCGAAAGGCGTTGAGGGTCCCTGGAGGGACGGTGTTCACGGTGTCGCTACCGATGAGCTCCTCCACGTAGAGCACGTCCGAGTACGCGGGGTTCTTGGTGCTGGTGCTGGCCCAGAGGGGCCTTTGCGCCAGGGCCCCCCGAGCCCGGAGCTCCGCGAACTCCTCCCCGTAGAAGATCTCCCTGAAGCGCCGGTAGGCCTGCTTGGAGTTGGCGATGGCCGCCCGTCCCCGGAGCGCCAGCGCTTCAGGTGTGCCGATCTCCTCCAGGGCGCGATCCACGGCCCGGTCCACTCTGCTGACGAAGAAGGAGGCAACGGACGCCACGTGGGAAGGATCGGGGGCCCTGCTCAATCCCCGAATGTAGGCCGCGGCCACGGCTTCGTAGTGAGCCAACGAGAACATCAGCGTCACGTTCACGTTGATGCCGAGCCCGATGAGCGTCTCCACGGCGGGGATCCCCTCCGGGGTCGCAGGGACCTTGATCATGAGGTTGGGCCGGTCCACGACCTCCCAGAGGCGGCGCGCTTCGAGGATGGTTCCCTGTGTGTCGTGAGCCAGGCGAGGTGAGACCTCCAGGCTCACGTACCCGTCGACGCCCTGGGTCTCCGCGTAGACGGGCTTCAGGACGTCTGCCGCCAGGCGGATGTCCTCTATGGCGAGGCCTTCGAAAAGGGACTTCCCGTCGGCGTGAGGGTCGGTGCGCGTCAGCCTCCTCAGAGACTCCGTGTACTCCTCGCTTCCCGTGATGGCCTTCTCGAAGATGCTCGGGTTGCTGGTGACGCCCCGTAGGCCGTCCTCCTCCATGAGCCGGCGCAGCTCGCCCGTGGTAAGCAAGCTGCGGCGGATGTAGTCCAGCCAGACGGACTGGCCGTGCTTCTGGAGCTCCCTCACCGGGTTCATCCCGCTCTCCTCCATTCGCGCCGGGCCGGCGAGCAGAGCCGGCGCCGGGGTTCGGGGGGCTTCTCAGGTTCCAGCTGTTGCCTTCAAGAATTCGGCTGGGGTGTGCGTTGCGCCAGATGACGGCGATCATTTCCAAGCCCGGAGAGGGAAACCCCGGGTGAGTTGGCAAGTTTCTCGAACCGACCCGTCGCCGGACTGTAACGCCGCACGGTGACCGTGAGGTTCCGGTGGGCT
>JBDHKE010000194.1:0-4336 GCA_039586555.1 Gemmatimonadota bacterium | reverse complement strand
TCCCTGCGGGAGTCCGGGGCGGTCGAGGCCGCGAGGGCGCTGGGGAACATCCACGTCTACGTCGACTGGGACGGCTCCTTCGAGCCGTACACGCTCCGGCTGCCCGGCGAGAAGCGGCTTCGGAACCCCTCCGTGAGGGTTTTTGGGGTCTAGGGGGTTCCGGGCCCCCGCCCCAAACCGTAAGGGAAGATGAGGCGCGCGTCGCGGGGTTCGAGTCCCCCTGGAGCCTGGAGGTTCGATTCCTCCGAGGGTGGTGGCGTTGCGGTCCTGGAACCGGAAGCTGGCGGAGGGAGGCACCCTGAAGTCAGCGGAAGGGAAAGGGGCGATACCCCCGGAGGGAGTGGGAGGTGCCTCTCTCGCTCCCTCCGGTGGGTGGACCCACCCCTTCTTCAAGCCGCTTGCGGCCAGAGGACGAGCCAGATGCTGACCTTCAAGACTGACTGCCCCAAGTGCGGTGGCAAGAAGAAGCTGAAGACGAAGGTGGACCTGGCATCCAAGACCTACAACAAAAGGAGGTCCCAACCATGGAGACCAATGTGATTGAGATTCGGATGTTGGATGAGCTACGGTTCCGAGCCGTGACGGAGACCGGCCATGACCAGCTTGTTGCCCTGGACGGCCTGACGTGTGGGGAGTTGGACTCTCGTGGCGTGCAGCTTCGCGGCGTGGGGGCTGTGCATACGCGTCGTGAGGACGATGTGTCTGTGGACGGGTTGGTGATGGACTTCGCCAAGAACAAGAATGGCCGACTGGTCGTGGACGGGGACATCGGCCAGATCGTCTGGAACCTCCAAGACCCCGCTGGGAGGCTGTGATGGAAGCTGTCGAAGCGTACCCGGATGAGGGTTGGGCCCGCATGAGGCGTCGTGCTGGCCCCAACGACGATGTCTCCCCTGAAGGAGGCTCGGTCTATCTCTACGCCTCCCTGGTTCGGATGCCGAACGACCCGGTCGAGGCGTTCGAGGGCCGCTCCTGGCTGGCCCAGCTTCGCCTGGAGGCCCCGAAGCATGGCGCAGAGGCTGTGGTTCACCGAGGCCACCTCTACCTGGTGTGGGGGGCTCCTCTCCCCTTTCCCGGACCGTAAGGAAGACCTGGAGGCCCCATGTCTGGCTACCGTAACCCCCGCCCCTACTGCTACTCGGTTTCCTACGGCCGGTTCCGTAAGGGCCTCATCTGGGCGTCGGACGTGTCCGACGCTGCCCACCTCGCCACCCTGACCTGGGGCTACTGCCCCCCTGCCGACCGTCGCCTGGTCCGAATCCCGGCCCAGGACCGTCTCTAACCCACCGAGGATCCCCCATGACCCACGACAAGATCACCCCAGACCCCAAGAAGTACCCCGAGTGGATCGAGTTCGACGGGGTCCGCTTCGCCGCGAAGGTGACGGCGAAGTCCATCATTGTCCATACAGGACACCAGACCACCGGCTGGGGTCGGAACAGCATGAAGATGCGGACTCGGGAAGAGACGCTGCGGTACGACACGCAGGTTACCGGCAGCCGCCACCGCTGGTACGGCATCCGCCGCGGGTACGACGACTTCCGCACGGGCACCCCACAGGAGATGCCCGTGGACCACACCGAGGCGAGTGAGAAGATTCTCGCTCGCCTGGCGGAGGTCCGCGAGGCCGTGGCCGACCTCGACCGGAAGGTGGCCGAGAGGCGTGCCGCCGCGAAAGCCGAGCGGGATCGTCGGGACGTGTGGGACAAGTGGTACCGCCAGGTGAGCCCGGTCAAGGACAAGCTCGACAAGGCCGTTCGGGACGGCGACTTCGACGCCGTGGACACCCTGGCTCGGGAGCTTCACGCTCTCTACCAGGAGCAGCCTTCCTTGCATGAGGTGAGCCGGTGAAGCCCATCACCCCGATCCAGGTCTTCTGTCACCTCTGCCACACACCCTGCGGCCGTCCGTGCCGCTGGGGCGTGGCAGAGGGTGAGTTCCATGACCGGCGTGTCACCCTCGCCAGTTCCATGACGGCTCGGCGGGAGGCTGACCCGGACACCTGGGCGGAGGGCTTCCCCGACATCGAACATGCGGTCGCTGAAGGTGCCCTCTGCACGCCCGGCAGTGACGGAGCCTGTACCGGCTGCGGCGACGACTTCTACATCATGAGAGGTGAACCCATGAACATCGAGTGCCGTTTCTGCGGCGGAACCAACTGCGACCACGGCGACCACTGCGCCGACTGCGGCTGCCCCAAGTGCGGGACGCCGGGGGCCCGATTCACCGAAGCTGACGGCAACGTCCGGGGCTTCTGCTACGACTGCGAGTGGGAGGCGGTGCCCGGTGCCTACAAGGCGTGGAAGGCTCGTCAGCCGGTGAAGACGACGGAGGAGATGCGGCGCGAGGTCCTCGGCGCCCTGGGCGCGAACCTGCCCCCCGACGATGAGGTGGGCCCGATGCTCCTGACCGTTCCCGGCCAGCGGGCTGCGGGCAACTGGGACTTCGAGGACGACTTCCCCCGCCGGACGGATGAGGGGGAGTGATGGCCGTTCGCTACCACCTGAAGTCGGCCTCCGTGGCTTTCAAAGAGGTCGTCTCTCACATCCGGCCGCTGAAAGGATCCAAGACCGGGGCCGACGACGTGGGCCACACGACCTGGACCCTCGAAGGCTGGGTCGGCCTCGACCGCGACCTCAACTTCGTGGGGCCTCCCCGTGAGACCGAGAAGGAGGCCGCTCTCGACGTGTTCGACCACCTCCGAGCCCAAGGGGGTTCCTGACCCCCCTTTCAAACCGTAAGGAAGATGAACCCCCCGAGCCGTTTACGGCCAAAGGAGAAGCCCATGGCGACCATGGACCCCAAGTTCAAGAGTGCTGTCTACGAGGTGATTGCGAAGCACACCGCCCCCACCCACGTCATGAGCGGAGGCAAGGGCGTCTGCTGCTTCGTGTGGGTGACCGGCCCGGCCGTCACTCCGAAGGGCAACCCCTCCACGAAGCGCGTCAAGGCGTGCTTCAGCAGCAACTGTCTCGACCTGTCGGGCACCTTCTACGACGATATGAAGGACATCCCCGGCTACGTCGGTCACTACGTGAACCTGGACTAGCCGATGAACCCCACCGAGAAAGCCGCAGCGACGGTCCAAATCGCTTTGGCGAACCTGAACGCTCTCGTCCAGCCCCTTCTGGAGAAGGGGCCCCTGGGGGAGCGTCACGAAGCCTACCTGCTCCTGATCGAGGAGGAGCTTCAGACGGTCAGCGTCGGGATGCTCGAAAAGCGTCCCGGCGATCGTATCAACCGGATCGCCTGCGCGTTCCGGGACTCCGACGGCTCGGGCATCGGGGTGGTGATTAGCCCCATCACGGAGACGGGAGGCGTTGCCTTCTCCTGCTCCAGGTGCGAGTCGGAGGAGCCCTGTCAACACGTCCTCGGGGCGATCATCTCGTGGCACATGAGAATCGGGAGCTAGGGGGTTCCCGGCTCTCCCCTTCAACCGTAAGGACCGCAGGAGGTCACCATGGCACGCAAGAACAAGAACGCGAAGCTCGACATCGTCCGCGGTGCGCGCGGTGTCGATCGTCGGGAGCGTCTGTCCGCGGGTGGGCAGCAGGCTCTCATCTACCGGTCCGCCGGTGTGAAGGCGTCCCGGACGAAGGACCGTCGGAAGGAAGCGTCCAAGCGCGCCTGCCGCGGTCGCGTCCGGGCTTAGGAGGCACCATGGACATGCGTATCCGAATCAACATCCCTGCGACGATCACCGAGCACCGGGGGGACATGGTTCGCCTGGACCCCACGGCCTCCGAGGTCGATGGAATGCGGTTCTCGCCCAATGCGAACGCGACCTGGATCGCGGCGGCCACCGTCGAAAGCGCTCTGGGGACCTCCAAGCTGGGGACCCCGTGCTTCCTCTCCTACCGGAGACTCTCCCCCAGCCGGGCGGCCTGGGTCGCCCACAAGGATGACACCGGCGATTGCCCGGTGTGCGAGGGGCGGGGTGAGTACCCTCACCCCCTCTGCACCTGCGAGGAGTGTGGAGGCTCCGGAACCCGAGGTTCCCGGTAGGGGGTTCCTGGCCCCCCTCTCAAACCGTAAGGAAGATGGACCCCCGAGCCGCTTGCGGCTGAAGGAGATGACATGAGTGTTCGCAAGGGAATGACCGCTACCGTGACCCGCTCCGACCGTTCGATGGTCTGGCGCCCGCTGACCGACGCCGACCGCGCCGCCTGGCTGGCCTCCGACGACTCGAAGGGAATGACCTGCGACGGCGAGACGAAGCTGGCCCCCCTGGTCGTCACCCGCCCCGGCTCGACGGTCGGCACCGTGACGGTGGTGTCGGGCCGCGCCACGAGCCCCCGGACCTCCTACGCCCGCTGGGGCGGCACCCCGAAGGGCT
>JBDHKE010000193.1:0-4355 GCA_039586555.1 Gemmatimonadota bacterium | reverse complement strand
CCGTTCGTGGGATCCCAGTACGACAGCGGATCCGCCCCGCCCCGGTTGCGACGCGTCACGAACGCCGCCCGGTCCGAGGCGCTCCCATACGCCGCCAGCAGCCCGTAATGGTGGGTCGTCGCGTCATCCTGCTTGAAGACCGCGATCAGCGTGCCCGACCCATGGTCGGCCACCCCGGCGATCACCAGATGCTCGTCGTTGTCCGCTCCTTCGTTGAAGCCCACGTGGGCACGCCCGCCGAACGCACCGCCGGAGGCCGCATGGTAGGTGGGCAGCCTCGACCCGTCCCCCTGCGTCGCGTCCCCCTCGCTCCCGCTGTTCGGCCAGCTCGCTACCTCCGCACCCTCCGTCAGGGCCAGATCGTCCGCCACCAGCCGCACCCGTAGCCCCTGCGTGGGCACCGACACCGAGGCGGTCTGGGCGTCGAGCTCCAGATAGGCGATGCCTACGGGCTCTATGGCCTCAATCTGTGGGTGGCGCCGGAGAACCTCGACCAATCCGTCCGGAACCCGTGCGGAGAACCCCTTGAGGGCTCGCTCGTACGTATGCCGAAGCCCGAGGCCGTGCTGATTGGCCAACGCCCGGGCCAGCCCCGGGGCGTCGGCCACGTCCGACCGGAAGCGGATCAGATAATGCCCGGGACGGAACTGGGGTCGCTGCTCCTGTGCAGCGGCCGCTGCACGATCGATCTCGGCCGTGGGTTCCGAAGACGGGACGATCAGCTCCTCGTCCCAGCAGCTCAGCGCTGCTCCGGCAATGAGGAGCGAGGCCATGGCGGTGAGTCGGATGCGTCGTCGAGACATCGGTCCGTCCTCGTGCTCTGTGGCGGTCCTGCGCTGTCGCGGATCCTCAGTGACTCGTGAGGTGGGCTTACTTGTGCGGCTGTCTGCTACTCTCACGGTGCGTCGTGATGCACATCAATGTCAAGCTGCAACGGCCGTGCCAGCACCTGCCTCGTTGGCCGAGGAGACTGGCTCGGTCGCATGGTCCACCCCGGGAGATCGACTTCGTGGCCTTCCGTCCCGTGGATCACTTCGAGGTGATAGAGTCACGCCTGCGAGCCGGATGGCCCTCTCGGGGGGATGCCCTCGACGATGATTCGGATGATGAGTCGGCCCCGTCGTCGGAGAGGTCGGCGCTGCCTGTTCCTTCTGCCACTCTTCGCCGGAGCCATCTCCCCGTCTTCCTTGACCGGGCAGCAGCAGCGAGACACCGACGAGAATGGACTGCTCCAGGCGCTTGGTGAGGGGACCCCCATCGTCGATCTCCGCTAACGCGTCGAGTTCGAGGCGGAGTACCCGAGCCAGCGTGACGCCGCGGACAACGCCTCGGAGATCAATGCGGACTACGTGCACCTCCTGGCCGGCTTGAGGTTGGAGGGGCTCACGATCGGAGGGGGGTGGGAATCCCTCGGGGGGAGCGAATCCTCCGGTCAGTTCCCTGACGAAGTGCTGTCGGCGTTCGGTAGACTGTCACGGCTCGTCGAGGAGTTGTTGAGTCGGATCCAGCCGTGCCCGAGGGCGTGAGATGATGAAGCGTCTCTGTCTGCGAACGGGCAGCGCTGCACCTCTTCCGGTATTTTGTGGAGGATCGCGAGTCAGGGAACACTCTCCACTGCGGGTGGGCATCTCGTGGAACGAGCTCTTCTGTTCATCGCCCTCGCGTACGTTGCGTACGGAGCGCTGGCGTTCGCACTCCAGAGGAAGATCGTCTTCCCAGGCACCCATCTGGGACCGTTTCGCGAAGCAGACATCGGTTCGGCCTCGGACGTACAGGCTGTCTGGCTAACGGGTGAGGGAGCTGGAACGGAGGCCTGGTTCCTGCCTGGGCAGGGCTTTGCATCCACCGGTGAGCGGCCGGCGATGATCTTCTTCCACGGGAATGGCGAGTTCATTGATGACTGGCTCGATCTGTGGACGCCCCTTTCGAATCTGGGTGTGGGGGTTCTGTTGGTGGAGTACCCCGGGTACGGGAGGTCCGGGGGGAAACCCAGCGAAGAGAGCCTCGCCCGCGCTGCCGACGCCGCGTACGACTGGCTGGCAGACCGCGACGATGTGGACTCCGACCGGATCGTGGCCATGGGGCGCTCCCTGGGAGGAGGGGTGGCGGCGTCGCTGGCCACGCGGCGTTCAGTGGCCGGGCTGATTCTCCAGTCGACGTTCACGAGCGTGGGGGCCATGGCCATGCGGGCATACTGGCTGCCTCCCTTTCTGGCCCTCGATCGCTTTGACTCCCGGGAGGTCCTGGAGTCCTACCAGGGTCCCGTTCTGATCCTGCACGGGAAGCGGGACCGGATCGTGCCTCACCGCCACGGCGTGGCCCTGGCGTCCGTGGCAGCCAACGCCCATCTCGTGTCGCTGGAGTGCGCCCACAACGACTGCCCTCCTTCGTGGCCGGAGTTCTGGAGTCACGTCGAAGACTTCCTTCGCAGCACTGGGATCCTGGGTGTCGAGGATGCGGACCGTTAGACATCGTTGGAGGGATGAGAGTCAGGGTCCGGGGGCCGTCCGATGCGGCGCTTGTGGCGAGCCTCACCCTTTGATGGCCGAGGGCCTGGGCCTCTGCCCGGCCTGCGCCAGAACCGAGCGAGGACTCCCTGTGGCGAGGGCCGCCCACCAGCGCTCGCGGAGGCCGTTCTTCCTTCCGGATCACCCTCCCAGGACAGCCGGAGGTGTGGCGTGCGGGCTGTGTGGCTGCGACTGCCTGATCGGTGAGGGAGAGTGGGGGTTCTGCGGACTTCGGACGGTTAGGGAGGGAAGGCTGAAGCACGTGGCTGGAACGCCCCGGCGGGGCGTCCTGCACTGGTACCGTGATCCCCTTCCCACCAATTGCGTCGCCGACTGGGTCTGCTCGGGGAGCGCGCAGGCGGGCATGCACAACCTGGCCGTCTTCTACACCAGTTGCACCTTGGACTGTCTCTTCTGCCAGAATTGGCACTTCCGAGGGGTGGACAACGAGCGCCAGGTGGGCATGAGTGGGGGCGAGTTGGCCGGCTGCGCCACTGCCGGCACCTATTGCGTCTGCTTCTTCGGTGGTGATCCGGCGTCACAGATGCCCCACGCACTGGCCACGGCTCGCGCTCTGGCCGAGAGAGGAGTGGTGGTCTGCTGGGAGACTGCGGGCACGGCGCATCCCAAGCTCCTGGCACGGGCCGTTCAGCTCTCTGTGGACACGGGCGGCTGCATCAAGTTCGATCTGAAGGCCCATACCGAGCCCCTTCACGTGGCTCTGACCGGCTGGAGCAACCGGCGGACGCTGGCGAACTTCACCCAAGCGGTGGCCCGTTCGCGGGAACGCTTCGGCCCCCCACTGGTGGTGGCCAGCACACTCCTGGTGCCTGGCTACGTAGATGCAGACGAGGTGGCCCGCATCGCGACCTTCATCGCGGAGCACGATCCCGACACTCCGTACTCCCTTCTCGGTTTCGCCCCACACTTCTTCATGGACGACCTGCCGCGCACGTCGGTGAGTCATGCCGAAGGGGCTCTGGAAGCGGCCTTGCAAGCCGGTCTCACGAACGTGCGCCTGGGAAATCGCCACCTACTGGGTACCGACTACTAGTCCGACCGGGCGAGGGGGGCGGAGGGTCGGTGATGATCCGGACCTCGACATGATCGCAAAGGAGGGCACCGAGGCCTGGAACTGCCCGAAGGTCGCCTTGAAATCGCTCGCGAGCCCGCTCCCCCGGTCGTATCTTGAGCAAAAGCTGCTGCGAAGGGGCCGCCCAGGCCCAACGAAGCCCTGCTGGACCCCGTCTCCACAGGCCTCTCCGCTGGACCGGACGGCCCGAGCTCGAGGAATCTGAGGCTCAACGGCTCGGAGTCGCACCATGAAGATCCGGCCATTCCGCTCCCGGCACATCCTGCTTTCCCTTGTCGTGATTACCCCGGTCTCATGCGGCAGCGGCGACCCCGGCGATCCCTGCGCCCGCCCGGGTGCCTGTGGCCCCGAGCGGGAGCCGGAGGGAACGATCCAGCGGAGGGTCTCCGTCGAGGGCAATCCTGCTTCCGGGGTGTCCGTCACGCTTCAGGGTCCCTCCTCCAACTCGACGGCTACGGACGGCACGGGCAGCTACCAGTTTCCCGGGTGCAAGGTGGGAGATTACACGGTCTCCATCAGCGGATTCCCCGCCGACATCACATTCGACCCCACCGCCCGTCACGCGACGGTCAGCTCCGAGGGTCAGGTGGTGGTCGTGGACTTCCAGGGCCAGTTCATCCGCACCTCCGCCATCGAAGGGCAGGTTCGGGTAGGGGATGTGGGGTTGCCGGACGTGACCCTGTCGCTGATCGGCACTGAAGAGCGAACCACCACCTCGGACGCCGGGGGCGTCTACGGTTTCTCAGAGCTTCGGG
>JBDHKE010000192.1:0-4398 GCA_039586555.1 Gemmatimonadota bacterium | reverse complement strand
GGTTGGGGCTCCTCTCCCTTATAGGCCTTGTGGTGCTCGTGACGACTCGCCGGTACCACATCGGTAGCTCGCGGTGGTCCCCAGCGGGCTCCCGCGGACTCCGGGGGGCTCTGGCACTCGGCGTGGTCCTGGTTCTTCTGCAAATGGCCTGCGGCGACGACGGGACGTCGCCGACCGATGGCGGAACGCCGCCGGGCACGTACGAGATCACCGTGACGGGCACGTGGGAGTCACTGACGCACTCGGCCACCGCCACGCTCGTGGTTCAGTGAGCCACGGGCCACTCTGAGGCGCATGACGGTCTGACCGTCCAGCTCGTCCCTGATCACGCCGAGGACCTGACACTTTGCTAATATGATGGCCGGGCGAAGAACTCCAGCGCCAAAGGGCGGAAACCATGCGTATGCTTGTCGGCGGAGAGTGGTTGGATCGGGAGGAGACGATCCGGGTCCAGGATCCGCACTCGGGAGAAGTCATCGACACGGTCCCCCGAGGCACCGCGGACGATATGAACCGGGCGGTCGCCTCAGCCGTCGAGGGCTATCAGACCAATCGACGCCTTTCCACCGGGAGAAGGGCCGAGATCCTCCGGAAGACCGCGCGGATCGTAGAGGAGCATCAGAAAGAGTTTGCCCGACTCATCAGCCTCGAAGGCTCCAAGACCATCCGGGAGGCCCGCAAGGAGGCTTTCCGGTGCACGCTCACGCTGCGCGTGGCGGCCGAGGAGGCCACCCGCATCCTGGGTGAGACTATTGCGTTCGATCAGCAGGCGGGCTCTGAGAATCGGCGAGGCTACTACTACAGGTTCCCCATCGGTGTGATCGCGGCAGTCACGCCCTTCAACGATCCGCTGAACCTGGTGGCGCACAAGGTGGCGCCGGCCATCGCGGGCGGAAACGCGGTCGTGGTGAAGCCCGCCACCGCCACGCCTCTGTCCGCGCTGAAGCTCGCCGAGGCTCTGCTGGAGGCCGGTCTGCCGCCGAACGTTCTGAGCGTGGTGACCGGACCGGGGCGAGAGATCGGTGGGGCTCTTGTGTCGGACCCCCGGGTGCGCATGGTCTCCTTCACTGGAGGCGTGGAAGCCGGGTTGGAGGTGGCGAAAGCGGCGGGGCTCAAGAAGATCGGCATGGAGCTGGGCTCCAACAGCCCCGTGATCGTCCTCGGGGACTGCGACCTCTACAGAGCGGTGGAGAGCTGCGTGTCCGGTGCCTTCTGGGCCGCGGGGCAGAACTGCATCGGAGTCCAGAGGATCTATGTGGAGGAGGAGGTCTACGAATCCTTCGTGGAGAGCTTCGTGGCCCGGACCCTCAGGTACAAGGTGGGGCCCAAGCAGGACGAGGATTGCGACATGGGTCCCCTCATCAACGAGGCGGAGGCCGTCCGGGTGGAGTCATGGGTGTCTGAGGCCATCCAGGCGGGAGCCACCGTGGAGTGCGGTCACCGGCGGGAAGGAGCCGTATACTGGCCTACGGTCCTGACCAACGTGCCGGCGGGAGTCAAGGTGGACTGTGAGGAGGTCTTCGGGCCGGTGGTCAGCATCTACCCCGTGGCGGACCTGGAGCAGGCCATCACTCTGGCCAACGATGTGGAGTTCGGCCTCCACGCCGCGATCTTCACCCGCAGTCTGACCCACGCCTTCAGGGCCATCGAGGAGCTGGATGTGGGAGGGGTGATGGTGAACGACTCCACCGACTATCGCATGGACGCGATGCCCTTTGGAGGGGTGAAGTACTCGGGGCTCGGACGGGAGGGAATCAAGTTCGCGCTCCTGGAAATGACCGAGCCCAAGACGGTGTGCTTCAACCTCTGAGGACCCCTGAGGCCCGCTCTGGGGTGCCCGCCGAGCATGAGCGCGGGTGGCGCGACCTTCAACCTTCCCTCGTCTCCGTTTGTGATGTGTCCTTCCGCCGCTTCTCCCGGAAGCCGATGCGGTGGTAGGGGTTCACCACGCTGGTGGCCACGTTCTTCAGGTGGGCGCCCACCCTCTTCAGATAACGGAGGTAAAGGGCCGTGGTAACTGCGGCCCCGGACTGACCCGCCATCGCCACGCGATCCAGAAGGAGCTGGATGTCTCGCTCCACCATCGTCGCCACCTGTCCATGCGCCCCGATGATCTGCCTCGCTCGATCCTCGTCAGACTCTTCGAGCGCAAGCAATGCATCGTCGAACATCCCGTCCACCACGCGTTCCAGCTCCAGGACGTCGTCGTTGAGCTCGTGCCCATCGAACGGCTCCCGCTGCCCCATGGCGAGCTCGACGATGTTTTTCGTGTAATCTCCGATCCGCTCGATGTCGATGACAATGGCGGTGAGAACCAGCCCCATGTTGATGTCGGGCCTGGACGACACGGACATGTGCGTCACGATCTTCCTGCGGACGCTCCGCTCATATTTGTTCAACTGCTTGTCCCGCTGGTAGATGTCATCTACCAGAGGACCGTCCTTGCGGAGGGCCGCCACGGAGTCACGGTACATTCCGTGGGACGTCTTGAGCATGAGGAGTGCCTCATCGAAGGCCTCTTGGAGCAGGCCCCCGCCCTTGAACAGTGAGAGTATGTCCTTCCACATGGCTTCCTCCACCTCCCGGGGTACCTAACGGATCAGAACGTAGAGAACCGGGATGACGTGCAACATGATATACACCGCGATGACCGTGGCGGAGCTCGCACGGGAGCGAGCCGCGATCGCGCCGGTCTTGCTGGCCAGCCACATGGGCAGTCTCGCGAGCGGGTAGAAGAGGGCGATGCCCATCACGTTGAAGGTCAGATGAGCCAGCGCCACCGTGACCGCGGTGGCGCTCCCGGTGGCGAAGGATGCGAGGATCGCCGTGATCGTGGTCCCCACGTTCGCGCCGAGAGTGTAGGGGTAGATCTGGCGCAGGCTCAGCACTCCCGTCCCCGCCAGTGGCACCACCAGCGAGGTGGTTGCAGAGCTGCTCTGCACCGCCGCGGTCATCACCATCCCCAGGCCGAAGCTGGCCGCGTCATTCCGGAACAAGATCCGGTCGAAGAGGCTTTCCAGACGCTCCAGCACCATCCCGCGCATCACCTTCATCATCTGCCGAAGCGCGGTGAAGAGCACCGTCAGCGCGATGATCACCAGAAGGATCTCGTGCGGGATCCACTCGATGATCAATTGAGACAGGGGTTGAACCACCGCCTTCAGCGGGCTCGCCAGGCTCATGCCTCCGGCACCCTCGAAGAGCCTCTGGGAGAACACCGCTATGGACTGCACGGGGTGGAACAGCACCTCCAGCGGAAGGATCGTCAGTGCGGCGAGCACGTTGAAGAAGTCGTGCACCGTCGATGCCGCGAAGGCTCGCTCGAACTGTAACGGGTGCGCCACGTGCCCCATGGACACCAGGGTGTTGGTGGTCGTCGTGCCGATGTTGGCGCCCATGACGACGGGCACGGCCAGCTCGATGGACAGCGCTCCCGACGCTACCAGGCCCACCACGATGGTGGTGGTGGTGGAGGAGCTCTGTATGAGGCTCGTAGCCAGAAACCCCACGATCAGGCCCGCCACCGGATCCGACACCGTGTTGATGAGCTGCTCCGCGAAGCCGCGACCCGCCATTCTGAAGGCGGCGCTCATGAGCTCGATGCTGAAGAAGAAGAGATAGAGGAGGAGAAGGAAGTATGCGACGCGGATGACGGTGTGAAGGGGGCTGGGCCCCCTGAGCCTGCTTGTTTCCGCCAAGGAGTCGGGCACCGGTACGGACCCTGTGAAGGTGTGACCACAGGCCGCGGTAACTTACAACCTTGGCGCGTTTCCGAAAGCTGCCTGGTGAGGTTTCTTGCCTGACTGCCTAGCGAAGGTTCCCCGGCGGAAGCACGTTCCAGGTGTATTCGCCCTGGTAGTTGCCAGGGGGATCGTAGCTGCAGGCCCAGATCTGGGATCGATCAGGGCCGACGGCCTTCCCGCATCCCACCTGGCTGGTTCCATTCCAGACGACCTGGGTAAAGTGTCCGCAGGCTTCGTTGGGCGGCGCGGAGCACCCTCCCGTCTCGAAGTCGTACCACCGCTCCTCCCCTGCCCAGCTCTCCACCACCTGCTCCGGCGTGACGTTTCGATTGATCTCCCGTCTCCCGTCGCTCCAGACGATGGCGCTGCTCCAATAGAGGTTCTCGCCCCAGCCCCGGTATCCGAGCGCTGCCGCCTCGGGACGCGCCTTCCCGCTCTGGGTAGAGTGGGCCAGCGGCCCGCCCTTCGCGGCCAGATGCTCTGCCCATGCTCGCGCGTAGCGGGCCAGGTCCTCCGACCACCGCAAGCCATGCACCTGGTGCCGCGCTCTCCACGTGTTGTGGGCCCGGAGCAGCTCGTCCTTTTCCGCATCCGTCAGCTGGGCTTCCGACGGGGCCGGGAGGAGCGTGCAGAACGGGAGAGCGCAGAGCATCAA
>JBDHKE010000077.1:0-17606 GCA_039586555.1 Gemmatimonadota bacterium | reverse complement strand
GCCGTGGCGGGGGGAACCCTGGAGGACAGAAAGGATGAGGAGTTCGAGGCTTCCGCGCTTCAGATCGGAGCTGAACACGGCAGTGTCTCTTTCGTGTGATGATACTTCGCGTGGCGAAATCTTCTCTCACTACGTTGGACGCGCAGATCGGGTTTCAGGTTGGAAAGCGGGTCTTCGCCGATCTCGGGATCATGAGGACGGCGGGGGGGCCCGCGAGAAGATGCCACCAGCGAAGATCACCGAGCCTTGGCCAGAAGCTTGGTCAAGGCCCGGTCGTTCCCCGCAACCACGGCGACATCCGACTCCATAAGAGGCTTGTCCGGGTCGGGCGCGACGGTCCAGACCCCTGTCAGGACATCGAAGAGAGCCACGACCTGGACTCCGTGTGCCTTTCGAAGGCTCAATTCCCGAAGCGTCTTCCCGATCCAGGGGTCGGGAATCGCCAGCTCTTGGATGGAATACTCGCCTCCGAGAGGAATGTAATCCAGGACGACCGAGGACGTCAGGCGCCGGGCAAGCCTCGTGGCCGACTCGCGCTCGGGGAACACCATGTCGGCCAGGTCGAAGCGCTCCAGGGCCCGGGCGGCCTGGAGTCCCGAGATCTTGGCGTAGATCTGCTCCACACCGACGTCTCTCAGTGCCAGGATCGCCAGAATGCTGGCCGCCAGGTCGTCGCCCGTGCTCACGATGCCGGCATCCGCGGCCTCGGCGCCTGCCCGACGGAGCGTATCCGGGTCCGTGGCGTCCGCAGCCACGCAGTGACTGGCGAACGGGGCGCACCGATCCGCGAGCTCGGGGTTCTTGTCGATGGCGATGACGTCGAAGCCCTGCTGGTGGAGCTCGCGAGCGACCCAGAAGCCAAACCCTCCGAGGCCCACGACTACGAATCGTTTCATGGATTGCGACCCTCCAGCCCACCGGACCCCGATCTCACGTCTGTACGAGCCTCGGGAGCCCGGCCTATCCGATTATCCAATCACCACATCCTCCTCGCCGTAGCGGAAGGCTCCACGCTGGACCTGAAGGGCCGTGCTCATCGCCGAGACGAGAACCAGAGGACCCACCCGGCCCACGAACATCAGACACACCACGATGATTCGTCCCAGCCCGGTCAGGTCGGGAGTGACCCCCATGGTCAGCCCCACCGTGCCGAAGGCGCTGCCGGCTTCGAAGATCAGCATGAGGAACTCGAGCCGGTTCTCGGGCCCGCCCGCCGGGAGCTCCGTGACCAGGAGAAGGAAGATCGCCCCTGCCAGGATCACTACGCCGCCAACCACCAGTCCAACCGCCCTTTGGACCGTGTCCCGGGGCAGAGTTTGACGGAAGACCGATACCTCCCGCTCCCCCCGGAGCCGCGCCAGGAGCACGGCGAACAGGATGGCCAGCGTCACGGTCTTGAGCCCCCCCGCAGTCGATCCCGGTGACCCTCCCACCAGCATGAGCAGAAACGTGAGAAAGACGGACGGATTGTTGACGGACCCGTAGCCCACGGTATTGAACCCCACCGTCCGCGGCGTCACAGCCATGAAGAGCCCATTGGTGACGCGGTCGAACAGGGTCATGCTCGCGAACTCGGCGTTCCACTCGAACGCCGTAAACAGGAGCCAGGAAACCGCCAGAAGGGTGGCGGTCATGACCAGGGCGAGGCGAGAGTGCAGGGAGAGGCGCGACGACGAGCGCCTCAGGAAGCGAAAGCGAAGATCTTCGAGAACCACGAAACCCAGGCCTCCCAGCACCACCAGCGCCATCACGACCGACAGCGTGTATGGGCTCCCCCGGAATCCTGCCAGCGATTCCGAGAAGACGGAGAAGCCCGCGTTGCAGAATGCGGATACGGCGTGGAACAACGCGGGCCAGACCGCACCGGTGCCACCCATGGTCCCCCGCCAAGCAAGCCACAGAAGCACGGCACCGATCGCCTCGATGGTTAGCGTCACGGCCACCACGGTGCGGACGAGCGCGCCGTGCCGCATGTAGGCCACATGCCGGGTCGGAACGCCAGAGGCCTCCTCGACGGCCAGGCCTGCCCGCCGTCCCAGGGCCAGAGCAAAAAGGGTGGTGAACGTGAGAATCCCCAGTCCTCCTGCCTGAATGAGAAGTGCGATCCAGAGCTGACCCCAGAAGGTGAAGTGCGTCGCCGTGTCTACCACGATCAGACCTGTGACGCACACGGCGCTGGCTGCCGTGAAGAGGCTGTCCACCACACCCAGTCTAGGGCCGGCGTAGAGCCCGGGAAGGAGAAGGAACCCGGCTGTCCCCACCGCGATCATCCCCGCAAAGGACAGTACGAAGATCCGGCTCGCGGTCAGGCGGTGGGATCGAGACGCCTGCAGGGAATCCTGAAGCGTCCGGAACAGCTTCCAGGGGAGCACTACCCCTCGCTAAGAATCAGTTCGCCCTTGAGTGCCATCTGGTTCAACCGGCGAGCGAGATCTTCCAGCAACCGCGGCACCGCACTCCCGTCGTCGGACAGGGTGACACGGATCTGCTCCACCATCCTCAGGGGCTCCACGAGCTCCGGTCCCAGCCGCTCTCCCGAGGTCTCCTGGAGGTCCAGCAGGATCTCTTCGATCTCCTCCAGCTCGGCCTGGGAGCGTTCATTCTCTGCGAACAGGTGGAATCGGTAGGCATTGTAGGCAAGCTCCCGTGCCTCCAGAAGTGGCAGGTAGTAGCCGGAGAGGTGCTCCAGCGTGGTCTCCGCCTCCTCGAGCGCCCCTTCCATTTCCGAACGATCGGAGCCGATTCGGTCCCGCGCGAGTCGAACCTGTTCCAGGGCTCGCTGGGCCTCAGTCTGAAGGAAGGTAGTGGAAGTTCGTTCCAGCACGGGGGCCCATCCCCCTTCCTCCCTCACACACCCAGACACCGCACCAAGCATCAGGCCGGTGACAAGAGTCGCCCCGCCCACCATCCGTTTCATTTCCTCTGCCTCCATCCGCTCACGACCGCCGCTCGCTCGCCGGGAGCATCCGACTCCGGTCTCGGGGACTCGGAACGGGGTGAAGCGGAGCTGAAATCCGTCCTCCTCTCAGGTCCAATCTACTGCGGCAGCGGTGAGACGGCAGGATTCGCGAGCTTCCGTTCCCGAGCCGCCCAATCATTGTGATGGCTTCAGCCGAGCGCGGCGCTGCCCCGCTCTCTCACGGCCCGTCGCCACACGATCCAGACGTAGACCGGCAGGCCGGCCATGAGCAGCAGGAAGCCCCAGAAGACGGTTTCCCGTCCTGACCCCGCGATCGCCCAGAGGGAGTACACGAAAGCGAGCGCCGCGACCACCGCGGCTCCCGCCAACCGCTGTCCGCTGAAGCGTTCGCGCTCCCTGATGAAGATCATCAGCTCGGCCATGGCCGTGAACGCGTAGGGCACGAGGGCGGTCAGGGTCGCGAGCAGGATGATGAAGGTGAACACCTCGACCAGGCCCCGGGTGTAGTTCATCGCCATGAGGACGGTCGTCGCCAGGCTGGAGATCACGAGGCCCCAGACCGGAACGCCCTTCCTGGAGATGCGGGAGAAGACCGGCGGGAACAGATCGTCGTCGGCCGCGGCCAGAGGAACCTGTCCCTGGAGAACGATCCACCCGTTCAGCGCTCCGATGCAGGAGACGACCGCGCCGGCCGCCACCACGTCACCGGCCCACCCCCCCAGATGAGGTTCGCCGCGTCGGCGAAGGGTGCCGTCGAGCCCCTGAGCGCTGACGGCGAGAGGATTCCCATGACACCCACCGTGCTGAGCACGTAGATCAGGGCGGTCGTGAGGGTTCCGAACACGGTGGCCCGGGGGATCGTCCGCTCCGGCCGGTCGACCTGTGCCGCCGGAACGGTCGCGGACTCCAGCCCGAGAAACGCCCACAGGGTCAACGTCGCGCTGGCCGAGATGGCCGAGAACCCGGACGCCTCGCTGACGTTGAAGGGACGGAAGTTGCCCGGATCGAAGTAGAGCAGACCAGCGGTCCCGATCGCCACCAGCGGCAGGATCTTGAGCGAGGTGCTGACAAGCTGCACCGTGCCGGCCTTCCGAATGCCCTGCGTGTTGACCCAGGTGAGGGTCCAGATGGCCGCCAGAGCGGTGGCGGCGGCCAGAAGGCGGGTCTGCGCGAGCCCCGGAAGGAAGTGGCCGAGATAACCCACGAAGGCTACCGCGATGGCCGCGTTGGCACACCAGATCGAGATCCAGTAGCCCCACGCGACCAGGAAGCCAGCAAAGTCGCCGAAGCCGAGGCGGGTGTACGCATAGGGTCCGCCAGTGGCTGGCAGAATCCCTCCCAGACGAGCGAAGACGAGCGCCAGAAGGAGTGCGCCCACCGAAGAGAACAACCAGCCGAAAACGCTGATTCCGCCGTACAGTGACAGCGATGCTGGGAGAAGGAAGATCCCGGAACCGATCATGTTGCCCATGACGAGCGCGATGCTCATCCACAGGCCCAGCTTGGCCGGTCCGCCGCCCAATCCACGGGGGCTCACCTATGGATCTCCAGAATCTCAATCAAGCGACACATCACTGATCTCAATGCTAAAGAGCCGGAGCGGTCCGCTTTTTGCTCAGGGTCGGAAACCCGGTGTAGCTTCACTCCAGAGCGGCAAGAACGCCACTCGCAACCGTGGTGTAAGGCCAATCTCGCAGCGCCGGCCCTGGGTGCCCACCTCGCATGCGCTCCGCCTCGTGAAGACCGAGATCCGAACCCTCCCGCAGCGGGAGTGTTCCTCGACGGCGTGGACATGGAGGGCCACCGGCCCCCCGACCCCCACTCAAACCGCTCTGTGAGGTGACCGAATGGCCGTCGACGACCTCATCGCGTTCGTGCCCCAGGCGCCACCGACGCTCACCGAGGACCTCGCGTCGGTGCAGGGCATGCCCTCCAGGCTCTCGATTCTCGGTAGGTCCCGCAGCCTCGAGCGGCTGGCCGATTTTGCGGCGCTGGAGGCGCTGTGGATCGGCGAGGTGAGCGAGGCACAGCTCGAACGGATCCTGCCGTGCATCGATCCTCTCTACCTTCACATCTCCGGCATGCGGGTCGCCGACCTGGAGCCGCTGGCACGGTTCCAGCGGCTTCAAGGGCTGGAGATCGAGCGGAATGCGAGGGTCTCGGACCTCTCGTTCGTCGAGAGCCTCCGCGGGCTGCGGCTCCTTGCCCTGGTGGGATGCAACCAGGTGCGGGACATCAGGCCCGTAGGGGCCCTGACGAACCTGGAGATCCTCGACCTGGCCGGCGGCATGTGGGGCACCTTCTCTCCGACCACCCTCGACCCGATTCGTCAGCTTCGGAAGTTGCGGGGGCTGAGCCTGAAGTCCATCCGGGTCGGAGACCAGTCACTCGAACCGGTAGCCGCGATTCCGCAGCTCGAGCACCTGGAGCTGAGCAACCAGTTCCCCACCGTGGAGTTCGCCCGCCTGTCGGTGGCCCTCCCGCACCTCAGCTGCCCGCTGCTCGGGCCCTACGTCGAGTTTCCCTGGTGGGATGGCGGGACCCGGATCATGGTGACCGGCAAGGGCAAGCCGATTCTCTCCCTCCCGAAGGACCGGGCCAGGTTGGAGCGCTACGTCCGGCAGTTCCGCGAACATCAGGAACGCTTTCGGGCCGGGGGGTAGGGAGTGGGCGACGCGGCAGCCTGCCGCGCTCCTGTCGGATTCGCGTCAGAATGGGTTGAAACCCCATTCTTCCGGCGCCTTCGACTCTGACCCTCTGACCCTACCGACGAAGATGAGCGAGAACTCGATCTGCATGCCGACCAACCCGTGCCGGCACTGCCCTGCGTGGCCCATCCGGCTCGTGCACCTCGGGGTAGCCGTTCTCGGCGCTCTCGCCCTGGCCCACCCGGCCAAGGGGCAGGAGCCCATCGACCTCACGGCCCTCCAAAACGAGGCCGTTGCCTGGCTCCAGGAGTACATCCGGGTCGACACTCAGAACCCACCGGGAAACGAGATCCGGGGAGCGGAGTTCCTGGCCCGGATCTTCGATAAAGAGGGGATCGCCTACGAGGTGGTGGAGTCGGCACCCGGCCGCGGCAACATCTGGGCGCGCCTGTCGGGTGGCGACGAGCCGGCACTGGTCCTTCTCCACCACATGGACGTGGTGCCCGCGGACAGGAGGTACTGGACGACCGACCCCCTCTCGGGTGAGCTGCGCGAAGGATTCATCTACGGGCGGGGCACCCTGGACACCAAGACCGGCGGTATCCTCCACCTGGCCGCGTTCCTTGCCCTGCACCGCTCGAAGGCCCCGCTGGACCGGGACGTGATCTACATGGCCACGGCGGATGAGGAGGCCGGGGGCTTCTTCGGTGCAGGATGGCTGGTGGAGAATCGGCCGGAGCTCTTCGCGGGAGTGGGGTTCCTGCTCAACGAGGGCGGAGGGGGAGAGATCGTGGACGGGAAGGTCCAGTTCGGCGTAGAGGTGACGCAAAAGGTACCCTACTGGCTTCGCCTCAAGACCACCGGCGAGCCCGGCCACGGCTCCCGGCCCCGGGTGTCTTCGTCCGTTACGGAGATGGTGGAGGCATTGGAGCGTCTTCGCCGGCACGCCTTCGAGCCCCGCATCATCCCCGCGGTGGATGCACAGCTGAAGGGCATCGCCTCCGGACAGCCCGAGCCGTGGCGGACGCGATTCCATGACATGGCTTCGCACCTGGGGCCCCAGGTCCTCCGGGAGCTTCAGGAGTACGACCCGGCGCTCCACACCCTCACCCGCAACACCTGCTCCATCACACGGGTGCAGGGGAGCGAGAAGATCAACGTGGTACCGCCCGAGACCACGGCCGAGATCGACTGCCGCCTCCTGCCCGACCAGGACCCGGAGGCCTGGCTAAACGAGATGAGACAGGTTCTGGGGCCCGAGGTGGAGATTCAGCTGATCATGGGATTTTCACCGGCCGTTTCCACCACGGATACGGACCTCTACCGGATCATCCGCGACGTCACGCTGGAGACTTTTCCCGGCGCCGAGTTCGTGCCCCAGGTGCAGGGCGGCTTCACTGACAGCCACTTCTTCCGCGACCTGGGCATCGTGAGCTATGGCTACGAGGCGACGACACCGCCCAAGGCCGACGCCAGCGGCGTCCACGGCAACGACGAGCGCATCTCCGAGGAGAACGTGCGCCGGGGCGTGACGATGACGCTGGAGATCCTGCGGCGCTTCGCGGGTGCGCGGAGGGTCATGGAGCAGCCCTGACGTGATCTCCGTTTCCGGCCTCGGGAAATCCTTCGGCTCACAGATCCTGTTCACCGACGTCGCTTTCCAGCTCAATGCCGGAGAGCGCTACGGACTGGTGGGTGCCAACGGCTCGGGGAAGACGACCCTTCTCAACATTCTCAGCGGGGACCTCGACCCGAGCGACGGATCCGTCTCGATCCCCAAACGACTCGAGCTCGGAGTGCTCCGGCAGGACCAGTTCCTCTATGAGGACGAGGAGATCCTGGGCGTAGTGATGAGGGGCAACGCGGAGCTCTGGGAGGCCATGGTCGAGAAGGAAGTGCTGCTGGCCCGGGCGGAGAGCAGCTTCGACGCCGGGCGCTTCAATGAGCTCGAGGAGACGGTGCAACGGCTGGACGGCTACACGGCGGAGGCTCGAGCGGCGGAGATCCTGGAAGGTCTTGGCTTTGCGACGCCTGTGCACCGCCGGCCCGTGTCCACGCTCTCGGGAGGGTTCAAACTCAGGGTGTTGTTGGCCCAGGTGCTCGCTGGATCTCCCGATGTCCTGCTGCTTGACGAGCCGACGAATCACCTCGACGTCCTCTCGATCCGCTGGCTCGAGAAGTTCCTGAGAGACTTCGCGGGACCGGTGGTCGTAATCTCCCACGATCATCGCTTCATGGACAACGTCTGCACGCACATTCTGGACATCGACTACCAGACCGTCACCGTCTACGGTGGGAGCTACAGCGACTTCGTCCAGGCGAAGCAGGCTGAGCGCGGACGTCGGGAGAAGGACATCGTCAGCCGCGAAAGAGAGATCGCCCACCACCAAGAGTTCGTGAATCGTTTCCGCGCGAAGGCAAGCAAGGCGCGTCAGGCGCAGAGCAAGCTCCGCTTGATCGAGAAGAAGGCCGAGGCGCTGGAGGAGCTGCCCCCCAGCTCACGCCGCTTTCCCACGTTCAGGTTCGAGCAGAGACGGCCCAGCGGGCGTGACGTCCTCGAGATGGACGGAATCAAGAGGGGCTTCGGCGGCAACCAGGTCCTCTACGGTGTCGACCTCATCGTTCACCGCGGTGACCGGCTAGCGATCATGGGACCCAACGGCATCGGCAAGTCCACTCTGCTCAAGATCGCCATGGGCGAGCTCGAGCCCGACGCCGGCACCGTGACATGGGGCTACGAGACATACCCGGGCTACCTCGCCCAGGATCACGGGGATCAATTCGAAGCCCCCGAGCGGAGCGCCGAGGACTGGATCCGGGACTCCTGCCCGGACCAGACCCTCGGGTTCGTGCGGAGTCAGATGGGCCTGGTGCTGTTCTCGGGCGACGAGGCGCTTAAACCGTTGGGGGCGCTCTCCGGAGGAGAAGCCGCTCGCCTCGTATTCTGCCGGCTGGCCATCGAGCGGCCCAACGTTCTCGTTCTCGACGAGCCCACCAACCACCTGGACCTTGAAACGATCGAGGCGCTCGTGGGAGGCCTGACGAGCTATCCGGGGACACTGGTCTTCGTGTCCCACGATCGCTGGTTCGTCTCTCAGCTGGCCACCCGCATCGTGGAGATCAAGCCGGCCGGCCTCGTCGACTATCGTGGCAGCTACGAGGAATACGTCCACTCCTGCGGGGACGATCACCTGGACGTCGACACGGTGCTCCTCAAGGCACGCAGGGAGCGGCGCACGGCCAAAGCTGGGTCGGCGGGCGGGCGCGGCGCGAAGGCCGGTCGGGGGAGGAGCAAGCCCCCCATGCCTGTCAACAAGCACAAGATTCGGCGGCTGACCGAGCTCCGCGACGAGATCACGGCCCGCATCGAAGAGACCGAGTCTCGCATCGCCCGGATCGACGCAGACTTCAGCGATCCGACGTACTACGAACGCAGCTCGCCGGAAGTAGTCCGCGAACTGGAGAGCGAGCGGAAGAGGCTCGAATCCCGGGTCGAGGACCTGCTGGCCGATTGGGAGCGGCTGGAGGAGGAGCTGGGACAGCTGCGGTAGTCGGGAACCGTTCCCTGGGTGGAGCCGCGGGCCGGAACGTCTGCACAGTGAGTTCGGCGGCTGGGCCAAAGGGCAGAGAACGCGCTCCGCCCGCCGGTGCCCGGCCCGCAGTCGGCGCTCGCGGGAGCCGCCTTCCCTCACCCTTCCTGCGAGGGCCCCCTCTGGACCGGGATCGGCGTCACCGGCGCCCCCTCCCGGAGCTGCTGAAGGCCCCCCACGACGACCTGCTCGCCGGGGCTCAACCCGCTCAGGACCTCCACGAACCCGGGGGTCCGCACGCCCAGCTCCACCTCCCGTCGGCTGGCACTCCCCTCCTCCACGACCCAGACGAAGTTCCTGCCCTCCAAAGGCAGGATCGCGTCTTCGGGCACCACGACGGCCTCCGGCCGCATCTCGGTGACCAGCCTGGCCTCCACGAACATTCCGGGACGGAGAGCCCGATCAGGGTTCAACACCTGCGCCTTGACGAGGATTGTCCGGGCAGGAACCTGGACAGTCGGGTCTACGAAGTCCACCGTTCCGGTGAACGTCCGCTCCACGGCCGCGACCCGGAAGTCCACGTTCTGCCCCACCTCGACCCTGGCCGCGTAGCGCTCCGGAACCTGGAAGGCCACTCGCTGCGGATCCACAGTCTGGAGAGTTGTCAGGCGCGTCGCGGTGGTTACGTAGTCACCCACGCTCACGAACCGCTCTCCCACCACCCCCCTGAACGGGGCGCGAACGAGGGTCCGTTCCAGGCGAACCCGCTGGAGCTCCAGCTGGGCCTCGCGGCTCCGGAAGGTGGCTTCCGCGCTCTCCAGATCCGCTTCGGACGCCGCGTTCAGGGCAAGGAGCTCCCGGGTCCGTTCCAGGGCCTGGGCCGCCACGTCGCGCTCGGCACCAAGCTGGGCCACGATGGCCCTGAGCTCGGCGTCGTCCACTTTGAAGAGCGGTGCTCCCCGCCGAACCTCGGTGCCCTCACGGGCGAGGATCTGCGTGAGCCGTCCCGGGATCTCCGGGCGCAGCTCGATGAATTGGATGGCTTCCACAGCGCCCGTGGCCAGCACTGCGTCCACGACCGTGTCCTGTCGGGCCGTCGCCACCTCCACCGGCATGGCAGGCCTGCCAGCCCCGCTTCTCCCTCCAGGCGCCGCTCCTCCCAAGCCTTCCCTACCCGGCCGGCCGTCTTCCCCCCCGCCTCCGCATGACGCGAGCAGCCCGGCCAGCAGCATCGGGAGCAATCCAAGAATTCTCATTCGCGCGGTCAAGTCGCCGTCTTTCTCCTGATTCACAAGAGTTTCCGTCCCAGGATCGCCTCGAGGGTCGAGAGCGCCAGTCGAGTTGTGTACCGAGCCTGGACCAGGCCGGCTTCGGCCTCGGCGAGCCGCACATCCGCGGACAGGAGGTCGAGAATGGTGGTGGCCCCAGCCCGGTAGCGCTCCTGCTGCACGCGCAGGTTCTCCCGGGCGACGAGCACGGCCTGCGCCGCCAGCTCCTGGGCAGCGCGAGCCGCTTCGTACGCCTCGTACGCCTCCACGACATCTCTGCGAAGCGACCGCTCCAGGTCGCTCCGTGTCGCCCGGGCCACTTCCAGAGTCGTATTCGCTCGCGATACGGCGATCTCCCGCTGCGCGCCGTTCCAGATCGGGAGGCTCACCCTGAGGCCGACGGCATTCCGGGTCACCGCGTCCGGGAAGAACGTCTCGTCGGTGGACGTGATTCGGCCGAACAGCTCCAGTGAGGGCAGGTAGGATCCCCTGGCGGACTTGGCCAGCGCCTCGGCCGCTCGCTCGTCCGCGCGGGCCGTGAGGATCTGCGGGCTCGACTCGAGGGCCTCCTCCACAGCCTCACCCTCCAAGAGGGGAAGGTCGGGCGCCTCCAGAGGCTCGGCCAGGACTGCGTCCACCGGCCCCGCCACCCCGACCCGGCGCCCCAGCTGGTATTGCGCCACCCTTCGGCGAGAGCTCTGCCGAAGCAGCTCCAAACGCGCCTCCGTCAACTCCAGAAGGAGCTGAAGGGAGTCCGTCTGCACCGCCGCCCCAGCAATGACTCGAGCCCGGGCCACAGCAAGCTGCTCGGTGGCTCTGCCAACCCGCTCGGACACTACCCGCTCCAGCTCGTGCTGTGCCAGAAGGTCGAAGAAGTCCACCTCCGTGAAGAGTCCCGTGGTGAATCGGGCCAGAAGCTCCGCGGCCCGAGCGCCTTCCAGCTCCGCGTTGGCCCGTTTCAGGTCGTACACCTTGCTGAAGCCGTTGAACAGATTCAGGCTGCCCTCCAGCCGAGCATCCACGATCTCGGATGCGGGCTCACCCGTCCCGATGTTGAAGAACTGGTTGGAGTAGCTCGTCGCGGACAGCTGGGCAGAAACCGAGGGGAGCACGAACGCCGATACGGCAGCACGCCAGTTCCAGCGCGCATCCGACACCTGACGGACGGCGGCCACGTACGCGGGATCCAGTCGACCCGCTCGTTCCAGCGCCTCTTCGAGCGTAATCGTCGGAATCGAGTCACTGGGCCCCAGCCTCAGAACCCCGTCCTCGTCAGGAACGACGCCAGCCGCTAGCGCTACGGGCCCTCCTCCGGCGGGGGTAAGGAGCACCAGGGCCGCGGCGAACGTGAGGGTCGAGGGGAACGGCAGCCGTCTGGTCACGAGCTCGCCTCCCCGGGCTCGAGGACCCTCGGCTGCGGACGGACCTGCGGACGACGCAGGGAGAGCCGCGCCCCGACGGCATCGAGGAGGACGTAGACCACCGGCACCAGGAAGAGCGTCAGAAGTGTGGAGAAAGCCATCCCACCGACGATGGCGTAGCCCAGGGGCCGGCGGGTTTCCGAGCCGGCTCCCAGGCCCAGAGCAATGGGAAGGGTGCCCACGATGGTGGCCACCGAGGTCATGACGATGGGGCGAAGCCGGATCTTTCCTGACTCCATCATGGCCTCCATCGCCCCCAGCCCCCGCGCCTTGAGCTGGTTCGCGTATTCGACGAGCAGGATGGAATTCTTGGTCACCAGGCCGATGAGCAGAATCAGACCGATCTGGCTGAACAGATTGAGGGTCGATCCCGTGATGAGCAGCGTCGCCAGGGCCCCGGTCACCGCCAGTGGTACCGCTAGAATCACCGTGAACGGGTGCACCAAAGACTCGAACTGGGCCGCCAGGACCATGAAGACCACCACGAGCGCAAGGATGAAGGCGAAGTAGAGGGCGTTCCCGCTCTCCTCCAACTCCCGGGACTCGCCGCTGAGCGCTGTGCTGCTGCCCGGAGGCAGCACCTGATCCGCCAGAACGTGCAGGGAGTCCAGGGCTTCACCGAGAGCGAAGCCCGGCGCGAGACTGGCGGAGAGGGTAGCGGAGCGGACGCGGTTGTGGTGAGCCAGGCTCTGGGGCCCCACACCCTCCTCGACACGGGCGACCGCATCCAGCTGAATCAGGGCACCGTCCCGTCCGCGGACGTAGAGCCCGGCCATGTCGGTGGGCGTGGAACGCTCGGCGGGCTCCATTTGCAGGACGACCTCGTAGAGCTTGTTCTCTCGGGTGAAGGTGCTCACCCGCTGTCCACCCAACATCGCCTGAAGCGTCCCGGAGATGTCCGCGATGGGCACACCCAGGTCCTCGGCCCGGTCCCGCTCGTAGGAGACGACGAGCTCCGGCTTGTTCACGAGCAGGTCGCTGTCCACGTTGAGGAGCCCTCCGATCCGGCTGGCTCCCTCCTTCATCCGCTCCATCCCAACCACCAGGGAGTCGAAGTCGGGGTGGCGGACCACGAAGCTCACCGGATTGCCCCGAAGCCCTCCCAACGCGGCCGGTTGGCTGGCGAAAGCGAGGACGCCCGGAATCATGAACAGCCTCGGCCGGAGCTCGGTCAGGATCTCCTGGACCGATCGATCCCGCTCCGACCAGTCCGCCAGCCGTCCGAACACCAGACCGCTGTTGACGCCCCCCCCGAATCCCACGATCGCGAAGTAACCGTCCGTCTCGGGAATCTCCGCAATGGCGGCCTCCACCCGTCGCATGTAGTCGTCGGTGTACTGGAGGGACGCCCCCTCGGGCCCCCGCACGAACGCCGTGAAGTAGCCCCGATCCTCCGCAGGAACGAACTCCACCTCGAGCCGCTGGAGCAGGCCCACGGCCAGGACTGCCGTCGCCACGCCACCCACAACAATCATCCAACGGTGACGCATGGCCCGCCCCAGAAGGCCCTCATACCAGTCGGTCACCGTCTGGAAGGTTCGTTCGAGCAGGTTGAACAGGCGCCCGTGCATCTTGGGGACTCTCAGGATCCGCGCGCAGAGCATGGGCGTGAGGGTGAGGGCCACGAAGCTGGAGATGATCACCGCACCGGACATGGCAATGGCGAACTCCCCGAACAGCTTCCCCGTCGTGCCGCTGAGAAACGTCAAGGGGGCGAACACCGCCACCAGAGCGACGGTGGTGGCGATCACGGCGAACGCAATCTCAGTCGTACCCTTGCGGGCCGCCTCCATCGGATCTTCGCCGAGCTTCTCCTGATGCCGATAGGCGTTCTCCATGACGATGATGGCGTCGTCCACAACGATCCCGATGGACAGGATCAGCGCCAGCAGCGTCAGGTTGTTGATGGTGAAGTCCAGGAAGTACAGAACTCCGAATGCCGCGATGATGGACGTGGGGATGGCCAGGCCCGGGATGATGGTGCCCTTCAGGTTCCTCAGGAACACGAAGATGATGAGCACCACCAGAATCGCTGCGAAGGCCAGTGTCTCCTGGGCTTCCCGGACGGACCGGCGCACGAAGTCCGCCCCGTCCGTCCCCAGCTCCAGGACCACACCCGGTGGAAGCGCCGCCTGGATCGACGGCATCTCGGCCAGAACCCCGTCCGAGACCTCGATGAGATTCGACTTGGACTGGCGGACGACCCCCACCGCGATGGCCGGGCCTCCGTTGTAGCGGAGAATGGAACGATCGTTCTCGGGACCCAGATCCACCCGGGCGACGTCTTTCAGCCGGACCAGACGCCCGTCCTGGTTGGCTACCACCAGCTCCCGGTATTCCTCCGGAGTCTTGAGCTCACCCAGGGAGCGCACGGAGAATTCCCGCCGCAGGGACTCGATGCGGCCCGCCGGGATCTCCACGCTTCGGCTGCGGATCACCGCCCGGACGTCCTGCACCGTCAACGCCCTGGAGGCCAGCGCCTCAGCGTCCAGCCAGACCCGCATGGAGTAGCGCCGTTCCCCGTAGATCTGAGCCCTGCCGACCCCCGGAATGGTCTGGAGGCGGTTCTTTACCTCCCGGTCCGCAATATCGGAGAGTTGAAGGAGATCGTAGTTCTCTCCGGAGAGGATGAGCCACATGAAGGGCTGGGCGTCAGCGTCCTGCTTGGCCACCACCGGTTCCTCCACCTCTTCGGGCAGGCGCCTCCGGATCCGGGAGACCTTGTCCCGCACGTCCTGGGCGGCCGCCTCCACGTCCCGGTCCAGATTGAACTCGAGACTGATGGAGCTGCTCTGCTCGCCGCTGGTGCTGGTGATGGTTCGCAGCCCCTCCACCGTGCTCAGCTCCTCCTCGAGGACGTCCGTCACGGCCGACTCCATCACGGCGGGGTTCGCCCCGCGGAGGGAGGTGTTCACCGACACCACGGGACGGTCGATGTCCGGGTACTCGCGAAGCGGGAGCCGCAGATAGGCGATGCCCCCGAACAGCACCAGCGCCAGGCTCAGCATGGACGTGAGAACCGGGCGCCCGATGGAGATCTCTGGAAGCTTCAACGCACGTCCATGGTGCCGGGGAGAATTGGAAAACGAGTCGGACAGCTAACCCCCGAATTGGCGGATGGGTCCGCGGCGCACTCAGAGGGCGCTCGGCTCAGGCGGTACAGAGCCGACGAGCAAATCCGCCTCGGGCGCGGGGGTATTCGAGATACGGCAGAATGACCTCGTTCTTGCCGCCGCCGGTTCCATCGTAGGTGACGGAGACCACCGGCACACCCGTCTTCTGCTCGATCTCCCGCGCCATGGCCTCGGTGACCAGAGAGGGACAGCAGAAGGCGGGGCTGGCCTGGACGAAGAGGGCAAGGTCGGGATGGTGTCTCATGGTGTAGAAGATCTTCAGCAGGTTGTCCATGGACTCGCCGGTGTGCTCCACCCGGACGTTGTACTCGGAGAGGATCGCCTGCGGGGAAGCGTCGTACGCCGGTTCCCGCTCTCCCAGGACACGCTCGAAGTAGCGGAAGTACTTCCTTTCCAGCCTCACCAGTGCCGCCATCAAGACCCTGGTCGACACCAGATTCAGGTACTGCCCCTCCAGGAACCATTTCCAGTAGTAGGGCCGCACCACCATCTTCACGTAGGAGGTGTACGGGGTGGTGATGACCTCGCCGCCGTGGGCCTCGATGAAGTGGACGAGATCCTGATTCAGGATCGGATTGTCACGGGCATAGAGATCGCCGAACACCGCGACCTCCGGCCGTGATGCGCCCCCGGCCAGCTCGATCGCCTCGAACCGGGAGACGACCTCGGCCAGAGCATCCTCCTTGGAACGATCACTCTCGAAGACCTCGGCGAGCCGATCGATTCCCGCTTCGATCACCCGGTCGGTCTCACCGGGACGTTTCTCGTAGGGCCGGGCCCTGCAGCCCATCTTCCGAATGAACCCGCCGAACATGTAGGCGAGGTAGACGTCGAAGGGCAGCGCGGCGGAGATGTCCTGCAGCGACATGGATCCGGCATAGACGGCGGATCGCTCGAGTCCCTTCCCATGGGAGCGCAGAATCGTACGGATGTGCTGGGGATAGAGGCGGATGTTGCAGGCGATGCTGGACGCGGGGGTCCAGAGCACGGTCCGTCCCGGGTCGAGGTCGTGGCGCTCCACGTATTCCATGAACTCCTGGGCGATGACGTTGAGCGGCATGCACTGCCCCGCATTGTGCTGAAGGCCTCGTCGGACCGACCCCTCCGATTCTTCGAGCAGGCGGGCGTCCAGACCTCTCTTTCTCAGCGCGGCCACCACCAGCCGCAGGCTCAGGGAGTCCCAGTTGGGAAATAGAAGCGTTCGGTCGGAGAGCTTGGGCCTTCCGCTTCGCGCCGAGGGCGCCCCGGCTTCCTTTTCGCCCACTGGCGCTGCCGACTCGCAGTGGTTCCGGAAGGCCCGGACCGCCGCCTCGATGCGCGTCTCGTAGCCGAGGCGAGAATCGTGCTCATCCAGCTGCAGGACGAGGTAGGGCTTTCGATGACTCTCGAGAATCTGTCTGAAGTAGTCGGTGACGAAGGAGTCGGGTGAGCACCTGAACGAGGTGACGAACACGGGATAGGCCCCCGGCGTGCGCGCTGTGACCTCCGCTGCTTCAAGGATCTTGGCGGCGTAGTGCCAGTGCACCTCGTCCAGCAGGGGGTAAAGGGCCCCCACATCGCGGCTCGAATAGGAGAGCATGTCCTGATAGAAGACCGGGATCCCCATGGAAGCGAAGAGGTGGGGAATCCCCTTGTTCATCCATCGGGACAGGATCGTATACGGTCTTCCCAGGAGCACCACGTGGAGGCCCTGGCCTCGCGAGGACTCTCGCCGATACACCTCGCGCAGGTCCGCGTAGCCCCGCTCCTGTGCCTCCAGCGCCTGATCGAGGGCGGCGGAGACCTCGAAGAAGGAGACGCCGCCCGGAACCGCGGGCCGAAGCGCGCGATAGAGCTCGGCCTTGGTGAAGAAGCTGCTGTAGAGGGAATACACGAGGGGGGTGAGGATCCTCTGGTCGTCCCCGAGGCCACCGATTCTCGTGCCCAGACTGGGAGCGAACTGCGTGTAGTAGCAGTACTGGCGCCGCCAGGCCCTCTGGTCGGATTTCCTCTCCAGATAGAAGGGCAGGAACACGAGATCGGATCGGTCCAGAAGGTACCGGACATGGGCATGCAGGGCGGTGAGGGGAGCGCAGAACTCCGCGCCCGCCAGCAATCTCCCGTGCTTGACCGCGTCCGGGCATCCCTCGCTGGTGACGGTCCGGAGCCCTAAGCGACGGAAGAACCGCTTCCAGAGGGGAAGGTCTTCGAAGAGGTGGAGGGCGGCGGGGATGCCGATCGTGACGCCGGTGGGCCGACCCTGCGCATGCGGTTGCTGCGTCTGCTCGCGCTCGGTGCGTGCAGATGCCAAGGCCCTCCGGCGCTCCTTGAAGAGGTCGAAGCCGGAAGTGTTGTTCTGAACGTACTTCCGGGTCTGGTAGTCCCTTCCGCACAGGAAGCCGTAGGCGACCGTCTCACCTCCCACATCCGCAACGCTGAGCTTGCAGTGGTTCGTGCAGAGATCGCAGGTCTCGGAGCGGATGGGGATCTCCTTCCCATGAAGACCGAGCCCTCGGAACCCGGAGGCCCGCACGCCCTCGTCCCTCAGGGTCAACGCGGATCCCAGGGCGCCGGTGAGATGGCAGTATTGCGAGACGAGAATGGGCTTGCCGAGCCTCTGTTCGAAGGCAGCGACCAGAGCCTTGTTCCGGGCCGTCGCTCCCTGAAAGGCGATGGTGTCACCAATGGCAGATTCCACCGCCACCT
>JBDHKE010000191.1:0-4419 GCA_039586555.1 Gemmatimonadota bacterium | reverse complement strand
TCGTTCGCCCTGCTGGTCTCGACGGGCCTCATGGTGAAGAGCGTCACCAACATCACCAGAGTGGACTTCCCGTTCGATGGAGAGAACGTCTTCACGGCGGCGCTGTCGTTGCCGCCGGCGGACTATCCGACCGATACAGAGCGCCTGCAGCTCTACGACCGGCTGACGGAGCGCCTCCAGGGGGAGCCCGCCGTCATCTCCGCCAGCATCAACACCGAGCTGCCGGCCGCTGGATTTGGAAACGGACGCTTCGAGCTGGAAGGCGAGACGTACCTGGGAGATCGTGACTACCCGAGCGCCCGCATCGGATCCATCGACCCGGCGTACTTCGAGACCGTCTCGGCCCGGATCGTGGAAGGCCGCGCCTTCGCCCGGTCCGACGACGTCGGCTCCATGCCGGTGGCCATCGTCAACGAGAAGTTCACGCGGACCTATTTCCCGGGCGAGTCCGCCCTGGGCCGTCGCCTGAAGCTGCACCGGGTCGCCCAGGTGGGCGTCGAGATCGTGGAGCGCGACGACTGGTACACTATCGTGGGCGTGGCGCCGGACTTCTACCTGGAGGGAGACGTCTTCGTCCTCAATCCGGAGGCCATCTACCTGCCCATGGCGCAGCGGGCCACATCCGCGGCCAACCTCATGATCCACACGCGGGGGGACCCCCTCCAGTTCACGACTCGGGCCCGGGAGATCGTCGCAGAACTGGACCCGAACCTCCCCATTTCGCAGGTGAGCACCCTCGCCGACACGATCGAGAACGGGGCAGTGTTCTTCACCATCTTCGGCGTCATGTTCTCGATCTTCGGCGGGGTGGCGCTATTCCTCGCCTCGGTAGGGCTCTACGGCGTGCTGTCCTTCAGCGTGAACCAGCGTCAGCACGAGCTCGGCCTCCGCGTCGCCCTCGGGGCCTCGCCCCGTAGGGTGGTGCGACTGGTCCTGAGCCAGGCAGGGCTCCAGCTGGCGCTCGGCATGGCCATCGGGATCGGCTTCGCCGTGCTTCTGGGGCGGGGAATCTCGTTCGTACTGTACGGTGTCACCTCGGCGGAGTGGGGCGTGTTCCTCGGCGTCGCCGCGTTACTGGCCGCCACAACCCTGGTGGCGTGCTTCGTTCCGGCCCTCCGGGCCGTCCGGGTCGATCCCATGGTGGCGATGCGGGCTGAGTGAGGGTCCCAGGGAGTGCAAGAGGGTAGGGACGAGTTGCCGGGGCGTGCGATCGAGGTGATTCGAGGACGATATTCCACTCTGAGCCGGGTACGCTTGGTTAACGAAGAGCCCGCCTGTATGGCCAGGCGGGGTCCTCGTGTGTGATCCGCCCGGTCGCGCGGCCGCCGGGGGCGCGGCGCGCGAGTCCCGAGGCCTACGACCAGAACCTGTCCCAGTTGTAGAGGTCGTAGAAATGCTCCCGCCCACTGACGATCCGCCCGTCCCTAACCTCGAAGACGATGCAGCAATCGGTATCGAGCTGCTTCCCGCTCCGTTCCGCACTGTTGTGATGAACGCCGATCACGCGGCCACCTTCGCTCTCGAAGACGTCGCGCAGCGTGGCCTTGAAGGTGCCTCCGGTCTCGCCCACGTAACGACCAAACTGGGCGAAGACCGCTTCGCGTCCGTGGTTGTCACCCGCAATGGGGCTCGTTCCGGGGGTGTGCCACGAGGACCGCTCGTCGAAGATCTCCGTGAGCGTGTCGATGTCGCCCGCGTTGAAGGCCGCGTACCCACGCCGGACGACATCCGCGTTCTCGCCGACTTTTCCCATGTGTGTACTCCTCTTGGTTAGGGACTGTGGTGAGTGTACCTGCTGGTGGGCGCCCAACTGGATGGGACGTTGCAGCGAAGCTAATGACCCACGGAGGGCCGGTCAAAGGAAATCTTTCGCGGCGCTACGATGGAACAGGCTGGAGCCTGGGGAGGCCCCCTAGCCCTTCGGCCTGGTCAACTCCTGCCACGGCGGGTAGTCGCGGAGGGATTCGAAGGTAACCCACCATGAGTCCCCCGGGGAGGGCAGCTGATATCCCTCTGCACGAGCCTGTCTCCAGAGAGCCACGGCACTCTCGCCATCGCCGAGTGCAGCCGCAATGACGGATCGCCACATCGTATTTGCACCGTACAGATAGGGCGTGTCCAACGCCTCGAGCCACTGGGATGTCTCAAGCGCCTCCTCCCGATCTCCCCGACAAGCAGCCACCTCGCCAACAAACCCCCGATAGCTGATGTTCTCAGGGAACTCAGCCGAAAGCGGCTTTATCACACCGTAGGCCTCGTCGCAGCGACCAGCGACATACAACGCTATGGAATAGTGCGGGTAACGCCACGCTGGGCTCGACTTCGTCTCAGGCGGCCTTGCTTCGTACCACTGGATGGCTCGGTCGACAACTTCCCGAGCAGCATCGACGTGCCCGTGGCGGCGCAGGTACACGGCGATTCGCCGAATCCAGAGTCCCTGTCTCAGACCTTCTTCGGGCAAGGCAAGGATCTCGTCCACCAGCGCATTGACCTCTTCGACGCGCCCTAGTCCCGCCAGAGAGTAGGCCTCCCGGTAGAGAGAAGGAACGTTATCACCGAAGACCTCTCGGAAGTCCCGTGCGACTTCGAGTGCCTCCTCGTGCTGATCCGTATCCCAATAGGCCATCATCAGGTTGTTGAGGTACATCCTTCCTGTGATCCGCAGCCGCCGCTGAGGAACGGACCTCAGCAGTACATCGATGGCCTCGTAAGGTCGGTCGAAGTGCAGTATCAGTGCCCATGCCAAGTTGTCAGTGGCGAACGAATGCGGAGCCAACTCGGAGGCACGGTGGAGGGCTGTGAGCAGCTGCTCTCGGTCACCGTCGTTCAAGGCCCGGTGATATTGCACCTCAGCAGCGTCAAAGGGCGTCAGTCTGTCTCCAAAACCCTCCAGGATGCTCACCACAGAGTCGTGCTCCGCATACCTGCTCAGGACCCAGAGACACGCACTCATGCGTAGCAGAGGTTGGGCCCATGATGAATCCAACCGGAACGCTCGTTGGTAATGCGGGATTGCCTCTCGCATGCGCCCTGTAAAGTGCTCTCGTATCCCTGCCTGAAATGCTTCGTATGCCTCGAACGTCGGCGGCTCACCGATCGCGCCGGGAGCCCATTCGTACGACTCGTCATATCTGATGGCGAGAAAGGCCATCACCCGCTGCTGTGTGTCGGTGATGATCTCGCTCACGGATGATCGTGATCCTCGCACGGGCTCGACCACGCCGAGCGGTCTCCCTCGCGCCGCATCGGTCACGTTCATCTGTATTTCGAGGCTGTCGCCCTCGACCAGATAGACGGCGCCCGAGACGACCGTGCCCGCACCTGTTTCCTCGGCCAGAGCCCCCACGGGATCACGAACTCGACCGGCTTCCGTCTCGGTCTGGACATACTCCCAGGACTGCAGAGCTTGATCCCACGGAGTCACCGGGATTGCCGCCTGTTGGATGCCCTGAGTGATCCAGTGACCTACTCGCTCACCCACCAGGTCCAAGGATGGGTCACCTGTGGCGTTACGGAACTCGGCGACCACGACATGGTTGGGATCGAGCGCCACTCCGCCCCCACGTGGAAGGGCCGCCATCACCACGATCACCGCGATCACCGCCACAGCACCTACGGCCCCGCCCACCATCATCCACCTGCGCTTCGCCACCCGATCCACCGGCATAGTTCCCGTCGGCGTCACACCCCCACTCGGTGCAAAGAGCGCCTCCAGCTGCGGCAGCAACTCCTCGGCACTCTGCCACCTGTCAGCCGGCTTCTTCTCGAGGCACTTCATGACCAACTGCTCGAGAGCAGGCGGGACGGACTCCCGGTACCTGGTCACCGGCTCTGGCGCCCGGGTCAGCTGAGCCGACAGGATCTCCTGCAATGTGGTGCCGGTGAACGGCGGCCTGCCTGTGAGTAGCTCGTAGGCCAGAGCGCCCACCGCGTAGATGTCGGCGCGGTGATCGATGTGCTTGTCAGCGGCTGCCTGTTCCGGTGACATGTATGCCGGCGTGCCAAGAGCCACGCCTTCGGTCGTCAGCTGGTGGGCGCCTGTCGCTTCGCTCACGGCTTTGGCAACACCAAAATCGGTCACCAGCGCATGGTGCCTGGTGAGCAGCACGTTTTCCGGCTTGATGTCGCGGTGGACTACGCCCTTGTCGTGAGCTTCGGAGAGCGCGTCCACTACGTCCCTCAGGATTCGGACAGCTTCCCCAATCGGTAGCTCGCCTTCGTGCGCCAGCTTGTCCCGCAGCGACTCGCCCTCGATGTGCGGCATGACGTAGTAGAGGAACCCCTCGGCATCACCGGAATCATGGAGTGGTAGGATGTGGGGATGGGTGAGGTTGGCCGCGATCTTGATCTCTTGGTGGAACCTCTCGCCGCCCAGGATTGCGGAGAGCTCGGGACCCATGACCTTGAGGGCCACCTGCC
>JBDHKE010000076.1:0-40844 GCA_039586555.1 Gemmatimonadota bacterium | reverse complement strand
GGCGGATCGGCATCTGGAGATCTACACGAATCTGCTGGAGAGGAAGGCGTAGATGGCGAAGGGGCAGAAAGCCCGAGATCCAGGGACCTCCGGACGGAAGAAGGGCACGGGCCGCAGCGGGGAGGCGAAGGAGCGGTTCGCCGTTCCCCGGTGGCTGCCTCCTCTCCTCTATGCCCTCGTCACGATCGGGCTCTTCCGCAAGTTCGTATTCTCGGACGAGATGCTCTTCGGGTCGGACACGCTGGCCCTGGGATACATGGCCCGGGACTTCTACGCTGGAATGCTCCGCCAGGGAATGTTTCCCCTCTGGAATCCCATCCTACTGGGAGGGACTCCCTTCCTGGAATCGCTGGCGGGGGGTGACAGCCTCTACCCCACGTCCCTGCTCCTGCTGGTGACCGACACCCACCGGGCGCTGGGGTGGAAGCTCGTCGTGCACGTCTTCCTGGCGGGCGTGTTCATGTACGGGTGGACCCGGGCTCTGGGGATCTCCCGTGCGGCGAGTCTTCTCGCTGGCCTCGCCTACCTTCTCGCTCCCTTCCTCGTCACGCTGGTTCACCCGGGACATGACGGGAAGCTCTTCGTCACGGCCCTGACACCACTGCTCTTCTGGGTCTCGGAGCGCTCTCTGATCGGGCGGCGTAGCTTTCTTCCGTTCGTCGGGATCTCGCTGGCCGTGGGGCTGGTGATCATCTCCACCCACTTCCAGATGGCCTACTTCCTGTTCGGGGCGGTGGGCCTCTACTACGTATTCCGGGTCTGCCAGATGTGGATCGCGGGCTCGCGCCGACGCGCGATTGGCAAGCTGGGCCTCTTTCTCCTGGCCGCCGTGCTGGGCGCAGGAGCCGCCGGTGTGCAGCTCCTCCCCGCCGTCGACTACGTCACGCGGCACTCCAGGCGCACGGCCACCACAACGGAAGCGGACCGGGAGGCCAACGTCCTGTACTCCAGCTCGTGGTCGCTTCACCCCGAGGAGGTTATGTCCCTGGTGGTTCCGGAGTTCGCCGGGAACAACGCAGGAGGAGCGGCCTGGACCCGGGGCACGTACTGGGGGCGCAACCCCTTCAAGGACAACCACGAGTACTTGGGAGTGCTGGTACTCCTGATGGCGGGCCTGGCGTTCTTCGGAGCTCCCCGGCGAGGGGTCCGCACCTTCCTCGTCACGCTCGGCCTCCTGGGTCTCCTGTACGCCCTGGGTCGCCACACACCCGTGTGGAGAATCTGCTACGAGCTCCTTCCCGGAGTGAGCCTGTTTCGGGCGCCCTCCATCGCCATCTTCGTCACCGGGTTCGCGGTGGTGACCCTGTCGGCTTTCGGCGTCGATCGGGCCCTGGCGCTGGCGCTGGCTCGGGACCGCAGCGAAGAGTGGCGCAGGGCCGCACGATACCTGTGGCTTTGTGTGGGCGCGCTGGCTCTGCTGGCCCTTCTCGCAGCGTCGGGCGCGCTGAGCTCCCTCTGGACAGGGATGGTGTACCGGGACCTCTCGCCCGAGGGGGCTCGAGCGCTGGAGGCGGCTCAGCCCTTCTTCGTCCGCGGCGCGACTCTGGCCGCCGCCCTGGCGGCGGCGACGGTGGGTTCGTGGTGGGCGTTGCGCAAGGGACTGCTGGGACCCACCGGTCTGGTGACGCTCCTGGGCGTTTTCGTGATGGTCGACCTGGGACGGGTGGACGATCCCTTCATCCAGCTTCAGGACTTCCAGGCCTTCGCCCGGGCGGATGCGAACATCCAGTTCCTTCTGGAGCGGTCCGATGCCCGTGAGCCCCAGAGAGTGTTCTCCATGCTCCGCCAGGGGCAGGACGTGAGACCGGGCATCTTCGGTCTGGAGCTGGCCGCCGGGCACCATCCCAACGACCTGGCGCGCTACCGCGCGCTGATCGGCATGGTGGGGAGCGGAATTCCCCGGAACCTGGGTCACCCCAACGTCCGCTCCATTCTGGCCGTTCGCTGGATCCTGTGGCCCGAGTACCAGCTCGGTCCGATTCAGGGTCTCGAAAGGGTGAGCGGAACGAATCCAGCGGCTGGACCCCTTGTCGGCCTGTACTCCAGCCCCGATGGACTGCCCATGGCCCGGTTGGTGACGGATGTGGCGGTGGTGCCGGAAGAGAGCGCTGTGGAGTACATTCTCAGCCCGGAGTTCGATCCGGTGCGACAGGTCGTCCTCCCCGAGCCCGCCCCCCTCGCTCTGGACGGGGAGCCACCCCAGGGGGAGGTGATCTGGGAGGAACGGAGTCCCAACCGGGCTCGGCTGTCGGTGGAGACCGATCGTCCGGCTCTTCTCGTTGTGGCCGAGAACTGGTATCCAGCCTGGAAGGCGCGAGTGTCGGGCGAAGAAGCCCCGGTGCTCAGGGCGAACCACACCCTGCGGGCGGTTCCGATCCCCGCCGGACGGCACGAAGTGGAGTTCCGCTACGAGTCCGGCGTGCTGCAAGCGGGACTGATCCTGAGCCTCTCGAGCCTTGCCCTGCTGGGGATCGTCGCGCTCGTCTCCCTTCGCGTCTCGAAGCGTGAGTGACGAGGCGTCGGGCTCGCGCAGCGTGGCCCGCACGGCGGGGATTCGCCTTCTCCAGGTCGTCCTTACCGTGGCGGTCACCTGGTTCATCCTCCGTTCCGTCGGTGTGTCTGCGAGGGAAGTCGCCGCGCTCAGCCCCGTCGCCTGGCGACCCCGATGGGGGCTCCTCCTTCTGGCCTCCCTGCTGCTCCTGGTCGGCTATCTGATCTCCGGAGGGCTCTGGGGGGTGATGGTACGGCAGCTGGGAGGACCACGGCTGGGCCTGTTCCGCTCCTGCCAGGTCTTTCTCCTGGCGAACCTGGGTCGGTACGTGCCCGGCAAGATCTGGCAGATCGCGGGTCTGGCCTATCTCTCCAGAAAGGAGGGCGTGTCGGCGAGGTTGGCCACGGCTGCGGCCCTGGTAGGGCAGGGGACCGCCCTCGCCGGGGCCACGCTGGTGGGTGCGTCGGCCCTTCTGGGCCCGCCCGGAGGGCAGTCGGCCCTGGGCAGGATCGTGCTCTGGGGAGCCCTGGGCCTGGTGGTTCTCTTGAGCTTGCCTCCGGTGTTTCGCCGGACCGTGGACCTGGCCTTCAAGCTGGGGCGGCTGGACGCTCCCGAGAGGCTTCGTGAGGACGTTACCTTTGGAGTTCGTTGGGTGGCGTCGTACGCTTTCAACTGGGCTGTGTACGCCGTGGCGTTCTGGGTCCTCCTGCGGAGCTTCGGGCTTCCCGGCTCTCTACTGGAGGTAGGGCCCGGGTTCGCGGCTGCCTATGTCCTGGGATACCTGGCGGTCTTCGCCCCAGCGGGAATCGGCGTTCGAGAGGGTTTCCTGGTCGTATTCCTGCAGCCCGCCCTGGGGGCGTTCGCCCTGGGGGCAGCCATCGTCGCCCGACTGTGGACCACGGTGGTGGAGTTGGTTCCCGCCCTGGTCCTCGCGTTGGCCCGAGTCCCGGCGGGGGGCGAGGAGGGAAGAGAATCGTGAGCGAACCTCGCTATCTGGTCATCATCCCCACGTACAACGAACGGGATAACCTGCCGAGGATCGTCCCCCACGTCCTCTCCCAGGACCCCCGTCTCGACATCCTCATCGTCGACGATGATTCTCCGGACGGAACGGGAGAGTTGGCGGAGGAGCTCTCGGCCCAGGATCTCCGCGTGCACGTTCTGCATCGTCCAGGAAAGGAGGGGCTGGGCCAGGCCTACCTCTCGGGCTTTCGCTGGGGGCTCGAGCGGGACTACGAGCTCCTCTTCGAGATGGACGCCGATCTGTCGCATCCGGCCCGCAAGCTACCGGAGATGATTCGTGCCGCGGAGGATCACGACGTGGTGATCGGGTCCCGCTACGTGGGGAAGCGCGTCAACGTGGTGAACTGGCCGGTGAGCCGCCTGCTCCTGAGTTACTTCGGCAGCTGGTACGCGCGCACCATCACCCGACTTCCAGTGTCGGATGCGACGGGAGGATTTAACTGTTTCCGCCGCAGGGTCTTAGAGAGTCTGAATCTCGACCGCATACAGTCGAACGGATATGCGTTCCAGATCGAACTCAAGCTGCGGTCGTGGCGAAAGGGCTTCCGTATCGTGGAGACGCCCATCGTCTTCACCGAGAGGGATACCGGAGAGTCCAAGATGTCCAAGAAGATCGTTCGTGAGGCGGTCTGGAAGGTGTGGAAGCTGCGGATCCTGGACCTCCTGGGGAAGCTGTGATGCTGGACCGAGGCAGTAGATAATTCATCCTAACTCAATGTACCACATACACTTATCGAATCCTATGGCCAAATCTCGCTGGGGTCGGTAGATGGCCCTTGCGGATCTCCTGTACCGCTGCCCCGAATGTGGGCACGACCCCGTTATGGGTGTCGGCGACGAGGCTCGCTGCGGAGCGTGCGGGCGCCATTTCGGGCGTGCGGACGCGAGGGGAAGAATCCGCGTCACGGATCCCGACGGATCCTCCCGCAGTCGTTCGGCAGCGGAGCTCACACGCGCCATCGCCGGGCACGGGGGACCGCTGACGGCCGCCTCGCAACCAGGCGGATCCATCCTGTACCGGGCAGAGGCGTTGATGCGGCAGTCCACGAGTGAGGCGCCCGTCTACTTCCGGAAGCGACTCCTGGGATTCGCAGAGAGCTACGGAGGGAGTCGTTCCGGCGTGCTCGAGGCCAGCGACGACGTGCTCCGCTTCCGGGAAGGGGACGGTCCGGTCTTCGATTGGGGCCTTCTGGACATCCGGGCGCTGCAGACCAGCTCCTCCACCGTGCAGATCACGCCCCGCCATGGGGCGATGGCCCAGTTTCGCTTCGTGTCGGACTCGCCGCGCCGCTGGGAGGAACTCATCTGCCATCTCCTGAGCGAGGCCTGGCTGCGAGCGGGAAGAGGGAGAATCGTGGAGTTCCAGCCGAGGATCGTCGTCCGGTGAGTCTCTACAAACCCGTCAAGGTGGCTCTCTGGATCTTCTGTCATCTGGTCGCGCGGGTTCGAGCCCGGGGCCGAGCCAACATTCCCGGGAAGGGCCCGTTCATCCTCCTGTCGAATCATCAGAGCATCCTGGATCCGATCTTCATCCAGGCGCACTGCCCGCGGGAGGTGCACTCGATGACCAAGAGCACTCAGTTCGCTCAGCCGTTCTTCCGGTGGGTCATCCCTCGCCTTCACGGCTTTCCCACCCGCCGGTACAAGGTGGATCCCCAGGCCGTTCGGATCTCGCTCCGCCTACTCGCCCAGGGGCACGGGGTGGGGATCTATCCCGAGGGAGAACGCTCGTGGGATGGAGCTCTCCAACCCCTTCGCCGCGGAGCGATTCGTCTCGCCTTGAAGGCGGGTGTTCCCGTGATTCCGTGCGGGATTTCCGGGTCATACGGCGTCCTGCCTCGCTGGAGCCGCAGGCCTCGGCGGGGAAGGGTCACGATCCACTTCGGGGAGCCGATCGTCTTTGGCCGTCATGACCACAAGGCGGAGCGGGAAGCCGTGCTGGAGCGGACCAGGACCCTGCTCGAAGAGGCCCTCTCCCGGGCCATCGACCCCGAAGAGGCATGAATCCCGTGGTGACTCCGCGAGTGGATCGGGGCTATTACGACCGCGAGTACTTCGAATCCCACGGGGAACACCTTCTCGATCCCGGGAGCCGATTCCAGCGCTACCGTGTCCGCAAGGTTCTGGACATCCATCAGCCGGGTCCAGGTGACCGGGTCCTGGATCTCGGGTGCGGCTGGGGAACGTTCTGCTTCGCCCTGGCGCCGTGCGTCCGTGAGGTGGTGGGGGTGGACTTCAGCCAGAGGAGCATCGAGCTCTGCAGAAGGCGCTTGTCGCTATCGGAATTCGAGAACGTGGCCTTCGTGTGCGCGGATGCCGGCGACACGAAGCTCGCAAAGGACACCTTCGACGTCGTGATTGCAGCCGATCTGGTGGAGCACCTCTATCCGGAACAGACCGACCAGGTGGTGCGTGAGGCGTTCCGGCTTCTCAAGCCCGGCGGCCGCTTTTCGGTCTGGACGCCACACCGGGGCCACATCCTGGAGATCCTGAAGAATCACGACCTTCTGCTCAAGCGGGATCCCAGTCACGTGGATTACAAGTCCATGGATCGCCTGCAGCGCATCCTCACGGGGCACGGATTCCGGATCGACCGATCCTACTACGTCGAATCCCATCTTCCCGTGTTTCGCCACGTGGAGCGGATCCTTCTTGGCCTCGTACCTCTTCTTCGTCGCAGAATCGCCGTCCTGGCCATCAAGCCCTGAGCCAGCGCCGGGTTCGCCGGCTTTTGCGCCGAGATTGCGGGAATCCGGGTGGAGAGGGCCGGGTCCACCCGAGAGTGAGCCCCACATAAAGAGGGCGCAACTTTACATAATATACATTATGCGCACCAAGATTCTGTGGGGTGCGGATGGTATGATCGCCCCGCCCTGCCGTTGATCACGCAAGCAGACGGGGCTCAGGAGGAGTCAGGAGGAGATTGCGGCCTGGACCTCAGCCAGGCGAAGCTCGAAGAGACCTCTTAGTGGGTGATCGGGATCGATGTCGTCGAGGATGCGCTGGTAGAGTGCGGCGGCTCCCGGAAGATCGCCCCTGTACTTCCGGAGGCGGGCGGCGTCGGCGAGGGCGTCCCGCCTCTCGAAGGACATCGTGGCCCGATCCGCGACGCCCAAGTAGACGTCCTCCGCCAGGTCGAGCTGACCATTCTCCTCGTAGGCAGCCGCAAGGAGGATGGCCGCCTGGATGGCGATGGGCTCGCGCATGTTGCCCGCCGCGTCCTGGAGGATCGGGATGGCTTCCTCCGGATTTCCCCCCTCCAGGTGGAGCTGGCCCAGAAGAAGGCGGGCTTCAGCGGCGTGAGGACTGTCCCCGAAACGCTGGATGTAGCTGGTCAGCTCCTGGGCGGCGCCTTCCCTCTCGTCGAGGAGAATCAGCTCCTGAATGGATTCCAACTCGATGGACGCCTGTCGCCCCACGGCGCCCCGCTGACGGACGTAGTAGACCGCCGCCGCGACGAGGACCACCAGGACTACGGTGGCGAGGATCAGGGTCTGGCTGTGTCGCTTCGCCCAGGTGGACCACTCCAGGACCTGCGCGATGAACTTGTCCTCGGGTTCGTCGTGAGCGTGCGTCGCTGCCCTCCGGCGAGCCGAAGATCGGGTGTGTCGAGCCATGAATCTCCACGGGAATCGCTCGGACGCGCCTGGCCGTACACCGGGCGCAAAGAACGGCGCAAATTAGCGTTACGGGAATCCCAAATCAACGGGCCGTGCGGGCGGATCCTCCCTTTCGGCTACCCACGGACCCGAGGTCCTCGGGGCGCATGATCGTCAGTCCTACCCGCTTTTCCAGGAGGACTCCGCGGTAGATCCAGTCGTTCAGGGTCGTCGTGATGGTGGATCGGTGAGCGCCGACCAGATCGGCGAGCTCCTGGTGGGTGAAACGCAGAGGGATGAGGACCCCCTGCCCTTCTTCCCTTCCGAAGCGCGCACCCAGATCCACGATGAGGTCGGCCAGGCGAGTGCGGGTGCGAAGACAAGATCGCGCCGCAGCGGTGTTACGAGCTCGATGGATGTCTTCGTGGGTGGACTCCAGGAACGCCGCGTAGGATCGGCGAGAGGAGCGAAGCGCCTTGGAGACGAGCGCTCCGGGCAGCGCCACCACGCGACAAGCCTCCCCGGCCCTGGCCCCGTAGCGCCGGCCGGAGTCCGGAAGCAAAGCCTCCTCGCCCAACAGCTCGTCGGGCCCCGCCACCTCCACCACCACCTCACCCCGGCGGGCGATGGGGCTAGTGATCCGAACGTGACCCTTGGTGACCAGGAAGACCTGGTCCGCGGGGTCTCCTGGCCGGTAGAGATGAGCGCCGCGCTTGAGATTCCGGGGCGCGCCCTCCCCGAACAAGCGACTCAGCTTCCGGTCCCGTCCGGGCTCCAGGTGAAAAGGCATGGGGCTGTCCTCCTATCCCGCTCGCGCGGGCAACCGGTAGGGGCGAAGAGAGGGGTGAGCCGCCAGGGCGGTACCCAGGAGGATCAAGGGCATGGAGAATAGCGCGGCACTGTACGCTCCCACCACGTCCCCCACGGCACCCGTGATCAGAACTCCCACCGAACCCGCTGCCCACGCCAGGCCCATGACGATCCCCGAGCTCAGGCCGACGCCCTCGGGGAGGGCCTCCTGGGCCATGACGACGACGGGCGGCACGAGTGCCATTCCGAAGAATCCCGCCGCTGCGGCGGCTAGCAGGGTCCCGATCCCCGCCGGGTCCATTCCCACCGCCAGGGCATGGGTGGGGAAGGCGCACAGCGTGAGCGCGGCCAGGAGGCGACGCCGGTCCATCCGGTCGGTGAGGAATCCGCTGGCCAGTCCGCCTGCCGCCTGGGCAGCCAGATAGACGCTCAGGAAGAGAGCTCCCCGCGCCTCGGATCCTCCTGCGGCGGCCACGATGATCGGCTCCAGCGTGAGAAACACCCGCTGGATGAAGGCCCCGAGAGCGCTGATTCCGAACAGCAGGCCGAGGGGACCTCGGAGCAGGCGAAGGACTGCGGCCGGAGGGGGTGGGAGAGATGCCGCCGGATCGGAGGGTCCGGCCGGGACGACACGGACCAGTATCAGAGCTCCCACCACCGCCGGAAACATGGCGACCCAGAGACCTCCCAGGCCCAGCCAGGCGACCACCCCCACGGCGATCATCGGCCCCATCGCGTAGCCCAAGGATCCGCCGGACGAGAAGATGGAGAGGCGAAGGCCGCTTCCTCTTCCCGCTGAGGCTCGCGCTGCCAGCGACGCTCCCGGTGGGTGGAACGCGGCGCTCCCCAGGCCACCGAGGATCAACAGCACAAGGAGAATGGCAAAGGACGGGGCCCATCCGATCAGCGACAGGAAGATCCCCGACAGGAGAGGCCCCGCCGCGACGAACCAGCGACGGCCGAATCGGTCCGAAAGGAAACCGAGGAGCGGTTGTGCCAGAGACGCCGCCAGCGACAGGGTCATGGCCAGGGTCGCCGCCATGGCGATGTTCAGTCCGAGCTTGTCGATGAGACGAGGGAGCAGCGGATGAAGAAAGGCCGTGTAGCTGTCATTCAGCCCGTGGGCAACCGCGATGACGAGGGCGAGGCCCGAGGCGCTCGATAAAGGGCGGATCCGGGTCATGGCTTCGGTGGACACGGCGGCGAATCTATTCCCCCCCTTCCCTTCTCCGCCACCCGTGCGTTCTGGATACATCACCCGCCAGAGGGTCGGGAGGGGCTGGCGTGACCACCGCGTCAGCCTCATCCTGTCGGGATCCAGTGGAGTCTTCCTCGAACGACGGAGATGCCATGCAGCGCGCTCCTGGGCGTCGTGTCCGTGCTCTGGGCCGTGCCGGCTCGTCGCTGATGCTACTGGCACCGTTGGCCTGTTCTGCCCCGTCCGATCGTCCGGAACCCACGCAGGACCCCGATGGCCCGGTCATCTCCTTCCCCACGGTGAATCGACCGGATGTTCGAGGGACCCGGGGTGCGGTTTCCGCCGGCCATCCCCTGGCCGCCGCGGCCGGGTACGAGGTTCTGCGCCGCGGCGGAAATGCAGTGGACGCGGCCGTGGCCATGGCTGGGGTGCTCGCCGTCGTGCGACCCCACATGAACGGCATCGGGGGCGACGCCTTCGCCCTCATCTATCTGGCCGACGAGAGGAGGGTGGTGGGCCTGAACGGCAGCGGCATGGCGGGAGCGCTGGCCACGCCGGATTTCTTACAGGGCTACGACCAGATACCGGAGACCGGTGCCCTGAGCATCACGGTTCCGGGGGTCGTGGACGCGTGGGCCCGCGCCCTCGAACGCCACGGTACGATGTCCCTCGCCGAGCTCCTGCAGCCGGCGATTCGCTATGCTCGGGAAGGGTTTCCGGTCTCCAGCCGTCTGCACCGGGATGTCCAGGCCGGATCGGCCCGCCTGAATCCCGACGCCCGGTCCATCTACCTGCCGAACGGGGAGCCGCCAGCTGTGGGCTCCATGCTCCGGAATCCGGCCCTGGCGGGCACCCTGGAACGCATCGCCGCCGAGGGAGCCTCGGGGTTCTACCAGGGAGACGTGGCGCGGTCCCTCGCCGGTCTGGTGGAAAGCGAGGGAGGGTATCTCCGCCAAGAGGACTTCGCGCGACAGAGCTCCCTCTGGGTGGAGCCCCTCGTGGGCGACTACCTGGAGCACCGCTTTCTCGTGCTCCCTCCCAACTCACAGGGCCTGGCCCAGCTCCTCCAGATGGAGATGGCGAAGTCTTTTGATTTCAAAGCGATGGGCCACAATACCTCCAGTTATCTGCACACACTGATCGAGATCAAGAAGCTGGCCTTTGCCGACCGAGATCGTTGGGTGGCCGACCCAGCTTTCAGCCCGGTGCCGGTGGACCGTCTTCTGGACGCGGCTTACGGGGCGGAGCGCGCGGGCAAGGTGGATGCCCGCAGGGCGGCCAACCCCGTCTCGCAGGGCCTCGACGACCTGGGGGACGGAGAGGGAGATCACCGGCAGGACCTGGATGACTCGGGCGACACCGTCTACCTGACCGCCGTCGACCCGTATGGAAACGCGGTGAGCTGGATCCAGAGCCACTACCAGAGCTTCGGCTCGGGTCTCATGGACGGCGAAACCGGGGTGCTGTTCCACAATCGTGGCGCCCTGTTCACGCTTGAGGAAGGGCACCCCAACGTCATCGCTCCCGGGAAGAGGCCGTATCACACCCTGACGCCCACCCTGGCTCTGAAGAACGGTCGGCTGGCGTTCACCCTCGGAACGCCTGGCGGGGACGGTCAGACGCAGACGCTCCTCCAGATCGTCCACAACCTCCTGCTCTTCGGCATGACCCCCCAGGAGTCCATCGAGGCGCCCCGATACCGCGGCTACTCCGGCCTGCGGGTGGTGGTGGAGGACCGGATCCCTGCCGACACGCGTCGGGAGCTGGAGCGCCTGGGACACGAGCTGGAGGTCATCCCGGGTTGGACGTCCACTTTCGGCGGCGCTCAGATGATCCATGTGGGGCCTGTGTCCGGAACGCTCACCGCGGCTGCGGATCCCCGGAGGGAAGCCTATGCCATCGCCTACTGAAGAGGAAAACGGTCCGGAAGACGAGCTCCGGAGGACGGATTCGGTGCGGGCCTTTGCCGTGGCGGGAGCTCTTTTCGCTCTGTCCGGAGTGGCGCTCGGTGCCTTCGGCGCTCACCTGCTCGAAGGGCGGCTGAGCGGTGGTGACCTGTCCATCTTCGAGACCGCGGTGCGCTACCAGATGGTACATGCGCTGGGGCTGTTCGCGGCCGCCTGGTCCTGCGAGCGGTGGCCCGGCCCCGCCGCCCGAGCGGGCGGATGGCTCTTCGTGGCGGGGATCCTGCTCTTCAGCGGAAGCCTGTACGGGATGGCTCTCTCGGGGGCGAGGTGGTTCGGTGCCGTCACGCCACTGGGGGGACTCTCGTTCCTGGCCGGCTGGCTCGCGCTGCTCCTGGGAACGCTCTCCGCGCGGTCGTGAACCTCGAGGCCGCTCTGGAGCCGGCACGCGCCCATCTTCAGACGGGCGCGCGCATCGTGGTCCTCACGGGTGCCGGTGTGAGCGCGGAATCCGGGGTACCCACGTTTCGAGACGCCACCGGGCTGTGGAAGCGGTTCCGGCCCGAGGATCTTGCAACACCCGAGGCCTTTCGAAGGGACCCGCGCCTGGTGTGGGAGTGGTACGGATGGCGTCGAGAGACGGTGCGGAATTGCGTCCCCAACCCCGCCCATCGGGGGCTCGCGCGATTTCAGAGCGGCCGCCCCGGCGTGTCCATCATCACCCAGAATGTCGACGATCTGCACGAGCGGGCGGCGCTCCAGGTGCTGGCCCAGGTCGGGGCGGCGGGTGGGCCCGCTGGACGCTTCGGGGGTGGAGAGCCCCTCCATCTCCACGGGTCGCTATTCCGGTCCCGTTGCACGGTGTGCCCGGAGCGATTCGAAGATCGGCAGCCCGTGGACGCCAGTGGGTTCGAGCGGCTTCCCCGGTGTCCCGCCTGTGGCGCATTGGCCCGTCCCGACGTGGTGTGGTTCGGCGAGGTTCTTCACGGGCCCACCCTGGAGGACGCGTTCCACCGAGCTCGGGAGGCAGACGTCTGTCTGGTGGTGGGGACTTCGTCTCTGGTGTATCCCGCCGCCTCCCTCCCCTGGCACACCCGTGCGGAGGGTGGAGTCCTGATCGAGGTGAACCCCCGTGAGACCGCCCTGACCCCTGAAGCGGACCTGGTCCTGCAGGGCTCGGCGGGGGAGATCATCCCGCAGCTCGTGAGCGGGATCTGCTGACCGGACGGTGGGGGGCCCCAGGACGCTCCGAAGGGAATCCGGCTCGGCGCTGAAACCAACGGGGCGTTAGGGGGGTTCTCACTTCTGGACCCGCCATGCGCTGGTTCGCCTCACGCGCGCGCATCGCCCCGGGGCGTCCGCGGATCCCGCCAGCGACTGGCCCGGTTGTTGCCACCGAAGGTGAGAAACGATCCACGATCGCTAGATCCAGAACGAAGAGCGGTGAAGGTCGGAGCATGCGCAGAACGAACATCGGGCTTGCCCTTTATCTGATTCCCGTGGCCGTCCTGGCGGCCTGCAACGGTGACGACGGATCCGGACCCCCCGTGCCTACCCAGGTCGTGGTCAGCCCGGGTAGTGCGACCCTCACGGTGACCGGCTCCACCGTCCAGTTCACGGCTCAGGCACTGGACGAGAACGGGAATGCCATCAGCGGGCTAGCGGTGACCTGGTCCAGCAACCCCCTCACCGTGGCCACGGTGGACAGCCTGGGCGTGGCCACCGCAGTAGGGCCGGGAACGGCGGAGATCCGGGCCACCGCGGGTGGGGTGGTGGGAAGCGCGGCGCTGTCCGTCAGTCTGACCCCCTCGGAGCTGCTGAAGACCGCCGGGGACGAACAGGTCGGGGCCATCAACACGATCCTGCCCATCCGCCCGCGGGTCCGGGTGACGGACGCAGCGGGCTCACCGATTCCTGGCGTCTCCGTGGCCTTCCAGGTCGTGGAGGGCGGCGGGACGGCCATTCCCGCGAGTATCACGACGGGCTCCGACGGGACCGCATCGACACAGTGGACTCTCGGTGGGGTGGAGGGAGCGCCACAGCGGCTCCGTGCCTCCGCTGGCGCATTGACCGTGGACTTCACGGCCAGCGCCGGCAAGCCGCTGCTCACCGTGACCACGACGACGCTGAAGAAGGGGCGGCTGACCATCTCCTACTCGGAGACGCTGGAGGCGACGGGTGGCTCCAACACAGGGTACGCCTGGAGCGTGGCGGGGGGAGACGTCCCACCCGGTCTCGCGGTTCACCCCGCGGGAGTGATCGACGGCACACCCGCCCAGGATGGAACGTTCTTCTTCACCGTGCAGGTGGAAGACAGTGAGGGCGAGACCGCCACGGCCAACCTTTCGCTGCGCGTCTGTGAAGCCCCTCTGGCCCTGGCTCCGGGTGAAGTCGAGGTCCTGGACCCCAGCGATCCTTCCGGGTGCGGCTTCTTCCTGCCCTCGGGGAGTGCGGGGGATCGGTACCGGGTCGGCATCGTTCGGACGAAGGGTTGCGCCACGGGTCAGGCCTGCAACGCTGCCGGGAACGACGTGGCCTCGGCCACGCTGTCCGTGGAGGGAGTGGGGACGCTGCCCTCACCCGAGATGCAGGCTCATCGAGCGGCCTCGCCGGGCGAGTCCGTTCGGCTCCTGTCGGTGCTCGAGGAGGACATCGCCATCGCGGAGGCCACGGAGGCGTTCCATCTGCAGCTCCGGGAGGCCGAACGCGACGTCCTCGAGAGCCTCGGCCCCGAGGTGAGGCCGCTGCCCTCCCGTGCAGTGGCGGGAGCGCCCGCCGGTCCATCCCTGGCCGCGCCCCAGAAGCGCCTCTTCCACTTTCCGGTCGACGCCAGCACCTGTGAAGAAGGGCCGCTGCGCACGGCCCTTCTCGTCGGCGAGAACGAGCTGATCGCCATCTACCAGGACTCCATCCAGCAGGTCTCCACACCCGTGAACGCGGAGGCCGTGCAGGCCATGCTGGACCACTACCGGGACCACGGGAAGGAGATCATCGAAGACTACTTCGGGGGAACCACCGACATCAACAGCGACGGCCAGATCGTGGTCTACGTGACCCCACAGGTCCCGAACAACGTGGCCGCCTTCGTGTGGAGCGGAGACTTCTTCTCCACCACGTCCTGCGCCAACTCCAACGAGATGGAGATCACCTACTTCGACGCGGACGTCATCAACAGCTTCGAGGAAGGGCGGTACCAGCAGGTGGGCACTCTCGTGCACGAGGTCAAGCACGTCAGCTCGCTCTACAATCGCGTTCGGGGCAATGACATCCTGGGCTTCAACTTCCATCCCCCGTGGGTCGAGGAAGGAACCGCCGAGATCGCTGCGGACCGGGCGTCGCGGCTGGCCTGGTTCCGGAGCGGTGGACCGCCGGTGGGGGCCGCGGTGACCCTGGAGGACTGGCAGGAGGCCGGTGGTTTCACTCTTGAGAATTACCACACCGTCTTGAAGATGGCCCGGACGGTCTGGTACCTGTCCAGCCAGCCCAACGCGGTCAGCACCGACCCTCTCGGGGCCCAGAGCGGACACAGCATCTACGGGGGAGGTTGGCACTTCCACCGGTTCCTCGGGGATGCCTACGCCAATGCGGCCAGCGCCTTCGCCGACACCACACTGTTCCGGACGCAGAACGACTCCCTCACGACGCCGGGGCCGGACGCGTACCCCACGCTGATCGGGAGGACCTTCAGCCAGCTCATGGAGGAATACGCGGCCGCGGTGATGCTCAACGGGACCGGTGCGCCGCAGCCCGAGCGGGCCTTCACCAGCTTCATATTCCCGGAGTCGGCGGAGATCTTCAGCCAGCCCGATCCGCCGGGGGTCTATCCCTGGCCGGTGACCACCACCGCCAGCGAGAACGAGAGTGTCCCGCTGGTGACCGCCACCTACTCGGGGCCGATGGGAGAGTCAGGCCTGCGAGTCCACGACTTCCTCTCCAACGGCACCGGCGAAGGGGCGGAGATCTCGGTGGACGTGGCTCCGCCCGCCAGGGTGGTCGTCGTGCGTCTCAGGTGAGGACTGCCGACTGCCGGTCGGCTGGCCCCCGGCGCGCTCTCCTCACCGGCCTCGTGGTGCTCTCTCTGCCTCTGGCAGGGGGGGCGCGAATCATCGGGCAGAGTCCGGTCCCGGACGGACTAGACCCAGACCCGGGTGCGGGCTTCCCGGCGGCGACTCCCTCCAGCCAGGAGACACCCGCCGACGGCCGTCACGGGATGGTGAGCTCGGCCCATCCGCTGGCGACGGAGGCGGGCGTCGCCATCCTCGAATCCGGGGGGAACGCCTTCGATGCCGCCGTGGCGGTGGTGGCGGCCCTGAACGTGGTCGAGCCGCCCATGTCCGGGATGGGGGGATACGGGACCATTCTCGTCTGCTCGTCCCGGGAAGCCCGGGCGCGTTTCCTCAACACCAGCGGCCGAATCCCCCGACCCCGGGAGCGCTCGACCCTTCCAGCCACCAGGCCCCGCGGGGAACCGGGATTCCCATACCACTCACTTCGTGGTTGCCGATCAGTGGGGCAACGTGGAGTCCGCTACGCAGACCCTGGGCAACGCCTTCGGAAGCCGAATCATGCCGCAGGGAACGGGGATCTGGCTCAATAACTCCCTCGCCTACTCCACGTTTGAGCCCAAAGGCAATCCCATGGACGCCCACGCCGGCCGGCGAAAGCTCTCCGGTGACGTGCCTCTGTTCGTGATGCGGGATGGCCGGCCGTGGGTCGCCATTGGCAAGGCGGGAGGCCACACCATTGGTCAGACGGTGCCCCAGATCGTCATGAACCTCCTGGACTTCGGAATGGACATCCAGAGCGCCATCGCCGCGCCGCGCATCTCGTTCGCCGAGCCCGACCTTCTGCTGCTGGAGTGGGGGATCCCCCCGGAAGTGATGGAGGAGCTCTCCCGCAGAGGCCACAACGTGCGAGTCACGTCCGGGCTTGGAAACGCCCACGGCCTCACCATCGAGTACGCCGCGGACGGGACGCCGGCCCGCTTCCGCGGAGGCGCGGACCCGAGAGGAACGGGGCTCGCCCGGGGAACCTGACCAGGGATCCTGCCGAGGGCGGCGCGGATCTCGCCTCAGTTCGGGCGGTACTGGAAGCCCACCAGCAGCGCGACGCTGCCCCCGTCCTTCTCCAGCAGGGTGCCTCCGGCCGTCACGGGGCGCTCGAACTCCAGACCATGGATGTTGGCGATGACCGTTCCGGTCAGGTAGATGGATGGACCCACCTCCGCTCCTGCCGTGACGCCCAGGGGGAAGTACAGGGCCGAGTCATCCACCTCCTCGGTCCCTCCTCCCACGGTCTCTTGGTCGAAGCTCGCCCGCACGAAGCCGACGCCCGAGAACGGGATGATGTCCACCGCGTAGTCCGGCACGTGAATGTGGTAGCGGAACAGCCCGGCCCCGGCCTGCTCGCTCAGGTCCCCGGTGGGCGTGAACATGAGCATCGGACTCAGCGAGAACGCCTCGGACACGAAGAAATCGGCATTGAAACGGATGGCCAGGGCCGTGCCGTCGATCGTTCCTGCCAGGAGCCCGACGTCGGTGCCGAAGCCCCAATCCTGCGCCGCTTGCCCCTCGGCCGTGCGGGCCGAGGCGAGCGTCAGCCCACCAGCCGCGAGCCCCACCAGGGCGCAAATGCGCATCGAGCGGAAGTTCATCGGGATCCTCACGGTCAGAAGGCCTTGCGGATACGGTCGTACCCCTTCTTGATCTCGTCGGCGAGGATCCCCGCAGCCGCCTGGATGTCGTCCCAGGCGTCGTCGGCCTCGTCCCCGGCGTCGCCCATCCGGCTCTTGAGCCGGTCCCACTTCTTCTCCAGCTCCTCCCACTCCTCCTTCGCCTCGGCCTTGGCCAGGTGCATCTTGAGGCGGAGCTCGTCTCTCTGCTGCTCGAGCTTGGCCATCAGCTCCTGGTACTGCTCCTTGCGGTCTGCCATCGGATGCCCCCCGTGGATCCCGGTGAATCGTGAAACCTCGTTGGTGCCTCGTCGGTCGCGGGCCTCCATGAGCCTCGCCGCAGCCTGCGCGGCCGAGCCCCCGCGTCGTCTGGAAAGGTAGGCCCACGTCCGAATACGGAAAGGGGGCCCCCGAGGTGTCAGGGTTCGTTCAGCGCTCTCGGAGACGATCGAGTCCGGGGCTTCGTCCGGGCTTCAGCGCACCGCGAACGTAAGGGTCGCCCACTTGGACTCGTATTCCAGGCCCTCCTCCCCGGTCTTCACCATGTGGATGAACTTCACGTACCACCGGCCCGGCTCATCCAGGCTGAAGCGGACCTCTCCCGCTCCACCGGTTCGTGCCGACCTCTCCTCGAAGGTGCCCCCGGCCCCTTCCCCGCCCGCGATCACCATCTGGTCGCTCACGGGCTTCCCGTCCAACAGAGCGCGCACGGGGATCTCGTCCCCCACCTCCAGCTCGTAGGGGTTGCGCACCGGAACGAGCTCCGCTGGATACCCAAGAACCCGGTCGAATCCGGGGCTCCGGCGGTCTCCCACCTGGAAGACGGCCTTGACGTGTTTGGAGTACCGCTCCCGAGCCGGCTCGCCCAGCTCCCGGTTCTTCGCCCGCTCGACCAGGACATCCGGGATGCCGTCCAGCGCCAGGTACTCGTTGAAGTCGTCCCCGGAGAGCTCCAGCACCCGAGGAAGGGTGGACACGCCGATCAGATAGGTACCCGGGCTGCCGGTGCGGAAGCAGGGCCCGCCTGCCCTCCTCGCCCGAGACCGACGAATCTGCCAGCCGATCCGGCGAGACCGCCCCCTCGCTCACCTGGAAGGTGCCGTTCAGCACCGGAACCTGGATGGGCGTATCCCGGCTCACGAAGTAGCTGTCCATCTTGATGTACAGATCGTGGGCGAGGATCGCGGGGACGAACATGGCCAAGAGCAACAGAACGACGGGAGGAACGCGTCTCACGGGATGAATCTCCAGCGGCGGTTGAACGTATTGTACACGAGTCGGGGCTGCGGTCCGGCTGCCGCAAGCACACTCCAGCCGTCTCGGGCCGGGGTCTCGGGCGGGCCGAAGCGTCGGGGCCAGTCGCAAAGATGGTGAGCTTGGGCTATTCTGGAAACCGTGCGCCGTGAACTCCGGCGTGCGATGCAACCGCGGGACCCGGGATCGCCGGGTGGGGCTACGTGGACATACCCAGAGAGGACGTCGGGAGAGCGAAGAAGCGCCGTCGGCGAGCACGACGCCGTCGATGGAGTGTCTTCGAAGCATCGCGAATCACGGTCACGACAGCCTTCCTGCTGGTTTCCGTGGGGATGATCTGGATCGCCTACTCCATGCGGTTCGACTCGGGAAGGGGCACCCTCCTCCTCAACCTGGGCACGGAGATCGTGGGGACCGTCATCACGGTGGCGGTGGTGGACTGGTTCTTCGAACGGCGTCGCCTCCAGGAGCGGGCCCGGCAGCTGGCCTGGACCACGCAGCAAGCCATCGAGCACGCCGTGTGGGTCTGGCAGGGGGGGCCCCGAGAGCTGGAAACGGACGAGCTTCTGGGTATTCTGGACGCCGTGAACCCGGACGACCCGATCCCGGAGTTCACCCAGAACCTTCTCCTGAATCTGGGCACCCGCAGCAAGCAGGTGCTGCACAACGATGCCGCGTCCATCCGAGGTCTTCACGGGCTGCGGGAGGCCTTCGAGCACCTCGTTCGTCTCAACGCGGTGCGGGAAGGCGGCGCAGTTATTCCTCCCCGGAAGCTCGCCGACATCCTGGAGGATGGGGTCCTCGGACTGGCGGACCTGCTGGGTCTTCCGATGGAGAAATACCCCGCCAGCCTCATCCGCTTTCGGGATCCTGCGGCGGAGAGCCAGGAGCAGCGGCACTTCGGCGTTCGGACGGAGACTCGGGATCGACCGGGTCGCGCCCCCGGCGGCCCATTCTGATCGAAGAGCCGAAGCCGACCTTCCCGCGGGTGACCTGGGTCTGATCCAGGGGGTCAGGATCCGGGTCCGGTAGCGAGCGACGAGCCTTCCGGTGCGAGATCCGGTGCCCTCTCCGTTCCACCGGCCACGAAGCGGGCCACCACTGTGGCCGCAGTCATGTCGGCCGTGACGTTCAACAACGTCTTGAAGAGGTCAGGGATCACGTCCACGGCCTTCAGGATCACCACGCCCTCGAGAGGAATCCCCACGGCGAGGAAGGCGGGCAGCGTCTTGAAGGAGTATCCGCCGCTGGGAATCCCTACCGCGCTGAAGCTCAGAACGAGGATGGTGACGAAGAACGTGGCGATCTGAGAGGCGTCCAGGGTGATTCCGTACAGGTGAGCGAGGAAGAGCAGCTCCAGCGGGTCCGAGATCGTCCGGTGGGCCTTGAACGTCGAGACGGAAAGGGGAAGCACGAAGCCGGAAACCGCCGGAGAGAGCCGCAGATCCGCCGTCGCGCCTTCCATCAGGGCGGGAAGCGAGGCCAGGGACGAGCGCGTGCTGAAGGCGACGGCCTGCGGTTTGACAAGAGCGCGTGCGAAGCGCCGTACGGGCACACCCCCACCCACCGACCCCACCGGGTAGAGCGCGAAGGTGAAGGCCAGGAGCAGGCCGGACAGGAGAATCACGTAGTACCCCAGAGCAGTGGCTCCCTGGAACCCGGTTGTCAGGGTCATCGAGAAGGCCAGTGCGAAGACGCCCAGGGGAGTGAAGACGAGGATCCACCGCACCAGGAGCAGCATCGCCTCCGAGACTGCCCGGAAGAAGCTCGCCAGCGCCCGGCGCTGCTCCGACGCCGTGCGGGCGATGGCAAGTGCGAACAGCAGCGTGAAGACGATGAGGGGCAGAAAGTCGTCTTCCGCGGCGGCGGTGACGGGGTTGGCGGGCACGAGCCCGGCGAGCCAGTCCAGGAACGTGGTCGCCTCCTCGGGAGCTGGAGCGGTGGCGTCCATGCCGCCGCCCAGGGAGCCGAGATCGATCGGCGCGGGCGCGGCGGCCTCCGGCGCCACCACCGAGGAGACCGGGAGCACGCGAAGCACCGGTGGCACCACAGCCAGGGTGAAGGCACCCGCCACCAACAGGAGCACCACGAAGATCAGGAGCGCCCCCGCCCCCAGCCATCCCAGGTCCCGCGTGCCCTCGCCGGCCGTCACCGCCGCGATCAGGGTGGAGACCACCAGCGGGATGATGGTCATCCGCAGAGCATTCACCCACAGAGTGCCCATCGGCTCCACGCCGGAGGCGAAGGCCTCCACCGCCGGGCTCCCTGAGCCGTGCAGGAGCGCGCCAGCCGCCAGCCCGACGAGCAGACCCCCGAGGGAGCCCGTGGTCAGCGTCAACTTCAGTCGGCGGGCCGGCATGAAGGTCGGTGGGTCATGCCCCCAGCCTGCGCGCCACGGCGTCGAGCTCGGGCTTCACGGGCTCCGGCCGCCGCACCGCACGGGCGGCCGCGGGCACGTCCTTGAGACCGGATCCGGTGACCAGGAGGACCGTGCGCTCCGAGGGGTCCACCACTCCCTCATGCAGCGCCTGCCTGAGACCGGCCAGCGCGGCCGCTGCCGCGGGCTCCGGGAACACTCCGACACGGCCGGCCAGATCGGGGATGGCGTTCAGGATGGCTTCGTCCGCCACGGCTACTCCCCCTCCCCGGGACTCCCGTACGCGCCTGAGGCAGAGGATCGCGTTGCGAGGCGCCTGTACGGTGAGGCTGTCCGCCACGCTCGCGGCATGGGCAACCGGGGTGATGGTGTCGGACCCCTCACTCAGGGCCTGCACGATAGCCGCGGCACCCGCTGGCTGGACCGCGATCATCCGGGGTCGCTTAACCAGCAGGCCCGCCTCCACGAGCTCGGCGAATCCCTTGGCGACTCCGGCCAGGATCACCCCATCTCCCGTCGGGACGATGACGACGTCGGCTTCCTCGGGGAGCAGCGCGGCGGCGATCTCCAGCGCGACCGTCTTCTTCCCCTCGATGGTGAAGGGGTTGAGGGCCGTGTTCCGGTTGTACCAGCCGAAGGCCTCGCACGCCTCCAGGCAGAGCTCGAAGGCCTCGTCGTAGCTCCCCTCCACGGGGAGAACCTCGGCGCCGTAGCTGAGCATCTGAACCAGCTTCGCCTCCGGCGCCGAAGCTGGAACGAAGAGGACCGCCCGCATCCCCGCGGCCGCGCACACCGCGGCGAGGGAGCTGGCGGCATTCCCCGTTGAAGCGGCGGCGACGGTGTGAAAGCCGTATTCGCGAGCCTTGGCCACCACCAGGTGGGACGCGCGATCCTTCGTGGACCCGCTGGGGTTACGGGTGTCGTCCTTCACCCACAGGCGTGGGACGCCGGTGGCACTGCGGAGGCGGTGCGCCTCCAGGAGGGGCGTGCCTCCCACGGGGAGCGGTGGAAGCAGCTCGGATGAGGGGAGTGGAAGAAAGGCCTTCAGGAACTCCAAGCTGTCCGGCGCCGCCTGGGGCCAGCGCCCCGGAAGGGGCGCCGGGACCACCTCCAGAACGCCCCGCACCGGTCCTCCCGGCACCTGGAGGACCGCACAAGCGGGGCATACCAGGAGCCGTGGATCCTCGGGAACCTCTTCCTGGCACTCGGCGCACCGGAGGCGGAGACCGTTCATGGCTCACATCGTCAAGGCCATGAGGGCCTTCTGAACGTGCAGCCGGTTCTCGGCCTGGTCGTACACGACGGACTGGGGCCCGTCGATGACCTCGTCTGTCACTTCCCTTCCCCGGTCGGCGGGAAGGGGGTGCATGTAGATCAGGTGCTCCTTCCCCAGAGCCATGCGCCGGGCGTCACAGACCCAGTCGGGGTAGCGTTTCATGATCTCCACCGCCTCGGAGTGGTCCTGGGTGTGGACCCACGGACCCCATGATTTGGGGATCACCACGTCCGCTTCCTCAAACGCGTCCTCGAAGCGGTGGCTGATGTGGAAGCGCGCGCCGCCCTCCTGGGCGTTCCTGCGGGCCTGCTCTTCGATCTCGGGCATGACGCGAAGCTCGGGAGGATGCGCCAGTATCACGTCGATCCCGAAGCGGGGCATCATCGACACCAGGCTCTGGGGAACGGAGATCGGTCGGACATAGTCCGGGGCGCACGTCCAGGCGACGCCCATCTTGAGGCCCCGCGTGTCCCCGAATCTCTCCTGGATCGTGAGGTAATCGGCCAGGATCTGGCAGGGGTGGTATACGTCGCACTGCATGCTGAGGACCGGGATGGAGGCGTGCCGGGCTACCTCGCGCAGGTAGGCGTTTCCTTCGCCGAAGGTGCAGTGGCGAATCGCGATGGCCTCCCCGTACCGGGAGAGGACGCTGGCCGTATCCCTGGCGTTCTCGCCGTGGCTGATCTGCATGCGATCGGGCGTCAGGTGGATCCCGTGGCCTCCCAGCTGCGTGATCCCTGTCTCGAACGAGTTCCGGGTGCGCGTGGAGGCGTCGAAGAAGATCATGTAGAGGGTCTTCGCGGGCAGCAGGAGGGCGGGCACACCAGCCGCCCGGTCCGCCTTGAGACGGCTCGCCAGGGAGAACAGTGTCTCCAGCTCCACCACGGTCCAGTCCTGGGTGGTGACGAGATCGCGCCCCTTCAGACCCGCCTGCTGGATTTCCCCGTACATGGTCTCGCGCCTTCCACCTTCGGCAATCGCCTCTTCCCCCCCCTCTTCCCGTCCTCGCCCGCTTCCAGGCCCACCTCCCGCGTCTCCCTGACGACTCGGCTTCCTCAGCGTCCCGACAGCTCCTCCGCCCGAGCCGCCAGGAACTCCGGTATGCGACTGTAGACGGCGGTGGCCTTCACCAGATCCTCCACGGCCACCCACTCGCCGGTGGTGTGGGCCAGTTCCTCCCGCCCGGGGGCGAAGCCCACCGTCGGGATGCCGTGCCGCCCCATGGTGGCGACGCCGTTCGTGGAGAAGGACCAACGGGAGAGGCGGGGCCGCGCGCCCAGAACCGCCTTCACGCCATCCGCCACGCCCTGCACCAGGGGATGGTCTTCCGGGATGACCCAGGCCGGGAAGATCTTGTCCTGGGTGGCTCGCTCGCCCCTCCAGCTGACCTCGTCGTACCTCAGGAGCTCAACTTCCCCGTCACCGATGTGGGGGAGCGTCCGAAGCTCTTCCAGCGCCCGCTCCGGCGTCTCGCCAGCCGTGAGGCGCCGGTCGATGTAGAGGCGAGCTGCTGCGGGAACCGCGTTGAGGGAGGCCGACGTGCACTCCACGTGAGACGCGACCACGGTTCCCTTGCCCAGGAAATCGTCGTCGGGCAGCCGTTCGTTGAGAGCTTCCACGTCCGAAAGGATGGGCGCGAGCTTGTAGAGGGCGTTCACCCCCTTCTCCGGATGCGCCGCGTGGGAGGAGACACCCCGAACGGTGATGGTCGCCTCCACCCGGCCTCGCTGGCCTCGATACACACCCAGGTCGGTTGGCTCCCCGATCACCACCACGTGGGGCCGGATCCCCTCCTTCTCGATGAGGTGCAGGAGGCAGTACCCGTCGCAGTCCTCCTCCATCACCGAGGCCGTGAGGTAGAGGGTCACGGCCTCGAGGCAGCCTGCATCCCGGGCCAGCTTCGCCCCGTATGCCATGCAGGCGATGGCCGGCAGCTCGTCCACGGCCCCCCGCCCCCACACCTTCCCATCCTGCAGCTTGCCCTGATACGGGTCATGCCCCCATGCCTCCGGATCTCCCACTCCCACGCAGTCCACGTGCCCGTCCATCAGGATGGTGAGCGGACCCCGTCCGAGCCGCGCCACGACGTTGCCCAGACGATCGAAGAAGACCTCATCGAATCCCAGCCTCTCGTATTCCAGCCTCACCCGCTCGCAGCGCTCCCCCTCGTGGCGGCTCTCCGCGGGTATGGCGATCATGTCGCGCAGGAAGCGCACGAGGTCGTGCTGGTGCTGCCGGGCGGCGTTCAAGAGATCGTCCTCGTGCTGCCGGACGGCGTTCACGAGATCCCTCCTGGTTGGCCCAGAAAGGGCGTGCCCCACTGGAGGCTGTGAAAGCGCTCCCACAGTCTGGGCGACAGCTCCCGGGCCAGGCCGGTCAGCTCTCCCACGTCCAGTGTCGTGTGCCGAAAGGACTCCAGGAGAACTTTGCCCCGGGCCACCGTGTGCCGGACCGGGGCCTCGCTGGCCCCGTAGAGGAGATGACCGAACACATTGTCACGGCCCAGAGGCGTCGGTGGAGCGGCGTCCACCGCGATCACGTCCGCCGGCGCCCCGGGCGCCAGCTCTCCCAGGAGCGGCTCGTCCAGGAATCGGCCGGCGACTTCCACGTTGGCGGCCAGAAGTGAGGGAAGCCGTTCGAAGCCCAGCGTGGGATCCCGCTCCTCGCCCCGAAGGACGAGGAAGGCGAACCGCAACGCGCGCAGCATGGCCGAGGACATGCCGTCGGTGCCCAGACCGACGGTGCATCCACTGTGGGCCACAGGGAGAACGTCCAGGCGGCCCACGCCGTTGTTGGCGTTGGACTCGGGGTTGTGGACGATGGTACCGCCGGCCTCGGCGATGTGTGCGTAATCCTCAGGGCTCAGATGGATTCCGTGAGCCAGCAGCGCCCGCTCGTCCAGCAGCCCGAAGCGAGCGAGTCGCTCGACGGGCCCCGCCCCGAAAGCCTCCTGAGAGGCTCGCACGTCCACCGGGTGCTCCGCCAAATGGATGTGACACCCTGCCGCCGCGGTTCGCACATCCGCGACACGGGCCAGGGTTTCATCCCTCACGGTGAAGCTGGCGTGAAGGCCGAAGACCCCCCGGATGCGGGCATCGCCGGCCCGAGCCTCCAGGAAGCGCAGGTTCTCGTCGATTCCGGCCAGGGCCTCTTCATGACCGTTTCGGTCCGTCACCTCGTAGCAGAGGACCGCCGAGATCCCGGCGCGCTCCACGGCCGCGGCGATCTCGTCGAGACTTCCCGCAATGCAGGAGGGTGAGGCGTGGTGGTCGAAGACGGTGGTGCATCCCCAGCGCACACATTCGGCGAGGGAGAGGGCCGCCGAGACCCGCACCGTCTGCGTGTCCAGGGCACGGTCCAGCCTCCACCACAGGCGGTCCAGGATCTCCGGGAAGTCCCGCATGGGCACGCCGGGATCGAGCCCACGGGCCAGCGCCGAGTAGAAGTGGTGATGGAGGTTCACCAGCCCTGGCAGGATCAATCCCCCGGCGGCATCCAGATACCGGGCACCGGCCAAGTCCTCCCGCAGCCGACCTTCCGGTCCCACGGTCAGGATCCGTCCACCCCGCCAGGCCACGGCGCCTCCCGGGATGACCCGGGGGTCCTGCCACCCGGTGATCACGGTCCCGTTTCCCAGAATCGTGGTGTCCGTCATCCGACGACCTTCGTCTCGCGGCCCACGCGTCTCCCGAACCCCGGATCGCCGAAGGATTCGGATCCGTCTGCCGCCCGGTGGTAGACTCGCTCCCCGCGCAGGAACGTCGACCGCACACGGCCCGTGAGGACGTGGCCCTCCAGGGGTGTGTAGCGGTTCAGGTTGTGGAGAGCACCGGCGCGGACGGTCCACGCCTCCTCCTCGTCCAGGACGACGAGATCAGCATCGTGCCCTCGGGCGATCCGTCCCTTGCGGCCTTCGATCCCGAAGAACCGTGCCGGCGCTGCGGCGTTGATCTCCGTGAGGCGCTCGAGGGTGATCCGTCCCTTGCGAACGCCTTCCGACAGGAGGTACGGCAGGCTCAGCTCCACGCCTGGGACCCCACCATAGTCCGTCCAGATGGACCCCGTGCTCTTCTCTTCCGGCCACTGACCCGCCGCGTGGTCAGTGGCGACGAACTCCAGCTCGCCCGTGGCGAGCCCCTGCCAGAGCCGGGCCCGATCCTCGGACGATTTGACGACCGGGGCGGTCTTCAGCACAGCGCCCTGCACCTCCAGGTCCTCATCCGTAAACTCGAGGAAGTGGGGACAGGTCTCGGCGGTCATGGGCAATCCCTCGGCCCGGGCCATGCTCACCACGTCCAGTGCCCTCCCGGAGGCGAGATGGACCACGTGCACCGTGGCCCCGCTCTCACGACACAGGTCCCGCAGCGTGTTCACGGCGGAGACCTCCGCGATTGCCGGTCGGGACGCCGCGTAGGCCAGCGGCCCCTCCTGGCCGGATGCCCGCACCCGTTCCTCCAACGTGCGGACCATGTCCCCGTCTTCGGCGTGGACCCCTATCGGGACTTCCAGGCGGCGCGCCTCCAGCAGGACGCTGGCAAGCTGCGCTCGCGAGAGATCCCGGAAGGTGTCCATCCCCGAGAGCATGTACACCTTGACAGATGCCACACCCTCATCCACCAGGTTTGCCAGGTGATCGCGCCAGGAGAACTCCTCCATGGAATTCGCGGAGACCCCACCCCACAACATGAAATCCACGTGGGCTTTAGGTGCGATAACCTTCAATTTCGCATGAAGATGATCTCCGCGCGTCACGGGCGGCAGCGAGGTGCACGGCATGTCCACCACGCAGGTGACTCCCCCTGCCGCTGCGGCCCGGGTTCCGGTCTCGAAGTTCTCCCGGTGGGTGAACCCGGGATCGTCGAAGTGCACGTGCCCGTCGATCACCCCGGGCAGCACCAGGCGATCTTCCGGTGCGGTCACTTCCACGATGCGGCCGTCGATCACCAGGATGTCCCTGGGGGCCGTGTGGTCGCCGCCGACGGGAATGCGGAGATTGATCAGGCGCTTGCGCACGGCACCTCCTCACCCGGAGTCCGAAGAAGTGGCGTGAGACCGGGCGCCGGGATCCGGATTCACCGGGTTCGGCCTCGCGGAGTGGAAGATATTCTCCCACACCGTCTTGAGACGCCACAGATCTCTGGTGTCGAAGGCCTCGGGCTCCCCTCCCATGGAAGGCGCCCGGCCCGAACGAGGCTCCGGGTCCAACGGAACGCCGGGCTCCCCTACCAGCCACCGTCCGCCCAGGATCTCCAGCGGCTCCCAGCGGAGGTCCAGGACGAACCCGCCCGCATGGAGACGGCCGCGGTTGGCCGCCTCGTCCACCTGGAGGAGCAGCTCCTGGCCGCTCACGCGGGCGTGGAGGGTATCGGCGCTCCGCAGGAAGCCGTCGTCGTTGGAGCCGCGGAAGCTCTCCCACGCCAGAAAGACCCGTTCCTTCTCCCTGAAGGGAGCACCCTCCTCGGGACAGTAGACCTCGCAGTTGGAGCACTCGTTGCAGGCGTCGCCGAGAACGGCCAGCTGGTGCTCCGAGACGATGCGGAAGCCTGCACCCTCCTCCTTCAGGCCCATTCCCAGATTGCCCTCCACGTCGAAGCGCAGGGGCGAGGTCGTCACCGCCCGAGGCTCCGTGGAATACCCGAAGATGGCGTCATTTGGGCAGGCCGAGATGCACAGGTCGCAGTTGATGCAGTCGTAGAGCGAGAGAACGCTCTCGATGCCTCGGGGAGGCTGGGCGTTGGCGGTGGCGAAATAGCGGGAGTCCTCGGCCAGTGAGGGTACGAGGTCTCGGCCGTTGAGGCGCCCCGCCACGCGGGTGGCCCGGAGCACGACTTCGTCTCCGTCGACACCCGCGGAGATAGAGATCTTCCGCAGCAGCCGGGGCAGCCGGTCCGGGTCCGCTTCGGCCACCTGTTCGACACGGCGCCCGTGCCTCCTCCACAGGGCCTCTCCTCCATGGAGGCCGGCGAGCCCCTCGGACACGGCCCGGGCTCCCTGCCCTCGGGCGGCCAGCACGTACGCCTCACGGGACGTAACGCCACACCGCTCCATCTCCCGTCCCAGGTTCTTCAGATAACGGGGCAGCCGCCCGTATCCGCCCTGCTTGAGAAGATCGGTACAGGTCGTCACCGGCACCATCCCGCACGCCACGGCCGCCGGGAAGTTCCGGGCGTCGATCCCCGCGGAGAACGACACTGGGAGCTCGAAGCCGACATCCTCCCGGAAGCGCTGCATCAGGTTCATCGAGATCACGTGGAGCGGCGGTCCCGAGACGTACATGTAGGGGTCGGTCTGCGATGGAAAGAGGCCCGCCTCATTCTCCACCACCAGGGTGTTCGTGAACTTCGCGCCGATCGTCGAGCCGACGCTCTCCGCCACGCCCTGGAGGCGGCCGAAGATCTCCAGCCCCTCATCGTACTGGAGATCGACCTCGAACGCCTCCCGTCGAAGTCGAAGATGGGTATAACCCAGCCGTTCGTGAAGGAGATGGGTGACCTCCTGAAACCCCAGCAGCGTGGGGTTCAGCTTGATGATCACGTGAAGGTGGAGGTCCTCCAGGAGATACCGGGCGATGGACTCGATCTCGCGAGGCGGACATCCATGGAAGGTGGACAGGGTCACGCAGTCCGAGATCCCCTCGGGCAGCGACACGTCCCGGAACTCCGCCAGGTCGCCATCGAGCTCGCTTCGCAACTCGTCGAAAAGGGACGAAGGGCTCTTCAGCGATTTCATGAAGCCGGTCACCTTGTCGGACCGGATCCCCTCCAGGTCGTATCCCACGCTGATGTCGAAGACGGTGTCGAAGCCGGCCACCGAGGGAAACGCGCTGAAGCTCCGGGTGGCTTTGAGAATCTCGATGAGGTACGCCGCCTTGGCATACTCCCTCAGGGACTGCGGGACCCGGAGCTCCTGGGACCACTCCACGTTGTAGCCGATGTTGGGAACGTGGATGCAGGGCCGGGGGATGCGCAGGCGGTCGTTCACCTGCACCGTCTTCAGCTCGATGATGCGGCCGCCGCCCAGCCAGGACAGGACGATGTTCTGGGCCATCTGGGTGTGAGGTCCGGCCGCTGGCCCCACGGGAGTGGCGGCCCGGCGAGAGAAGTGCACGGCCGACAAGTCCAGCCGGGGGTCCGGGATGTGCCACTTGCGCCGGGGCAGGTCGAAGATGGCCTCGCTGGTCTCCGCCTCCCGGCGCATCCGGCGCACGAGAGCCGCGAACGGAATCGGATGGAGCTGGGGCACGGGTGACCTACCGGGCCTCGGGCTCTTGCCGCTCACGCCGCGACTTGGGAACGGACGGAGCCGCGGCGGGTGCGTCGGTCATGGGCAGGCGGGAGCGCCGTTTGCCGTCGTAGGCGTACAGCGCACCGGCCACGGCCCCCGCCGTGGGCACGAGCCCGATCTCGCCCACGCCCTTGGAGCCGTACCCTCCTACCTCGTCGGGCACCTCCACGAGGATGACGTCGACGGGCGGGGTATCCTTGGCCTTCAGAATGCCCAGGTCCCGGAGGAGCAGCGAGTCGGGGCGACCGTCGGTGCACGGGAAGTCCTCCGAGAGGGCATACCCGAGGCCCATGTGAACCGCGCCCTCCACCTGACTCGCGCACTGCAGGGGATGGATGGCCCGTCCCACGTCGTGGGCGGCCACGACGCGCTCCAGACGACCCTCCTCGTCAAGGATCACCACCTGGGTGGCGTAGCTGAAGGTCATGTGCGTGACCGGGTTCTCCGTCGCTTCGCCCGGCTGGGTCGTGAAGTCGCAGACGTACTCGCCGGGATACTCCCGCCCCTCCAGCTCCGCGAGGGTTGCCCCTTCCAGGTGGGAGGAGAGCTTCCGAGCGGCCATCCGGGTGGCTGCCGTGAGGAGGGCTGTGGCTCGCGAAGCGGTGGTCATCCCGCAGAGCACACGGGGGTCGCTGGCTGTGCGCACTGCCATGATGTCCCCGGGAAGGCCCGTCTCCTCCGTCACCACCTGGCACAGGACGGTGTACAGGCCCTGGCCCATCTCCGTGTACCCGGTGAGGATCTCGAGTCGCCCTCCTTCCAACACCTGCAGGAGCACCCGCCCGCTGTCGTCCATGCCGTTGCCGATGCCGGTGTTCTTGATCCCGCAGGCGATTCCGGCGTAGCGGGCGCGCCGGTAGACGTCCTTCACCGCCTCCAGAGTGCTCCGGATCCCGCAGCTCTCGGTCATGAGCTGACCGGTCGCGAAGGGGTCACCGGGGCCGAGGACATTGCGCTCCCGTATGGCGTACCCGTCAATCCCCACCCTCTCGGCCAGGAGATCCAGGATTCCCTCGATGGCGAAGGCCGCCTGATTAGCGCCGAAGCCCCGCATGGCGCCGGAGGGGGGGTTGTTGGTGTACACGGTGGCGGCGTCGATGTCGACGTTGGGTACCCGGTAGGCTCCGCAGGAGTGGCCGGCGGCCCTCTCCAGGACCTTCATGCCCACCGACGCGTAGGCCCCCGTGTCCCCGATGATATGAGCCCGAACGGCCGTCAGCCGGCCCTGGGCGTCCGCTCCGGCCGTGTAGTGGAGCGTGATGGGGTGACGCTTGGGGTGCAGTCGCATTGACTGCTCCCGGGTGAGAATCGTGCGCACCGGTCGGCCCGTGAGCCAGGCAGCGAGAGCGGTCTGGGCCTGGATGGAGAGGTCTTCCTTGCCGCCGAAGGCTCCGCCGTTGCTCACCAGCTCCACCTCGATGTCCTCGGGCGGGATTCCCAGCACAGAGGCGATCTGATCCCGGTCGTCGTGCACTCCCTGACCCTGGGTGAAGACCTTTAGTCGTGCGCCCCTACCCTCCCTTTCCGTCTGCCGGCTCAGGGGAATCGCCAGGCAGGCCTCGGGCTCCAGAAAGGCGTGCTCCACCCGCTGGGTGGTGAAGCTCCGCTCCAGCACGTGCTCGGAGGCCGCGAGGGCCGCGTCCACGTCTCCCCGGGAGAATGCGCACACCTCCACCAGGTTTCCGCCCGCATGGACCTCGGGGGCGCCCGGCTCCAGCGCCGCCACCGGGTCGGTGACCGGAGTCAGAACCTGGTATTCCACGCGGTCCTCCAGGGCCTCAGCGGCCCCCCGGGCGCGGAAGCGCGTGTCCGCCAGGACCAGAGCCAGCACGTCCCCCACGCAGCGGGTGATCTCGCCCTGGGCCACGAACACCGGCCAATCCTTGCGTATCAACCCCACTCGCCGGTGGCCGGGAACGGCGCCCGCCGTGAACGCGCCTCGCACTCCGGGCATGGACAACACGCTGGACGTGGGGATGTCCAGGACCCGGGCCCGGGGATGACGGCTGAGCACCACCGCCCCGTGCAGCATCCCGTCGACGCGGAGGTCCGCGACGTACGGCTTTCCTCCCAGGGCGTGCTCCTCTCCCCGGTAGCGGGGGCTGGAGCTACCGATGCCCTCCCGCGCGTCGGGCGTGGTCCGCGCCAGGCCGTAATGCTCGCCAAAGAAGTGGGACCGCCGGGAACCCCCGCTGGAGAGCTCCCCACCGTTCTCCCACGCCTCCGCCGCGGAGAGGATGGCGTCCACGATTCGCTGGTATCCCGTGCACCGGCACAGGTGGCCGGAAAGTGCCTTCCGCACCGCCTCCTCGTCCCCGGCCTGTCCACGATCCAGGAGAGCCACGGCCCGGGCCGCGATGCCCGGAGTGCAGTAGCCGCACTGAAGCCCGCCCTCTCGCACGAACGCTTCGGCCAGGACGCGGCGCCGCTCCTCGGGGATTCCTTCCAGGGTCGTGACCTGCTTCCCCGCCACCGACTCAGGTTTTCGCAGGCAGGAGAGCACGGCCCGACCGTCCACCAGCACGGTGCAACAGCCGCAGTGACCCTGTGGGGAGCATCCGTCCTTCGGCGACGTGATCCCGCACACCTCCCGGAGAAGCTCCAGGAGGTTCATCCCATCCTCGTGAGTCACCGTGACGGCGCGGCCGTTCAGGGTAAAGGACAGCTCGGCCATGCGACTCCTTGATCGCCATTCCGGATCATCATCGCCTCTCCCCTGGAAGATGCGTTTTGCGGGCCCAACAAGCCAATCCGGGGACGTGGAGCTACAGCCGGACCCTCAGCGGACGCTGCAGCGCGAAGCCGAAGACGATGGTGAAGAGGAGGAAGGGCACGACCCAGTGGACCCGCCAGCCGAGGAGGGTGACGCTCTCGTCGGGGTAGGATACCGATATGGAGTGAGCGGGGCTGCCGGCGGGAAGGGGACGCTCCCGGGGATGGAGCAGCTGGTGGAGGATCCGGTTGGAAGGACGCTCAGGAGCGATGGGCCTCCCGGGGCCGCCTGCCGAAACGCTCTTCGTGAGTCGGCGCTCGCCCACCTGCACGGTGAGCACGTGCTCGCCGGGCTCCAGCGCGGCGATCCGCCAGTTCACCTCCCCCAGGGCCGGGATGCGGAGAGCTGGAGTCTCCACCCCCACTCCGCTTGATGCCTCCAGCGTCGCGTCCGCGTCTTCGGCCAGTGCAACCCGCACGATGGCCGTCTCCCCCGCGGCAAGGGGGCGGTATCCGTAGACGTGCTGGAGTTGTACCACGAGAAGGATCAGAGGGACCGTGAGCCACGCCAGGGGGACCAGCGAGTAACGGAGGTAGCGCAGGGAGTGGCGAAGCACCCGGCCCTGGGCCCGGAAGACGACCACGAGATCGTCGCGGAAGAGACGCATCTCCAGGATCGCGGCGACGATGGCCCGGCGCACGGCCGTGATGCCGTCCTGGTCCGACACGGCACGGTAGACGAGCAGGACGCCCACGGCGGTGAGCAGCGACATGAACGCCAGGCCCACCCAAGCCGGCAGCCCCCGGAACGGCCACAGGAGCCCATCGATGACCACGCCGATCAGGCGGTTGACGATGGCCACGGCTCAGGAGATGTAGCCCAGCCCGCGGAGTCGCTGGCGCAGCTCCTCCTCGCTCCCCGCATCCTCCAGCTTCGCCAGCTCCTTCTCCAGCGCGTGCTCGATGAACTCCTCCACCGACGCGTATCCGGCGATCTCCGAGTACTTGCGGACTCGCCGGAGCAGGTCGGGATCCAGCTTCACTCTCGATCCGAACATCGCGTCACTCCTTCCGTACCTCATGCACGGTGGGGGCTGGCGGGAAGGCGGCGCCATACTGCGCCAGCACGGCCGCTGCCAGCTCGCGCAGGGTATGGGCCGGGAACTCCAGGGGACGGTTCGTGAACAGCACGCCGGGCACCGCTCGATGATCCATGATGTGGTCGCCGCTCCACAGGCTGGTGTTGTCGGAGAGCACCTCGGAGGGGACCTTGCCGCCGGCCGACGCGTCGGAGGCGCGCACACCCCTGGCGTACTCCACCACGAGGTCCGGAGCAATGTCCAGGGCCCCCTGATGGTCATACTCCTCGCGGTGGAGAACGCGGGCGATCACCGGCTCTCCGGTTGCCGGATCGGTGACCCTCGTGAGGCGCCGCGCGATCTCGTCGACGATGATCTCCCGCTGGTTCTCGGGCACGATTCCCGTCGCCTCCCTGCCGCGCAGGTTCACGTACAGTCCGCTCAGGCCGAGACCGTAGGCCTGGGTGCGACTCCAGTCCACGTTGGTGAGGAAGTCCATTTCTTCGCGGCGGGATGGATGGTCGTCCTTCACGGCCAGGTAGCCGGCCTCCTCGAGCCAGGCGTTCAGGCTGAAGGCGCGACGCCAGGAGGTGAAGCCGTGGTCGGACATGACGATGACGAGGACGTCCTCGCCCACAGCCTCCAGTGTCTCCGCCACGATGGAATCGGCCGCCACGTACAGATCCTCGATCACGCCCGCGTAGGGCGCGTCCCGCACCGGGTCGTGGGCGGGATGCTGCGGGTCCGTGGCGTGCCAGAACACGTGAGAGGCCTGGTCCATGAAGCCGAAGTAGTAGAAGAGCAGCCTGTCGTCGCCGGAGCGCGCGAAGTCGTCCAGGAGCGGGCGGTACTGCCGGACGGCCTCCTCCCTGGCGAAGCCGGCCTGTTCGAGGAACTCCTGGGCACTCAACACGCCTGCCGTGAGCGCCTTGGTGTCCTCCGGCATTCCCTGTGTGTAGTAGCGCCCCGTGGAGGCCAGCTCCCCCGCGAAGCCCGGGGGCGTGGCGATGGGCAGGGTGGGATCCAGCGGGTCCAGCTGGATCGGCGTCACGTACATCACCAGCTCCGGATGCGTCCGCTGCAGCAGGACTCGACACGTGCCGCGCAGGCTCCCGAGGAGAGGACCCAGCTCGAACTCTACGGGCATCCAGTCGCTCCAATCGCCTGCCATGAGCACGGCCCGTTCCTCACCGATGTCCACCCGAGCCACGGGCCGATCCCGATCCACGTACACGGTGAGTGGAAGCTCCAGCGCACGACCATCGACCCGGAAGGGATGGGGGGGGCCTCGGAGCACCGCCGTGACGGCACCGTCGTGGCGCGCCGCGGGTGCCATGACGCCCCCTCCGCCCAGGTCTTGCGGTGCCTCGTCGGGGGCGGTGGTGACCAGCGTGAACGTGCCGTAGCCGCCCAGGATATCCGGCGTGCCCATGCCGCTCAGCTCGCGGCTGGCGGTGCCGGAGGGCGGGAAGTTGGCCGGGATGCGAACGATGGTGGTGGTGACCCCCCGCTCCTCCAGGATCTCCCAGAAGGGTGTGCCCCGGCGGAGCAGGCGTACCTCGCCGCCGGAGAGCGGGATGCGCCACGGACCGAGATCCAGCGTGCGGGTGGCGGCCTCCGTGAGGGACGTGGAGAGGTACGGGGTCATCGTCGCCGGATCGCGGTGCAGGAAGTCGAATATGCCGTGCCCTCCGGCATCCATGCCCGTGATGAACTCGGACCAGGCCACCGGGCTCTGCGGAGGGATGGAGGTTCCCAGGGCCGAGAAGCCTCCCGCCGCCCTCAGGCGGGCGAAGGCCGGCAGCCGACCCTGCGAGAGCAGCCTCTCCGTCAGCTCGTGGTCCATGCCGTCGAAGCCGATCACCAGGACCCGCTTTCCCCGGATCCCATCATCGCTGGATCCCCCGGACCTGACTCCGGCCTCTGGCCCGGCTCCGGCCCCGGAGGCCGCTGCACCGGGCTCGTCGCCCCGGCCACATGCGGACGGGAGGGCCAGCAAGACCAGCAGCGCGGTCAGTGGCGCCGCCCCAAGCCGACAGAGGCGCCTGTGGCTCCTCTTCCACGCAGGAACGTTCCCCCGCGCCACTGCGCTTCCGCCCGCGCACGGGCGTGAAAGCATCTGGGGCCGAGTTGGCGTGCCCTCGCAGGCCCAGGCCCGCGCCGCCGCGCGCATCAGGACGGCCCTCCGAAATCTGCTTCGTCGAAGAGCACGTGCCCGTCCATGTAGGCTGGAGGCTCCACACCGAAGAGCCAGAGCGCCGAAGGCGCGATGTCCACCAGCGAGGGCTCCGCGCGCCGCACGGGGCGGTTGCAGAACAGAATGCCCGGAACGAGACGGGGGTCGATGCAGTGATCGCCGCTCCATGCCTTCGCGTTGTCGTCGAAGACCGGCCCCGACACGACGCCCGTGGCTCCGTCCCATGACGCTCGGTAGCCGGCGTCGTAGCCCACGATCAGGTCCGGGGCGCGCTCCAGATAGGGCCCGGAGTAGAGGGCCACGGGGTCGAATGCCTCCCGGATGGCCACCTGGCCGGCCTCCGGGTCGAGGAGCCCCCCCAATCGCTGCGCGATCTCCGCCCGCAGCTCCGCGGCCTCCCCCTCTGGATCCACGATGCCCTTCGCTTCCCTGCCCCGCACGTTCAGGAATACGCCCGTGAGTCCGAGAGCGTAGGCCCGCGTGCGGCTCCAATCCACGTCCCGCAACCACTCTGTTGTGCCGTCCCGCTCCGGCAGCAGGGCCAGGTAGCCCTCCTGCAGCAGCCACGCGTTCAGGTTGACCCCCCGCCGGAACGAGCTGAACCCGTGATCCGAGAGCACCACCAGCGCTTCGTCGTCCCCGATCCGCCGCATCACCCGGCCCAGAATGGCGTCGTTGCGCTGGTAGAGCTGCTCGATGGTCCTGGCGTGCTCCCCGTCGCCCTCCTCCATCTGGCGCCAGAACATGTGCTGGATGCGGTCCGTGGCGTCGAACACGCACACCACCGCGCCCCGGCGTACGGTCTCCAGGCCGTCCAGGAGCATGGCTTCCCGCTCGCCGTCGATGGCATACGTCTGCTCCAGAAACGCCGAGCCTCTGATCACGCCCTCGTTCAGGGCCCAGGTGTCCTCGGCCAGGCCCAGGGTCGCGAAGCGGCCCAGCTTCCGCGACAGGTAGGTAGCGTAGTAGGGGGGGTGGGAGATGGGCATGGCCGGACGGTCCGGGTCCAGGTGGAGGGGGGTTACATACAGGGAGACGTGCTCGGCGAGCTCCGTGGGCATGATTCGACAGATTCCCTTCACCTCGATCCCCGGCGCCGCGGGAAAGGAGAGGGGCACCCAATCACTCATCTCGCCGACGGCCAGGCCCCGCTGCTCCCCACCCAGCTTCACCACGGCCCGCGCCCCGCCGTCCTCGATCTCCAGCGCCAGCGAGAGGGCCAGCACGGGCGCCCCGGCCAACAGCTCGTTGGGTGGACCCTCCATCACGGCGGTGTAGCGCGCGCCTCCGCCGTTCACCGCGGGAGGGGCCGGCTGCAGCGCCACCCGCCGACCTCCCTCCTTATGGACCTCGCCCGCCGGCCGTGTGGTGAAGAGGGTGAACGTCCCCTGGGAGCCCAGGAGGTCCGGCACGCACATGGCGCTGAGCTGGGCGCCGCGGAAGCGGTCCGGGGGGAAGGTGACGGGAACCCGCAGGATCGTGCTCCAGATCCCCGCTTCTCCCAGCACGGACCAGAACGGGCGCGAGCCCCGCAGGAGCTTCAGCTCCGGCTTGCGCAACGGGATGCGGTAGCGGCCCAGCTTCAGCGTGCGCTCCACGTTCCCGATGCGGGTGGAGGAAAGCACCGGCATGTAGCTCTTCCGGTCCCGGTCCAGGAAGTCGTAGATGCCGTGTTTGGCGGGGTGCGTCCCGGTGCTGAACGAGGACCAGGCCACCGGCGAGACGGAGGGGAAGGTCGAATTCAGGCGGGTCCACCCCCCCTGCTCGGCGAGGCGCTGGAAGTTGGGAAGCCGTCCCGCCCCCATCAGCCGCTCCGTGATGCGGGGGTCCTGCCCGTCGAATCCGACGACGACCAGACGCCGGACCCGGGGCTTCGGACGTCCCAGCCGCCGCAGGAACATGAGGGCCGCCCGGAACGGCCATGTGAGCACGGCGAAGAGGGCCAGGACGCCGGCAACGAAGACGGCCAGGAACGAGGTGAGCACCACGAAACCGGGTCCGGGCCCCACGTAGGCCGCGGCAGGGACCGGCAGGGCCAGCAGCATCCAGATGGTCAGCGAGATGCACGCCAGGGGAAACCGTGGGAGGTCTCCGTTGAGCCCCCGGAGACCCGGGAGCTTGCCATTACCCAGGAACCTCCCGCGAGCCGCATGCCTCCCTTCCCTGCGGCGCCGCCGCGGACGTGCGCGGGACAGGAGTGGGCACGTAGGTTCCATACCATGATCCGACCACTGCAGCGCGCGTGGCGTCGTGTCCGGCACGGCGAGCCGGTGATCATCGTGTCGGGCCTGCCCCGCTCCGGCACCTCCATGATCATGCAGATGCTGGAGGCCGGCGGGGTGCCCCTGTTCACGGACCGAATCCGCGAGCCGGACGAGAGCAACCCCCGCGGCTATTTCGAGCTGGAGCGGGTCAAGGGCCTGGAAGAGGGAGACATCGCCTGGGTCGCCGATGCCCGGGGGAAGGCGGTCAAGGTCATCGCCTACCTCCTGGACCACCTGCCCTCCAGTTTCCACTACCGGGTCCTCTTCATCATTCGCAATCTCGAAGAGGTCCTGGACTCCCAGGCCAGGATGCTGGCCCGCCGGGGCGAGTCCGCCGAGGGCGACGAGGAACGGATGCGGGAGATTCTTTATGGTGACCTTGCCCGGGCCCGACGGCTCCTCGCGCGCGATCATCGGTTCGAGGTCCTCCACCTGCGCCACGAACAGGTCCTGGACGACCCGCGGAGCGCCGCGAGCCAGATCGCCCGGTTCATCGGGGGGCGGCTCGACGCGGAGGCCATGGCTGGAGCGGTGGACCGCTCGCTCCACCGGAGCCGGCTCAAGAGCTGACACGGGGGCTCGACCGGGGCCCGGGCGAGGACCGTTTCCGCTCACCGGATGTACCCCAACGCCCGCAGCGTCTCCAGCTGCTCGGGCGTGAGCTCGGCTGGTTCACCGGGGGTGAATCGCTGCCCCAGCGCCTGGTGAGCTTCCCACTGCGCTTCGAGGAACGCAGTGTACTTGTCCACGAGGTCAGGTCGCTCCTCGTGCAGGCTGTGCAGGCAGAAGGGATCGTTCCAGAGATCGTAGAGCAGCAGCGGGACGGGGCGCCTCCAAAGCGCCTCCTCCTCCTCCCCTGCGTGCTCCGGGTTGATCTCCATCGACGCGCCCCAGCGGCCGTCGACCACCTCGATCAAGCCGCGGCGCTCGCCGGTCTCGAGGTCCACAGCAAACTCGTCCAGGATCACCGGCCGTGACACCCAGCCCTCCTCGCCCAGCAGCACGGGGGCCAGGGACTGCCCCTGCATGACTTCGGGCAACGGCAATCCGACCAGGTCCAGGATCGTAGGTAGCACATCGATCATCGAGACCACCGGCTGGCTGAATCGCTGCCCTCCGACAATGTGACCCGGCCAGACGAAGATGAGCGGGATCCTGCTGATGGAGGACCGGAACATGGCGCGGCTCCAGCGGGGCGGGAGCGAGTCCTGGATGGCGATCCCCATGTCGTCCATGGCCGCCTCGATGCTGTGGTCGGACCCGACGATCAGCAAGGTGTTTCCCCATTCGCCCTCGGCCTTGAGGCGCTCCACCAGCCGCCCGATCTGGTAGTCGTTGTGGGCCATGGTCTCGTCGTAGAGAGCTTGCTGGAGGGTGAAGAACCCTACGCGGCTGAGGCCTGTCCTCTCCCAGGCTTCCGAGTACTCGCCGTGGCCGCCCTCCTCGTTGAGGCGCTGGTCCCACTCCCTCCACCTCCGTACCCGTTCGGGACCGACGAAGAGGCCACCGAAGGGAGCTGAAGCGGGGAAGTCCTCGTGGATGTCGACGCTCTGAAAGTGTACCCAGTAGGGCTCGCTCGGGTATGCCTCGCGCCATCCCCAGAACGCCTCGTGCAGGTATCTGGAGGACTCCCGGTAGTTCCCACCCCCCGCGTACGTGAACTCCGCCCAGGCCTCCCGAAAGAAATCCACCCCGCGCTCCAGGCCGCTCAGTCGGCCAGCGTTCGGGTTGGCCGTGAGAACAGCGGTCTGGTACCCTGCCCCGTGCAGGTGCTGCGCCATGGTCCGGGCCTCTTCCGGAATGACGTTGAAGCCGCTCGTGAAGCCGCCCAGCACACTGTGCTGCAGCGAGGTCATGAAGGAGGCCGTCGAGGGTCGCGTCCAGCTGGAGTTGCTGTAGGCCCGCTCGAAGAGGGCACCCTCGGCGGCCAGGCGCTCGAGGTTCGGGGTCGTGCGGCGGTTGTAGCCGTAGACGCTCATGTAGTCGGCCCCGGCTCCATCGATGACGTAGAAGATGATGTTGGGCTTGTCGGTCGCGGTCGAGCCGCTGAGGGTTGGCGCGGCCCAGAGGGCTACGGTGCCGGAACGGGGCGCCTCTGCCTCGAGCGCAAGAGTCACGGTCTGCCCCGCCAGGTGTGAGAGATCCACGGAGCGTTGTGCCCAGTGTTTCTGGCCCGCGTAGGTCTCCTCGAACACCCTCTCGACCGCACCACCCTGGCGCGTGGCGGTGATCGCGAACGTCACCGGTGCATCGCCGCGAAGCACACCCAGACCGGCGTCCAGCCTTCCCGCCTCGGGGATCCTCACCCGGAAGGCGATCCTGCCGGGTGCGTGAAGGTAGAGGGCCCGGCGTAGGGGGCCGTACCCCGCGAACGCTCCGCTCCTCACCGGCCTCACTCCGGTTCGATCTTCGGCGAACTCGGCCTCACGCGGAATCACCCGAACCGACAAGAGGTCGAGCGTCGCTGCTTCCTCGTCGGGCCGGCTGGTAAACCAGATCCCCAGGTGGGTCCACGGCCCTTCCCACCTCTCCATCCGGGGTGAGTCCAGCGACATCCGGTACGTCTGGACCGTGCCGTCCGTGACGAGGGGAGCCCAATCGCCGCCCCTGGTGAGGCGAAACACACCCACGGAGTCCCCTTGGTCATAGTTGAAGTTCAACCCGACCTGGTCCATGCGATCTCGAGTGCGGGCGCGGATCTCGACGTACGCCCAGTCTTCGAGTGTCCAGCCGGCCAGAGCTGCGTAGATGTTGCCCACCAGACGGGTACCGTTGGCGTGAGCCTCCGCGATCAAGGACAGTTGCAGAGCGTCCTCAGAGCGGACGGACCTGACCGCCGCCATTTGCGGCGAGATCGGGTCGGCGGGCTGCCAGTCCGGCTGCGGCTCGTCGAATCGCCACTCGACGGGCCGTGGCAGGTCCGCCGGCACCTCGGACCCCTGGATGATTGCTGAGTCGAGGTGGTCCTCGAGGTGCAGAGGCATGTCGGCGGTCAGCGGCGCGGGCCCGGTGCAGCCCAGGCAGGCCACACTCGGAAGTAGCAGACCGAATGACCCGGAGACCCAGCGTGCCTTCAGGAGAGGAATGGTCGAACGTGGCACGGTGCCACTCCTTTCGGATCGTCCGCCCATGCCCGCTGGTCGCAGCCCATCTCGGCCCGATCCTCAGCGGGGCTTGCCCACTCACCGGTCCCCCTCACCGGATGTACCCCAGCGATCGCAGCGTCTCGAGCTGCTCGGGGGTCAGCGCGCTCTCTCCGCCACCACGGCCCACATGCTCCGCCAACGCCCGGTGCGCCGCCCATTGTGCCTCCAGGAGCTCCCGGTACTTCTCCACAAGGTCGGGTCGATCGTCGTTGATCGGGCTCAACGCATTCGGGTCCCTCCACACGTCATAGACCTGGAGAGCGGCAATGCGGCTTTCGGGCAGCTCCAGCTCGGCCCCCGGCTCCGCCGGAACGAGCAGCGAGGCTCCCCATCGCCCGTCCACGACCTCGATGTGGAATGCATCCACCTCCCGGTTCGTGCCCGGGCTCACCCCTCGCTGATCGAAGATCACGGGCCGCGGCCCCAAGGCTCCTGTTCCCAGTAGAAGGGGCGCCAGCGACTGCCCCTGCGCCACCTCGGACGGGTTGAGCCCGGCCAGCTCCAGAAGCGTCGGGAGCACGTCGATCATGGATACGGGCTCCGCGTAGCGCTGCCCTGC
>JBDHKE010000190.1:0-4493 GCA_039586555.1 Gemmatimonadota bacterium | reverse complement strand
TGCGGCTACGCCGGAGGCCTTGCGCCGAACCCGGCGGGATGCCCCGCGTGCGGCCCCGACTACGACGAGCACGAGGAGTGCGGTGTCTGCGGGGCTCGTGAGTACGAGCCTTGTGACGAGTGGGCTCACGATATTCACGATTGGGTCCGCACGGGGAAGTGGGCCCCTGTCGTGTGTGGCCGTTGCGGTGAGGCCTACGACTCGGAGGGCTGCCCCTGCGGGCACGTCGAGCCCGACCCCGAGCCCCACGGTCCGGGGGTGCTCGATGCGGACTGACCTTCGAGAGGGCCTGACCCTGACCCGGTGCGATGTCTGCGGGCGTCGTCGGTTCTGCGCCGTCAGCGGCTCTGCCATGTGCGAGGACTGCTGCCCCGGCGCAGTCGAGGCGGCTCGGGAGGAGGCGAAGGCGCTTCGCCTTGCCCGTCGGGCTGCTTGGGAAGCCGAGAGGGAAGAGCCCCTTCCCCCAGCGGTGGGGGAGTCGCTGGGCGACCCTGTCCCGTTTCGGGAGGTCGCTCACCTGTTCTTCTAGGGGTTCCTGGCCCCCTCTCTCGACCGTAATGAAGATGAACCCCCCACGACCTGCCTAGCAGGCACTGGAGACCCCATGGAACTCAAGGACTACGCTCGCGCCATCCGGAACCACGACTGGAGCGCCTGCATGAGCGACTCCTACGCGGTGACTCGCCGGGCAGACGCTCGCAAGGAGGAGTTGGCAGACCTCGCGAAGAAGGGCAAAGCCTACGCCCGCCTCTGGGACCTGGGACGTGCCCTCGAAGGGAACTTCATGTGGAGCGCGCCCTCGGAGCGCTGGCCCGAGGACAAGCGGCACGAGGACGGCTGGCGCTGGGTCGGCGCCTACCTCTGGGCTCACGGCATCGTCCTGACCGAGAAGGAAGCGAAGCTCCTCGTCAACCCGATGGGGATGCTCGACAAGTACGGTCGTCACCTGACCGGCTACCCCAAGTGGGACGTGATCGACCTCCTGGTGAAGGTCCACGAGGCCAAGTGATGCGCCGCTGCTACCAGATCGCGCTCCACGGCATTCCGCAATCCGAGTGGGACCTCCACGACTACATGGATGTCGTCCGGATGTGGAACCTGAGCCGTGGGGCGCCGCACAGCCTCTTCCTCGAATCGGACTCCGAGGAGATGGTCGTGAGGTGTCGGAGGGAGGGCATCGTCCTCTTGACGCTCACCCACGACCTTCGCGTCAGCCAGGTCCACGGCAACGGGCTCCAGGACCTGATCCGGGTTGGCCCGCCTCTCATCCGGCAGAGGGTGGGGTAGTGTGGCCCCATGCCCTCACGGCCCGACCAGTCTTTCCCTAGCGACCAGCACCTGTTGGCGGCGATGGCGCCTGCCCTGTGGGGTGACCTCTATCAGGAGGGTCACCCCTACCCAGTTCGGGTCACGGTTCACACTTCGCAGAGCTTCTCGGACCGGGCTCGGCGTGTCCTCATCGTGATTCGGGTCGAGCCCCACAAGCGCCTGTGGGGGAAGAAGAGCTTCTGGGTCGAGGGGCAGGAAGTCGTGGTGGACTTCCTGATCCCCGAGGTCGAGATGTACATGTCGAGTGTCCCCGAGGTGATCGGGCTGCACTTCAAGAAGGCGCTGGAGGGGTTCCCGAAGCAGGTCGCCCCTCGGCTGTTCGAGTTCGACCCCCGCATCGGCAACGTCCTCCAGGTGGCCGAGAGCCGCAACGAGACCTGGCTCCCGTCGCCTCTCTTTGATCCTCCGGGAGGGGTGCGCTTCCCCTTCCCGCGCCCCCAGATCGATGCGCCTCTCTACGCGCGCCACTACAACCAGTGGGGTCGGTGCGGGAAGTGCAAGGCCGACCTGGAGTTCGGTGCCGAAGTCACCTGGGGCGGGGGCCACCTCCTCTGGGTCTGCCGGAAGTGCCTCCCCAGAGAGACCTACGCAACGGTCCGGTAGGCTCCCTATCCCTCTGGGGGGGCAGGAGAACGTCAATGCCCAAGACACCTTCGGCTCGTCGAGTCGCCTCTCGCTACCGTCGCCGGGCCACCTACATGCCCGGCCAGGTGGTCGAGGAGGGCTGGACCCCCGGCGCCTATGCACCGGCCCCGGTGGAGGGTGACGGCTCTCAGGTGCCCCCTGCCAGGGACTCCTTCGGCCGTGAGCTTCCCGAGGAAGAAGAGGGCTGAACTTTCCCTCTGGGCGGAAAGTCCGAGGCGCCTTTTACGGAAAGGGGGGTCCGACTAGCCCCCTAACGGGTAATCCTCTCTACGGAGGTTCCCGTGACCCGAAAACTGAAGCCCGTCGAGGTCAACCTGGACGAGGAGATTCAGGCAGCCATCCTGGACCTTCCTGTGCAGCTTCCCGACGGAGGCCTCGCCACGGTGGGCGACCTCGTCCGGAAGGCGGCGGAGTGCATGAGGCTGGCCAACGAGGCGGTCCAGGGAAACGCCTTGATCCAGACGACCGCCTCCTTCCTGATGAAGCAGGAAAAGCGTCGCGGAGCTTCCACCATCTTGGTCCGGATGGATGGGTCGGCGGTACTCCACATCACCTACGGGGAGAAGGGCACCACTGCGCCGGTCGAGGCTCCGAAGAAGTCCAAGCTCCCCTCCCTGGATGCTCTCCGGAAGCGTGCTGCCGAGGCCGAGGTGGACATCTCCGACCTGGGCCGCCAGAAGAAGAAGATCCTCGCCCGGCTCGAAGGGCACGGCCGAGAGTCCGACTCAACCCCTCTCGATGACCGACGGCTTCGGGACGAAGTGACCCACAGCGATCTCCCCCAAGTGTCCCTCCCGGGCCGGAATCGGTAGATTCGCTATCCTCCTTCACCAGGGGAGGACTCGTGGCCGCAAACCCGTTCGGATACTGGACCTACAACAGTGGGCGCAACGGCCTGAAGGGTGGGCCTACCACCCTTCTCCAGCTTCCCGACGGCCGCGTCGTGGCCCAGAAGTACGAGGGGAACCCGGCTCTCCTGGAGGACGAGTTCATCCTCTACGCCCTCCGTCACTCCCGGCGGGCGCGTGCGGACTTCTGCCGGTTCTTCCCGGACCTGGACCCCGTGAGCCAGGGGCGGCTGACTGACCTGATCCTCCTGAACCCCCGAGCCTCGGCGCTGATTCGGTCTGACCAGGACTTCGCTGACGCTATTCAGCATGAAAACGTCACCTCGGGGGTAAGGACTAGACTGACCCCTGCCCTCACCTCGTAAGGAGATCATCATGGCGAAAGGAGTTCCCCACGTACTGTCAGGCCGTCGGCCGAAGAAGCCCATCATTCGGCCGAAGCGGGTCAACCCGAAGGTCGCCGCGGCCCAAGCGGCTGCTCCGAAGCCCGCACCGGCTCCCAAGGCGGCTGCTCCGAAGCCCGCTCCGGCTCCCGACCCGGCTCCGCTCCACCTCCTGGACGGCTCCGTGAGCAGCCTGAAGGCGGCTCTGGAGACCGGAGATCACGACGCCCACCTGGACGCCCTGATCGCAGCCGAGAAGGCGGACAAGAACCGAAAGACGGCCATCGAGGCCCTCGAAGACCGCAAGGGCTGATCCGTCCTGTCTTGGTCGGTCTCCATGTTCTCGTCCTCCGGGATGTACGGCTTTGCCGCCAGTTCGGAGTCGAACGAGGTGTTCTTCCACGCCCAGGACTTCCATCGCCTGGTGTCGGGGGGACCTCTGCCCGTTCTCGGAGAGCCGGTTGAGGTCGAGAACGTGACCGAGGATTCAGGTCGGCGCCCGAGGGCAGGGCTCGTGCGCCGACTCCTCACCCCGGAGCCATTGAGAGGCGTGGTCAAGAGCTTCGACTCTCGCAAGGGGTGGGGCTTCGTCTCCTACCCGGACGGCCAGGCCTTCCTCCATGCCTCCGAGGCCATGGACGGGTGGCTTCCCGTCATCGGGACCGAGGTGGAGTTCTACCTGGGTACAAAGAAAGGGAAGCCGCGAGCGTGCTGGGTTCGTCCTGCGACGGCTACCGGCATCGTGTCGTTCTAGGAGGCCCGGATGAGCGAGAAGAACATCTTTGGCGGGGGCAACCCCAACAGTGTCTACACGCCCATGTCGGAGGACGAGCAGGAGGTCCTTGCCCGTCTCGTGGCGGAGAACGACTTCCACGTTCACATCGTCGGCTGGGGCTGGGTCCATCGCCCCGCTGTGACCTTCGGAGACCTCCGGGTTCGCGTGCCCATCTCGATCACCTTCAACGCTCCGACGCCGCCCATCCCCGTCTCGACGCTCACGGTGGAACTGTGGACGCCCCGCTGGCAGGAGGGTCCTCTCTTCCGAAAGGAGTACGACATCCGGCAGGGGGGACTCCCCATCCCGATCGGCGCTGGCTACAACCTGGCCTTCGTCTGGGACATCGCGGTCAAGCACATGGACCCCCGGATGGTGAAGGCTCTCAAGCCCGGAGCGACGGGCCTCACCTCCCGCTGGATCGACCGCGACACCGGTCAGTTCACGGACCTTGGCAACAACCGGCTCTCCCCCCTTCAGCGGGCAGTCCTCCAGAACCTCCGGAAGGGTGAG
>JBDHKE010000189.1:0-4502 GCA_039586555.1 Gemmatimonadota bacterium | reverse complement strand
CCACTCTGCGGACCAGCCTGAGGCCCCCCCGGAGCCTCCCGAGCCCCCCGCAGCAGAGCCAGTACAGCCACCAGAGGGCCTGGCTCCTACTGTTGAACTGGAGCCACCAGCTCCTGCCGCTGCCCCGGCCCCAGAGATGCCTGAAGAACCAGCGCCAGCCTTTGTGGAGGGCAGCATACCTACGGTCGAGGCCGAGCCGGTAACCTTGGACGGGCTGGAGCTCGAGCTCAACGAATTGCCGGATCTGCCGCTCCCGGGTGTAGGCTCCGACTCGGCGGCCCCAACCATCGGGCAGGAGCCCGTGGAGCTGGAGCGGGCGGCGGAAGATGCGCTTCCCTTGGTGGAGCCCGTGGAGGCAGTTCCGGAGGTGCCAGTGGAGGCCCCTCTCCCGAGCGAGGCTGCTCCGATGCCGGACGCAGGCGTCGGCGCGGGAATGGACCCGCCAGCGCCAGATCTGGCCGCAGAGCCGGCCGAGGAGGGCCCCAGTCCGACTGAGGAGATGGTGGTCGCCGAGACCCCGTCCGCTACTGAGGGGCCGGAGCTGATCATGCCGGAGGGGCTGGAGCCGACCGCCCTCTTCGACCCTCCTGTCCCGTCTGCCCCTGCTGCCCCTCCTGCCCCGTCTCCAGCTGCCGCTGAGGCTGCCTGGGATGCGGCTGGAACCGAGGCAGCTGAGCCCGAGGTACCAGACGAGCCAGTGTGGATCGAGCCGCAGACGGCCCCTCCGGCTGAGGAGCCAGCTCCAGCTGCCGAGCATCCACCTCAGGTAGAGCCTGAACCGGTGGTTACGGAAACGATGGCTGAGGTGTACGCGAAGCAGGGCCTGCTGGAGAACGCCCTCGAGGTATACCGTCAGCTAGTGGCAGCAAACCCGGGTGATGAGGGCCTCGCATCTCGGATGGCGGAGCTAGAGGGCCAGGTGATGGCCGCTCAGCAGGAAAAAGGTGCAGCGGCTCCAGCGCGTAGCTACTCCGCAAAGGAGACCGGAGGCACGTCGGCGCGGGACTACCTGGCCGACGTATTGGCCTCCCGTCCCGCAGCGGTTTCTGTGCAGGAGGGTGCGGCCCCTTCGCCCGCCCCCGCCCCCGCCCCCGCACAGGCTGCCGCTTCCCAGCAGCCGGCCGAGGAGCCCGCCCAGACCGGCCCGGCCCAAGAGGGGGGCATTTCCTTCGACGAGTTCTTCGGTGGCGAGCGCCCTGGCACCCCACAATCGGCAGAGCCGAGTGGGCCGGATGAGCCGGAGAAGAGCGGCGGAGGCGACGACTTTAAGACCTGGCTCGAAGGTCTGAAGTCCTAAACGCTCGTAGGGTGCGAATCGCAGTCCTCAACGGACCCAACCTCAACCTCCTAGGTACCCGAGAACCCCACTTGTACGGGCGGGATAGCCTGGAGGACCTCGAGCGCACCGTGCGGTCGCGAGCGGACGAGGCGGGAGTCGAACTGGATTGGCACCAGACCAACAGTGAGGGTGGCTTCGTTGAGCTCGTGCAAGAGTTGGCTGGTCGTGCCGACGGTGCCATTGTGAACGCGGCCGCCTTTACGCACACGTCATTTGCCATCCGCGATGCTTTCCTCGCCGTACAGATTCCGTTCGTCGAGGTTCATCTCTCCAACATCTTTGGCCGTGAGCCCGAGCGCCGTCGATCACTGCTTGCGGATCTTGCTGTCGGAGTGATCGCGGGATTTGGGGCATCGGGGTACCTTTTCGCCCTCGACGCACTGGTGTCCCATCTCAGAAGCCGTGACGCCTGACCATCTGGCGGCCCGACGGGCGAGACTACAGGAGGCCATGGGGGAGAAAGGCCTCGATGCCCTCCTGGTCACTCACGTTCCGAACATCCGATACCTCACGGGCTTCACCGGTTCGGCCGGAGTTGCTCTGGTGCGTAGTGGCGAGGTCGTCCTTTTCTCTGATTTTCGCTATCGGGAACAAGCGGAATACGAGGTTGGGGCGTTTGCCCGGATTGAGATCGTCCAGGGTTCCGTGTGGGGCCGGGTGGTGCAGGTCTTGGGAGCATACCCGGGCTTGGCGGCGGTGGGGTACGAAGCCCAGGTCCTCAGTGTACGGGAGGCGGATCGACTGGCGGAGAGCTCGGAGGGCCGCTTCGAGTTGCAGCCGCACACAGATTTGGTGGAGCGGTTGCGAGCCCGGAAGGATCCTACTGAGGTAGCGGCCATACGTGCCGCGGCGGAGCTGGCTGGGGAGGCTTTAGATGCCACCCTGAGCAACGGGATCAGGGCAGGGCAGCGGGAGAGGGACGTGGCTGCCGTGTTGGAGACGGAGCTGAGGTGCCGTGGCAGCGAGTGGCACCCGTTTCCCACGATTGTGGCATCGGGACCACGCAGCGCGTTGCCCCACGCCCAAACCACGGAGCGGGTGATTGAGGTGGGAGAGCTGCTCCTGCTTGACTTTGGTGCCCAGGTCGATGGATACTGCGCCGACATCACGCGGACGGTGGTGGTGGGTCGGGCGGCAAGTGAACGCCAGCGAACCGTGTATTCCCTGGTGCAGGAAGCCCAACAGCGAGTCCTCGACCGCCTGCAGGCGGGAGTGATCGGGCGCGATGCCGACGCCCTTGCGCGGTCGGTGATCGAGGCTCGTGGTTTTGGCGACGCTTTTGGCCATTCTCTGGGGCACGGGTTGGGATTGGAGGTGCATGAGGGGCCGAGCCTCAGTCGGCACAACAAGGAGGCTTTGCCGGACGGCGCAGTGGTGACAGTGGAGCCGGGCGTCTATCTCCCGGGTTGGGGGGGAGTGCGGATCGAGGACGACGTACACGTCACGGCTGAGGGCGCGTCATTGCTCTCGGATGGTGCCACGGAACTGAGGGAATTGATCTAGGGCCGCGGATCACGCTGAAAGGGAACAGATGGACGCTGATGGGATGGTGGCGGAGGGTAGGCGCGAGGGACGCTTCGCCCTTAGCCTGTCCCCCGCGTCGGGAGGCATGGCAACCACATCGGCGTCCGGTCGATCGCTGTAAATGGACTGGCGAGGTGGAGGAGGGTCCGTTGAAGGGCGACTCCCAGGTGGGTGGGGTGGTGGCGGTATCGGAGTCGAGCCCGAAACGGACCCTCCTCCGCCGAAGCCTTCGACCGGTTTTTCTGTTACACTGCAAACAGGACGTTATGGCAACAACAGCAGATTTTAGAAACGGACTGGTGCTCGAAATCGAAGGGCAGTTGCACCAGATTGTGTATTTCCAGCACGTGAAGCCGGGCAAGGGTGGTGCGTTCGTGCGCAGCAAGCTCAAGAATGTGTTGACGGGTGCGGTGGTTGAGAAGACGTGGAACGCGGGCGAACGGGTCAACGAAGTGCGGCTGGAGCGACGGCCCGTGCAATACTCCTACCATGATGGTCATCTCTATCACGTCATGGACATGGAGACCTACGAGGACATTCCGCTCAACGCGGAAGTTATTGGAGAAGATCAGCTCAAGTATCTCAAGGAAGGCATGGAGTGCCAGGGACTGGTCCATGACGGACGCGTCCTCACGCTAGAGCTTCCTTTCTTTGTCGAGCTCGAGGTGGTTGAGACAGATCCTGGCATTCGAGGTGACACGGCGTCTGGCGGCACGAAGCCCGCAAAGCTGGAAACCGGGGCGGTGGTCCAGGTGCCATTATTCATTGAACAGGGGGAGGTGGTTCGGGTGGATAGGCGGGAAGACAAATATCTGACACGCGTATGATTGATCTCGAATATATCGAGAAATTACTCCAGATTCTCGAACGCTCAGTAGCAGACACGATTGAGATTCAGAAGCGCGGCACGTCGATTCGAATCTCAAAAAGCGGTGCCGGAGCGGCTGGAGGCCCGGTCACCTATCACGTTGCCCCGCCGGCCGGTCATAATCCCGGCCTGGTAGCGCCCGCGTCGCAGGCGTCCGAACAGGCTGCGCCGGTCGAAGGTGGGGCCGCGGCGGAACCGGCGGTCGAGCGAGAGCTCACCGAAATCAAATCACCTATGGTCGGTACGTTTTATGCTCAGCCGGAGCCCGGCGCAGAGCCGTATGTGCGTGTCGGGAGTCGGATCAGTTCCGGGCAGACGTTGTGTATCATCGAAGCGATGAAAATCATGAATCCACTGGACTCCGAAGTGTCCGGGGTCATTGTGGAGCGGCTGGTCGAAGACTCCCAGCCCGTGGAATTCGGACAAGTGCTATTCAGGGTGGATACCCATGGCTGAGGCGAGAAAAGGGACGTTCGATTTCAAGAAGGCCATTACGGAAATGGTCACGAGGAACGGGTCTGACCTACATCTCAAGGTGGGACAGCCGCCGACCATCCGTGTGGCCGGCGAGCTGCTGGCGCTGAAACAGGATCCGTTGACGCCAGACAGCCTCAAGGGGCTGGCGGAACAGATCATGACGTCGCGCCAGGTGAAGGAATTCGCCGAGTTGAAGGAAGCAGACTTCGCCATCGGCGTGCCAGGTGTCGGCCGATTCCGTACCAACGTGTACCAGCAACGCGGTACGCTCGCATTCGTATTTCGATCGATTCC
>JBDHKE010000075.1:21173-37307 GCA_039586555.1 Gemmatimonadota bacterium | reverse complement strand
GGGCCCGGAAATGCGAGTGCGGACTCCCTCCCCGGCCGAGAGCCGGGCGTCCAGCGTCATGGCGAGCTTGATGGCGACGAACGGCGTTGCCGTCTCCGCCGCGTGATGGAATGCAGGATTGAGAGCACGTGCCAGAACCGGCGCATAGACCGGTCCCGTGACCTCGAGGCCCGCCCTCGCCAGCGCGTCCGCTCCTCCTCCGGAAACCTCTCCCGGGTCGGGGCCTCCGTACACCACCCGCCGGACGCCGGCCACGATGAGAGCTTCCGTGCAGGGCGGCGTGAGCCCGAAATGGTTGCACGGCTCCAGGGTCACGTACGCGGTGGCATCCCGGGCACGATCGCCCGCCACCCGCAGCGCATGCACCTCGGCGTGTGAGCCACCGAACTCCTCGTGGGCACCCTCACCCACCACCTCTCCCTGCGCGACGATCACACACCCCACCATGGGATTCGGATGCACGCGCCCCCATCCAAGCTCCGCCAATTCCTGCGCTCGAGCGAGAAAGCGGAGGTCCTCGGACGTGGTCCCCGCCACGACCCCGTATCCGGAACAGATCAGGTTCCCCGACATGCCCGATTCAGAAGGTGATGCGGGCCGCGACACCCCCGAAAAACGTGGAGTCTTCGGGATCGAAACCCCCGCTTTCGCGACCCGGAAGATCACCGAATCCCTCGCCCCAACCCACCTCGGCTGAGATCTGTATTACGAGAAACGTCATCGATGCGCCACCGAAGAGCAGCCGACGGGTCGTGCCCAGGTCCCGGGCCCGCGTCACGTCCCCGGCAGCGGTTCCCTCACCGGATGGGGAGGGGGCGGGAGCGAGCTCCAGCGACACATCGCTGACGTAGCGATCCCACCCCAGCCCGGCCAGGAGACCCAGGCCGAACAGGTCCTTTCCCGCCACGATTCGCAGCGACCGGGCGGATAGGCAGAGATCCATCTCGAAGGGGTCCCGCTCCGCGAGCTCGCCGATCTGAACACGATCCAGGTTGCGCCATGCCACCGATACCGTGATGCCCGGAGCGGTGAAGGACTCCCGCAGAATCCCCAGGCGGCCCCCGACGCCCCAGGCGCCCACGTTGCGCACGTATCCCTCGGACCCCGGCAGGAAGAGGAAATCGGCATCGGCGAAAAGGTCCAGGGCCAAGATGCCGCCCAGGGTGGGGACGAGGGAGAATCCGTCCAGGACCCCTACCGCCAGGCCTATCTGGGCGGTGTTCACGTAGAAGGATTCTTCGGAAGCCGGAACCTCCACGCCGCCCAGAACGTCGGGTACGTTCATGGCAGCGAGGCCCAAGCGGGTGCTCAGGGCCACTCGAGGCGTCCGACCGACACGGCGTCCTAGCGTGCTGGCATTGCCCGGAACAACCGCGCCTCCCGTCGCGACCAGCCCCAGGCCGGTCTGATGGGCGCGAACGGCCACAGCCAGGTCCTGACACCGGAGAAGGAGGTCTGGCCGTTCTCTCGCACACTCCACCGCCAGCCCCTGAAGCTCCTGCGCCCCCAGCGAGCTCCCGTGGCCCAGAGCGGCCAGTGAGAGCAGCACGGGTACTAGGGCGCCGGGAGACCTCATCCGTTGAACCGGACCTCGCTGCCGGGGGCCACCCAACCCATGACCCAGGCCCGCTCACCGGTCTCCTTGAGGGAGCGCACCACGTCCTCCGCATCCCCAGGCGCCACCGCCACGATCATGCCCACACCCATGTTGAACACCCGGAACATCTCCTGCAAGTGGACCCGCCCAGCCTCCCGGAGTACCTCGAATACCCCGGGAACCTCCCAGCTGGTGCGATCGATCACGGCACCCAGCCCGTCCGGAAGAACGCGGGGAAGGTTTCCGGGGATGCCTCCGCCGGTGATGTGCGCCAGCCCATGGATCCGATCCTGCTCCAGAAGTGGCCAGAGAGACCGCAGATAGCTACGGTGCGGCTCCAGGAGGACATCCGCCACCGAACGGTCCTCCCCCGGGAAGGGGTCGCCGACATCGAGCGCCAGGCGCTGGAAGACGATGCGGCGCGCCAGGGTGTAGCCGTTGGTGTGTAGACCCGAAGCGGCCAGACCCACCAACACGTCTCCTTGCTGAATACGGGAGCCGTCCAGGATTCGAGCGCGCCCGACCAGGCCCACGATGAATCCCGCCAGGTCGTACTCTCCGGGGGAATAGAAGTCCGGCATCTCGGCCGTCTCTCCACCGAGCAGCGCGCAGTGGTTCTCCCTGCAGGCCAGCGCCACCCCGCGAACAACCTCCGACACGACCCCCTCGTCCAGGACGCCCGTGGCCAGGTAGTCGAGGAAGAACAGAGGACGAGCCCCCTGCACCAGGATGTCGTTCACGCAGTGGTTCACGAGATCGACGCCCACGGTATGGTGACGCCCGGCGAGAACCGCCACCTTGAGCTTGGTTCCCACTCCGTCGGCACTGGACACCAGGACGGGCCTCTCGACATCGTCCGGCACGGCGTACAGCCCACCGAACAGGCCGAGCTCCGAGAGCGTGTGCTGGTCCCGTGTTGCCGCCACGAGCTCCTTGATCCCCGCCTTGGCTCGTTCGGCTGCCTCCAGATCGACTCCGGCAGCTCGGTAGCTGAGTCGCTCGTTTTCGCGCATCGCAGTGCGCCCACTCCTTGTCGTTCTTCTCCTGGAGAACCCTCTCAGGAGTCCTCCCCGGACTCCGCCTCCGCCCGCTCCATCCGCAGAGGGGCGGAGATACCCAGGATCCCCAGTGCGTTTCGAAGCACGATTCGAATCGCCCGCGCCAGTACGAGGCGAGCCCCGCGCAGCCGAGGATCGGGGATGAGGACCGCCAGCTCCGGATTCCGTGCGGGGTTGCCCGAGTGGTACCAGGAATTCACCGCCCCCGCGGTCTGCTCCAGATAGTCGCAGAGCAAGTGGGGCGACCTGAGCTCCGCAGCCTTCTCCACCAGCTCCGGGAACGCCCCGAGTCGCTGGATCAGATCCCGCTCGGCAGGGGTGTCCAGAAGTGTCAGGTCCACCCCTTCACCCGTCATCTCTTCCATGTCGATGCCTGCCTTGCGGAAGATGCTGCACATGCGGGCATGGGCGTACTGACTCTTGAAGACCGGGTTCTTTTCCGACTGCTCGAGGGCGAGGTCGAGGTCGAAGAGCAGCTCCCCTTCGGCCTTGCGCATCAGGAAGAAGTACCGAACAACGTCGACGCCGGCTTCATCCAGGAGCTCCTGGAGCGTCAGGTAGGATCCCGCCCTCTTCGAGAGCTTCACCTCCCGTCCTTCCCGCACAACCCGAACCATCTGGTGGAGGACGTACTCGGGATAGCCTTCGGGCAGCCCCAGGGCCTGCAGCCCCGCACGGACCCTGGAGACGGTCCCGTGGTGGTCCGAGCCCTGGACGTTGATGGCGTGGCGGAACCCCCGCTCCCACTTGGTGACGTGATAGGCCACATCCGGCAGGAAATAGGTGGGAGACCCGTCCCACTTGAGCATGACCCGGTCCTTCTGGTCGCCGAACCGGGTCGTCCGGAGCCAGACGGCTCCGTCCTTCTCGTACACAAGTCCCGTTTTGCGCAGCTCGAGGACGGTCTGATCCACGCGACCGTCCTCGTAGAGCGAGGACTCAAGGTAGTACTCGTCGAAGCGCACCCGGAAGCGCGTCAGGTCCCGGTCCTGTTCGCCGCGCAGGACGCGAACTGCATACCGGCGCATCGCGTCCAGTGCCTCGGGACCCCGATCGTCCAGAAGCCCCTCGCCGTATTCCCCGGCCAGGCCGGCCGCGATCTCCGCGACGTACTCTCCGTGGTACCCGTCCTCGGGGATCGGCTCATCCTTCCCGAAGTGCTGGTGGTACCGCGCTCGCACGCTGCGGGCCAGGCGCTCGATCTGCCTACCTGCGTCGTTGTAGTAGAACTCCCGCTGGACCTTCCAACCGGTCCACTCCAATAGCGAGGAGACCGCATCTCCCAGTGCCGCCTGGCGGCCGTGACCGAGGTGGAGAGGTCCCGTGGGATTGGCGGACACGAATTCCACCATGATTGCACGTCCGGCGCCCCCATCGCACCGTCCGTACGAGCGGTCCCTGCGGAGGATCGATTCCAGGACCGACGCGACCTCACCGGTGGAGAGCGAGAAGTTCAGGAAGCCCGGCCCAGCGACCTCCACTGATTCTATTCCCGAGCCCTCCAGAGAGAGGTGGCTCACAAGCTCTTCTGCGATGCTCCGCGGAGCTCTCCCCAGCCGCGACGCCAGGGTCAGAGCCACGTTCGTGGCCAGGTCGCCGTGTGAGGAGTCTCTCGGACGCTCCAGGTGGACATCGACGGACTCCAAGCCCATCTGCCGAAGGGCCTCCGTCAGGGCCGCCCGGACGGTATCGTGACTCATTCCTGGCTCAGCCGTCCCCAGCCGATGCCCCAGGCTTGCTGTCCTGGGGTCCGGAGCCGCCCTCCTTGGCCTTCCCCGATTCTCCGCCCTTGGCCTCGCCCGAGCCTACGTCCTTGGCCTTGCCCCCGTCCCCCTCCGCGCTCTTCGACTCGGTGGCGGCCCTCTCCCGGTACTGCTTGCTGCGGTAGTCGGTGATGTAGAAGCCCTCTCCTTTGAACAGAAGACCCGCGCCGGCCGACAGGAGACGCTCGGCGGTGGCGCCACAGACCGGGCACTCGGCCTCCGGAGGCTCGGTGATCTTCTGAAAGCGCTCGAAGTGGTGTCCCTCGGGACAACGGTACTCGTAGGTCGGCATACTCTCCTCGTGGTGTCTCAGGACGCACCCCGAATGGGTAACTCAGAAAGATAGCCCCCCTACGAGGACGAGGTGTAGGTCCCCCACACCTCCCGCAGGGTGTCGCTGATTTCCCCGAGGGTGGCCAGAGACTTGACCGCTTCGATGATCGGTGGCGTCAGGTTCTCGTCGCCCTTCGCCGCGGCCCGCACCGATCCCAGGGCCCGCCTCACCGCCGGCGAATCCCGGCGCGATCTGAGCTCGGCGAGCTTCTCCTTCTGATGTCGCTCCAACTCTCCAAAATCCGGCTGAGGGACATCCATCGGTGTCCCCTCCTCCAGCTGGACGTTGACTCCCACTACGAGTCGTTCGCCTGCTTCTATCGCCATCTGGTGTGCGTACGCGGCCCGGTGGATCTCCTCCTTCATGTAGTCTACGGCCCGCGCAGCCCCCCCCCGCTCATCGATGGCTTCCAGGTAACGGCGGGCTCGCCACTCAATCTGATTCGTGAGTTCCTCCACGAAGTAGCTTCCTGCCAGGGGATCCACCGTCCAGGCAACGCCAGACTCGCTGGCGAGGATCTGTTGTGTCCGTAACGCGATCCGTGCCCCTTCCTCGGACGGCAGCGCCAGAGCCTCGTCGTAGCTGTTCGTGTGGAGGGACTGAGTTCCACCCAGTACCGCCGCCAGGGCCTGAACGGTCACGCGAACCACGTTGTTGAGGGGCTGCTGCGCCGTGAGGGTGGAGCCACCGGTTTGTGTGTGGAAGCGTAGGCGGCATGCCCGATCCGAGGCGCCGTACCGCTCCCTCATGAGGCGGGCCCACAACCGTCTCGCCGCCCGGAACTTTGCCGCTTCTTCAAAGAAGTCGTTGTGTGCGGCGAAGAAGAAGGAGAGCCGAGGAGCGAAATGCTCCAGAGGTATGCCGCTGTCAAGAGCCCGATCCACGTATTCGAGCCCATTCGCGAAGGTGAACGCCAACTCCTGAGGAGCCGTCGCACCGGCCTCTCGCATGTGGTATCCCGAGATCGACACCGTATTCCACCGGGGTACTTCCGCCGCGCAGAACGATATCACGTTCGCGATGAGACGGAGGCTCGGCTCCACGGGGAAGATATACGTACCCCGGGCGACATATTCCTTTAGGATGTCGTTCTGGACCGTTCCCGCAAGCCGGCTCCGGGGCACGCCCTGCTCGTCGGCCACCGCGATGTACAGGGCGAGGAGGATCGCCGCCGTGGAGTTGATGGTCATGGAGGTGGAAACCCTCCCGAGATCGATTCCTCGGAAGAGGGCGCGCATGTCCTCCAGGGAATCGATGGCCACCCCGACGCGCCCCACCTCGCCTTGCGCCACGGGATGGCTGGAGTCGTACCCCATCTGGGAGGGCAGATCGAAAGCGACGGAGAGCCCCGTCTGACCGCGCTCCAGCAGGTAGTGGTACCGGCGGTTGGTCTCTTCTGCCGTGCCGAACCCGGCGTACTGGCGCATGGTCCAGAGGCGCCCCCGATACATGGTGGGGTGGATGCCCCGCGTGAAGGGAAAGGACCCCGGTTCCCCCAGGTCCGCTTCCGTTTCAACCCGGTCCGGGTCGTGAGAATACACCCTCTCGACCGGGATCCCACTGTCGGTGGTCACCGGTCTGCCGGATCCTTCCTGGGTCCCGGCCGGATCGTCCGTCATAGTCCGCCCTCCATACGCTGGCTCCCCTCGACTAGCCCCGCTCGGGTGGAAGGAAGTCCAGGAGGATCTGGTCCTTTTCCACAGCCTGCCCGGGGGTGACGTGGACCGTCCCCACCCTGCCACCGGCTTCGGCCGTCAACTCGTTCTCCATCTTCATGGCTTCCACGATGACGAGCCCCTGCCCCGCCTCTACCTCCTCCCCCTCCGCCACCTCCACTCGCACGACCAGTCCCGGCATCGGAGCCCGGACCGGCCGGGGACCAGCGGGGCCCGCCGCCGCGCCGCTCATCTCCCGGATAGCGCGCGTGCGTTCGTCGATCACCTCGGCTTCCAGGCTCCTTCCACGCAGATGAAGGCCCCACCAACCGGAGGATCGTCTCTGTGCGGCGATTCTGTAGGAGGCGCCGTCCAGCAGCAGGGTCTTGATATCCGTGCCGCGAATCGCGTCGAGGTCAGCCTCGACCCTCTCCCCGTCCACGTAGAGCCCGTCGGGTTCGACGTCCACCTGCACGGTCTGTTCTCCGATACCGACAAAGTACCGCATCACTCACCTTCCGGGTGACGGTGGAACACGGCCACGGTCTCGACGTGGGCCGTCTGCGGGAAGAGATCGAAAGACCGCATTCTCACGAGGCGATAGCCCTCGGCAAGGCGCCGCGCATCTCGCGCAAGGGTCGCGGGATCGCAGCTCACATAGACGATCATTGGAACCCTGGCCTTCGCGAGCAGCTCCGAAACCGAAGCATGCAGGCCGAGGCGGGGCGGATTCACGATCACGCGATCGGCCGGCAGCACGGAAGCCAGGTGGTCCTCCACCGCACCTACCTCGAAAGAGAGCCCCGGAGGAGCCTCGGCGCCTCCCGCAACGACTGCAACCGCATCCCGCTCGATTCCGACGACCGCGGCCCCCGCCCGCGCCAGGCGCCTTCCGAGGAGCCCCACGCCGCAGTAGGCGTCGATCACCCGAAGACCGGCCACGGGCCCCAGCTCATCCACGACGCTGTCATAGAGTCGCTCCGCCCCACCGCGGTTTACCTGGAGGAACGCCCTCACAGCGAAAGGGAACCTCTCTCCGAGCCACTCGTCCTCCACCTCGGCATCCCCAGCCAGCAGTCTCTCTTTTCCCTTGGGATCCTCCCCCCCCCCGCTCACGAGAAGCACCGCTCCCTCCCGCGCTTTCCGCAAGGTCAGGCGCAGCCGGTCTCCCTCAGGAAGAAGGCAGGCCTTGCCGCCCCACGATCCCCTCAGGTCGTCCCACACCCGGGCCAACGACTCGTCCGGAAGGAGGCACTCGCGGCCGCAGTCGACGATCCGGCCCGGGCGTCCGAGCTCGCGGAAACCCGCCACCACCGCGCCCGAGCCGAGCCGGCGCACGCTGAAGGAAACCCGGTCCCGGTATCGGAACTCCAGAGGGGACGGCTCGATCTCCACAGATTCCACCTCCGCTCCACCGATTCGCTCCAGGGCGTCCATCACCATGCGCCTCTTTGCGTTCAGTTGAAGCGGATAGCTCAGGTGCTGCAGGGAGCATCCACCGCAGCGTGCATAGTGAGGGCAGGGGGCTTCGCGACGCCCTGGACCCGGCACGATGAGAGCCTCGAGACGCCCGCGGGACCACCGCTTCTTGGACTGCTGAATGCGAACCCGGACACGGTCGCCTGGCGCCGTGCGGTGGACGAACACCACCCGACCGTCCGCGAGCCGCCCCACACCCTCACCCCCCACCGCGATGGAGCCGATCTCCACCTCCACGGAAGGAGGGGCCGAGACCCCTTGGTCGCTCAGCGGCCGGTCCTCCACGGCCATCCCGAGCTTCGCCACGCGGAGAACCTCGGGCGGCCATCCGCCGGGAGCCGGGGCGTCTGGTGAGTGCGCCGGTCCTCGTCCTCCAACAGGGCCGCCGCCACGGCGGCAGTGCGAACGACGTTGTTCTCCATGGGATCGTTCAGGAGGTGTGGGTGGTCGTCGAGGTAGCGGATGTGGAGGGCTCCGGCTCGGAAGTCCGGGTCGTCCATCACGCGGCGATGGAACGCCGCGCTGGTCGCCACGCCAGCGATCACCAGCTCGTCCAGAGCCCGAGCCATTCGCCGAATCGCGGCATCCCGCGTGGAGGCGTGAACGATGAGCTTTGCCAGAAGGGGGTCGTAATGCAGCCCCACTACATAGCCTTCGATGATCCCTCCGTCCCACCGGACGCCGGGACCCGCGGGAAGATGCAGGAGCTGCACCTCCCCAGTGGAGGGGAGAAACCCTCTGAACGGATCCTCGCTCGTGATGCGGCACTCGAGGGCGTGGCCGTCCATGACCACATCGTCCTGGGATAGAGTCAGGCGCTCGCCCGACGCGATCCGGATCTGCCATTCGACGAGATCCAGACCCGTTACGAGCTCCGTGACCGGATGCTCTACCTGCAAGCGGGTGTTCATCTCCAGGAAGTAGAACTCTCCATCCTGAAAGAGGAACTCCACGGTCCCCGCGCCCCGGTAGTCGACGGCCCGGGCCGCCCGCACTGCCACCCGGCCCATGTCTCCTCGCAGCTCTGGAGAGAGCACCGGAGAGGGGGATTCCTCGATCAGCTTCTGGTGACGGCGCTGAATGGAACACTCCCGCTCTCCCAGGTGCACGATGTTGCCGAAGGCGTCGCCCAGGATCTGGAACTCGATGTGTCGCGGTCGGTCCAGGAACTTCTCCAAGTAGAGCGAGCCGTCGCCGAAGGCCGCCTGTGCTTCCCGGGCGGCTGCCCCAAACGCACGCTCCAACCCGGCGGACGTCTCGACCACGCGCATCCCCTTGCCACCGCCGCCGGCCGATGCCTTCAGCAAGATCGGAAAGCCGATGTCTACGGCGGCTCGCAGCGCCTCCTCCGCGTCGGCCACTGGTTCCACGATTCCCGGAACGATGGGCACGTCGGCCTCCCGCATGCGGCGCCGGGCTTCGGTCTTGTCCCCCATCGCCTGGATGGTGGCCGCGCTCGGGCCGACGAACACCAGGCCCGCGCCTTCCACGGCCCTGGCGAAGGGCTCGCGCTCCGCGAGGAACCCGTATCCGGGGTGGATCGCCTCGGCGCCCGACGTCCGGGCCACTTCCAGAATCCGGTCGATTCTCAGGTAGCTGTCGGACGACGGGGACGCACCCACGCAGTAGGCTTCGTCCGCGTCAAGCACGTGGGGGGAGAGACGGTCGGCCTCCGAATAGACGGCCACCGAACGGATCTCCAGCTCGCGGCAAGCTCGAATGATCCGGACGGCGATCTCGCCTCGATTGGCTACGAGCAGCGACCGAATCACGATAGAACGGATCCCTTCATGCAGTGGGAAAAGGAGCGGTACTCCGGCCGTCTTCCGAGGTTGGAAGTGTGGCGAACGGGGCTGTCGCGAGCAAGGCTGACGGAGCATCCTTGTCCGACCGCAGGGAGGACGTGTGTGTGCTCCCTGGAGCGGTGCCAGCCCGAGCGCGTGGCTCCGCCGAGAGAGGCGGTGAGTCCATCTAACAAGAAGGGGTGGGGCCAGGGCCCCACCCCCGATGGTCACACACCGATGTGGCAGAGGGAATCAGTCGAAGGTCCCCCGGATCGTCTGTTCCGTCTGCTGGCGCACGACGCGGAACTCGACCTCCTCGCCTTCCTCGTATGATCGGAGGATCTTCCGCGCCTGGGACGGACTCCTTACCTGTCGTCCGCCGATCGCCAGGATCACGTCACCAGCCCGCAGACCCAGACTGCTTTCCTGTTCCGCGTCGGTAACCAGTACGCCCTCGTCCGTCCCGAAATACTCGCCCAATCCGGGATTGAGCGAGATGAGGGAGAGACCGCCTCCCCAGAGGATCCGGATCGGCTCCGCGATGGAACCCTCCACGCGTGGAACCACGATGTTCAGCTCGGGAGAGCGTTCGATGCGGAGTCGGAGACGCTCTCCGACTTCGCCGGCTCGTTCCATGGCCTCTTCGTAGCGTCTCATGGCCTCTTCGTGGTGCTTCATGGCCTCTTCTTGGTGCTCGAGGGCCTCCTCGCCCCGGAGCTCCTGAAGCACCTCTAGCCGCTCACGAGCCTCTTCCATGCGCTCCTCGAGCCGCGCTCTCTCCTCCTCGTCCAGCTGGCGGCGGAAGTGAATCGCCGGAAAGTCTTCGAACTCGTCCAACCCGCCGATGAAGATGCCGCCGGTCCCTTCTCCCGCCTCAAGGGACGCGGTGTGCACCTCGCCGTCTCGACGGTAGCGCACTTCCACAGCTTCTCCCGGCTCCAGGTTCCGTGCGATGTAGATCAGTCGCTGCACCGGAATGGACTCGTCGAGATCGAGGCCTTCCTCCACCTCCAGGTCATCCAGAGGGTCCAGCAGGCTCTTCCCGTCCACCTCCAGGATGACGTCACCCTCCTTAATCCCGGCCTCGTCGGCGGGTCCTCCGGGCTCCACTCCGGTGACGCGGGCGCCGACGCCGTTGAGCTCCTCCTCCTGTGACGCGTCGATGTAGACGCCCAGCCGCCCCCTGCGCCCGAAGAACTGGAAGGACTGGAAGTGCGGAAGCTCTGACCACACCATGGTCCCGGCTCCGGGCCCCACGCAGACGCACCGGCTCTCCTGCTCCTTTTCCTGCCCGACCAGGGCCCCCGATGTGAGCAGCACCACCGCGGTCATTGCCACGCCCTGCGCGACCCGGCCCCACCAGGGACCGGCCAAACGGTCTGCAGTGTGCGGGGCTTGCGGCTTCGATCCTGTCTTCTCCATCACACCCTCTCCAGATGATTTCGTGGGGTCCAGCGCGGTTGGATCGCTGGGGTCTCTTGTTGGTGCTCACCCAGTAGGATGCGGGTTCTAGCCTCCAGCGTTGCCGCTTGTTTCCGCTCTGGTAGCGCCTACGCGCCGAGCACCCGCCGCCGGAACGTCTCGAAGCCCGGGATTTCGGTGAGCTCGCCATCCATGATGGCGGCGATCTCTTCGGCGGATCTCCAGCTCGACTCCAGCGCCTCCACCTCCGCTTCCTCGTCGAGGGCGATTCCCAGGGCAATGATCTGCAGCGTCGACAGCTCTCCGAGAGCGGCACCTTCCCGGGCCAGTCGATCCAGGAGAGTCCCAGATCCTCCCACGGAGTCGATTTCCCGGGCGGCGTCCTCCGCGTGACGTCGCACCGTGTCGCCCGGAGACACGATGCTTAGACCCAGGCGGAGGGCCGGGCGAGCGGACTTCATCGGCAGAGGGACCACGCTCGAACAAAGGGCGCATCGAGCCATCGCCGTCACCTGCCGCTCCACGCGCTGGAAGGCGACCGTCTGGAAGTCCCACGGGTGGAGAGGCATCAGTCGCCCACAGGAGGGGCAGGACGACGCGAACGGAACCGCGGTAAACGCTGCCGTCAGTGCATAGCCCCGATGAAGAAAGGGCGATGCGACCCAGGGCCGCGGCACCGGGCCGGGTCCTATCCCGTACACGTCATATCCGCCTACGGGGGGATCAGGCAACCTGGAAAGGAACCGCCCCCAGAAGCCCCTTCGACCGGAACGGAAACCGGACCACTTGATTCGAGCGCCGTAACGCCAGCCGACGAACTCCAGACGGGGCGGTCTGCTCACCCGCACCAACTCACCGCCAGGAACCCGAATTAGGGCCAGATTCGCAGACGCAACGGCCACCCGACCCCGGGCACGCGCGAGGTTCTCACAAGTTTCCAGCACCTCCCACCGCAGCTCCATGGGAACCGGGCTCCAGCGGGCGCAACGGGAGCAGATCCGCCAGAGTCTCCCTTTCCACGGGTCGTATGCCCAGCGTCCGGCGACACGCCGGTCATCCGGCACGAGAACATCTAGTTGTTCCCCACAGTAGACGCAGCGAACCATGTCCGTTCGGCGGTTCAGGGGAAGCTCCGGGGCATGTGGATTCGACGACCCTCCGGGCGAGGGCAGCGCGCCTCGGATGGCTCTCCCTCTCAGGAAGATCTACCCGCCTTTCGTCGGTTGGTCCCGACGGCACACTAGAGGGGGATGTTCCCGTGCTTCTTGATCGGGTTCGAGTCGCGCTTGTTCTGGAGCATGTCCAGCGCGTTGATGAGTCGCGGCCGGGTTTCCCTGGGGTCGATCACGTCGTCCACGAATCCCCTCGCTGCCGCGATGTAGGGGTGGGCGAATAGCTGACGGTACTCCTCCATCTTCGCGTCCGTCACCACCTCCGGCTCCTCGGAGGCCGCGATCTCCCGGCGGAACAGGATTTCCACCGCCCCCTTCGGTCCCATGACAGCGATCTCGGCGGTTGGCCAGGCCAGGTTCAAATCACCCCGGATATGCTTCGAATTCATGACGTCGTAGGCGCCACCGTAGGCTTTGCGCGTAATGACCGTGACCTTGGGGACGGTCGCCTCTGAGAAGGCGTAGAGGAGCTTGGCGCCGTGGCGAATGATGCCCCCGTGCTCCTGTCCCACGCCCGGCAGGAACCCCGGAACGTCCTCGAACACCACCAACGGTATGTTGAACGTGTCGCAGAACCGGACGAATCGAGCTCCCTTCACGGACGAGTCAATGTCCAGTACGCCCGCCAGCACCGCTGGTTGGTTCGCGACGATGCCCACCGAATGTCCCCCCAGGTGAGCGAACCCAGTGAGGATGTTGCAGGCGAAGTTCTGGTGCACTTCGTAGAATCTTCCCTCGTCAACCACCCTTCTGATCACCTGGTGCATGTCATAGGGACGGTTGGGGTTGTCCGGAACGATGTCGAGAAGTTCCTCGGAATCCCCCCCAGCGCTCGCCGTCCCCTCTCGTCTCGGAGGTGGCTCGGTATTGTTCTGCGGGATGTAGTGGAAGAGCTCACGGACGGAGGCGAGAGACTCCGGCTCGGAGTCGTGAACGAAGTGGGCCACGCCGGACTTGCCGGCGTGGACGTCCGCCCCTCCGAGGCTCTCCATGTCCACATCTTCGTGGGTGACCGTCTTCACCACGTTGGGACCCGTGACGAACATGTAGCTGGTGCCCCGAACCATGTAGATGAAGTCCGTGATGGCCGGTGAGTACACCGCGCCCCCCGCGCACGGGCCCAGAACGACACTGATCTGAGGGACCACGCCGGAAGCCAGGGTGTTCCGCAGGAAGATGTCCGCGTAACCGCCCAGGGACACGACTCCCTCCTGAATACGGGCGCCCCCGGAGTCGTTCAGGCCGATGATGGGTACTCCGTTCTTGAGCGCCAGCTCCTGCAGCTTGACGATCTTCTCCGCGTGGGCCTCGGAAAGCGACCCGCCGAAGACCGTGAAGTCCTGGGAAAAGACGTAGACAAGGCGACCGTGGATGGTCCCGTACCCGGTGACCACACCGTCCCCGAGAATCCTCAGCTTCTCCAGGCCGAATCCCTCGGCGCGATGGGTGACGAATCGGTCCAGCTCCACCAGGGAGCCCTCGTCGAGGAGCAAATCGAGCCGCTCCCGCGCAGAGAGCTTACCTCTCTTGTGTTGGGCCTCGAGGCGCTCCTTCCCACCCCCGAGCTCCGACTCCCGCCGCAGCTCCTCCAGTCTCTTCAGCTTTTCCTGAATCGTCATCACACCGATCCGGCTTACATGCTGGGCCTTTCCAGGACCTGCAAGGTCTGATGGTCGAAGCGAACGACGTAGTGCTCCCGCACCACCCGTCCATCACGGACGGACAGAATCCCGGAAGCTCCGGGATAGCGCCGTATCCGCTCCAGGGCCCGTCCCACTTGCTCCGGAGTCCGGGCCCCGGTCTTGAGGGCTTCCAGGACGAGGCCCACCGCATCGTACCCGAGCGCGGGCACCGGGCTTCGCAGTGACTTTCGGTGGAAGCTCTCGTACTCCGCAACGAATCGCTCTTCGGCTCCGGATGGTTGTTCCGGATCGTGCGGCGTCACCGCGACGACTCCATCCGTGTGCCGCGAGTCCACGCCTTTCACGACCTCGTCCGCGGTCCATCCCGCGGTTCCGAGGATCCGGACGCCCAGACTGTCCAACCCGAAGAAGGTGAACTGCGGCGCCAGGACACGCACGTCCCGCGGGGGGAGCGGAAGGAACAGGGCCTGGGGCTCACGTGAGGCAGCCGTGTCGAGGTGCTCCAGGAAGTGGGTCGAGCCTGGCGTGTACGACACCTCTCCCGTCATGACCCCGCCCTGATCCAGGAACTCCTGACGAAACTCACGGAGTTCGAACTCCGCTTCGGCGCTCCGCGGATAGACCGCGGACACGCGGTACAGTCCTTCCCGTACGGCCTGCCGGGCGACGGCTCGAGCGGGTCCCGGATCCGGGCCGGCCAACGAGTATACGCTCCCGACCCCCTCCGGTATCGTCGCCGCGGCGGGCGAGATCATGGGAACCGGCCGGTTCCTCGCGGCCGCCGCGGCAGCGAAGGTACGGTCGAGAAGAGGACCGACCACAGCCACCGCACCCACGCGTTCCAGGTTGGCCACGAGCGAGCGCTGGACCAGCGCGTCCCCGCCGTCGTCCAGTACCTCGAGCCGGATGGGTCGCCGGGTCTCCCGGCGCGCCCGAGCCAGGGCCGTCCTCATCCCCTCTTCGATCAGCTCGGCAAGGCGGCTCATGGAGGGCGAGCCGCTGGCCGGCAGAATCGCGCCGATCACGGGAGCCTGTAGCGCCTCCTCCACCCGTCCACGCACGACCGCCTGGGCCAGGGCCCGGGTGTCTCCCCTGGCTCCGAGCGACAGGGCCCGCTCCGCCTCAGACCGGGCGCCCTCCGGATCCCCCTGCAGATGCCTGGCCACGGCGAGCTCGACCACCAGGGGGGTGTGCATCAGGCCCAGCGGGGGCTGAGCGGTGAGCTCTTCCAGCTCCTCGGTCGTCAGCCCGATCGCTCCTGATTGGATCAGAGCGAGAGCTTCATCGGCGAGATTGTCCTCCTGGCCGGACATTCGCACCATGGCCTCGACGCCCTCGCGTAGGCGGCTATCGCCGAAGAGAGCCCTGCCCAGCAGCAACAGCCCTCGATCCGTGCGAACGTCTCCTTCGGTAAAGAGCACCACATAGCGTCCGGCCGGCTCAATGGCCTCGCCGTATTCCTCCAGCGCAATGGCGGACTCCGCCCAGATGACCAGCGCCTCGGAGGAGCCCGGGGCCGCAGAGAACTCTTCGACCACGCGGCGGGCCGTCTCCAGAGCTCGAGCGGACCGGCCTTGTTCAAGGTGATTGCGGGCTTCCTGGATCAAGCGTGCCGCGGTCGCGGCGGCTGGTGCGGAGATCTCGCGGCGCACGATGGCAGGCTCGGGAGCCGGTGCCGGCGCAGCCTCCCCGGCCGGGCTTCTCCCTTGGGGAACACAGCCCAGGGCCATGATCAGGACGAGCAGGAGAGGTATGTGCTGGTGCTGTCCTTGCATCATTTCCGTCAATCGGGGTAGAGCGACGCGCCGCACCCAGTGGACACAGCGCACACCATTCTAGTCACCTGCACCCGGGTTGAGAAACCGCTCAGGAGGAAAGACCCCACAGGGCGAGAGACGAACCGGGACGAAAAACCGCCCGCCGGTTCCTCGGCCTCCGCGGCGGTGTCGGCCTCGCCTTCCTCCTCCGCTTCCGTCTTGGCCTCGACCTCTTCGGCCTCCTGGGCCTCTTCCGGTTCCTCGGCCTCCGGAGCGGTGTCGGCCTTGCCTTCCTCCTCCGCTTCCGCCTTGGCCTCAACCTCTTCGGCCTCCTGGGCCTCTTCCGGTTCCTCGGCCTCCGCGGCGGTGTCGGCCTCGCCTTCCTCCTCCGCTTCCGCCTTGGCCTCGACCTCTTCGGCCTCCTGGGCCTCTTCCGGTTCCTCGGCCTCCGCGGCGGTGTCGGCCTCGCC
>JBDHKE010000075.1:18092-21155 GCA_039586555.1 Gemmatimonadota bacterium | reverse complement strand
CCGGTTCCTCGGCCTCCGCGGCGGTGTCGGCCTCGCCTTCCTCCTCCGCTTCCGTCTTGGCCTCGACCTCTTCGGCCTCCTGGGCCTCTTCCGGTTCCTCGGCCTCCGGAGCGGGCCGGGGCCGCCGTTCCGGGGTCGTGGTGACCTCCAGCACGATGCGGCGATTGCTTGCGTCGGACTCAATCACCTTGAGATCGACCGGCTCTCCTGAATGGAAATACTCCTCGAGCGCATCCGCATCCTTCACGGCCGAGTGTGAGACCGGAACGAAACCCTCGATGTCGTCACCGAGGTCGACGACGACCCCCTTTTCCTGTACCCGAGAGACGTGGCCCTCGCACTCCACACCCGGAGCGAACCGCTCCGAGATCTGGGGCCAGGGGTCGTCCTGAAGTTGTCTGATCCCCAGGGAGATGCGCTTGTTCTCGGCGTCCACGTCGAGAACCATCACCTCGACCTCGTCCCCTTTCTGGACCACCTCTGACGGGTGCTCGACCCGGCGGGTCCAGCTCATGTCCGATACGTGGACCAGCCCGTCGATGCCCGGCTCGATCTCCACGAACGCGCCGAAGGAGGTCAGATTCCGGACGAGCCCACTCAGGCGCGTTCCGGTGGGGAACTTCACCGGCAAGGCGAGCCACGGATCCTCCTCGATCTGCTTCATGCCGAGGGAGATCTTCTCGTCATCCGGGTCCACCTTCAGAACCACTGCCTCGATCTCGTCACCGATGGATACCAGCTTGGACGGGTGCCGCACGTTCCGGGTCCATGACATCTCGGAGATGTGGACCAACCCTTCCACCCCCTTTTCCAGCTCGACGAAGGCACCGTAGTTGGTGATCGACACCACCTTTCCCTTCACTCGCGTTCCCACCGGGTATTTGCGGTCGATGTCCGTCCACGGATACGGCAGGAGCTGCTTCAGTCCCAGAGAGATCCTCTCCCGGTCCCAGTCGATGTCCAGAACCTTGACATCCAGGTCTTCTCCGATGGACACGACCTCCGAGGGATGTCCGACCCGACCCCAGGACATATCGGTGATGTGCAGGAGACCGTCCAGGCCACCCAGGTCGATGAAGGCGCCGAAGTCCGTGATGTTCTTCACGATGCCCGATCTCACCTGTCCCACGAGCAGCTCTTTGACGAGCGTCTTCCGCTTCTTCTCCCGCTCGGACTCGAGGATGACCCGACGAGACACGACGATATTACGCCGTCTCTTGTTGAGCTTGATGATCTTGAATTGATAGGTCTGGCCGATCAGATCATCGATGTTCGGGACGCGGCGGAGCGCGATCTGCGAGCCCGGGAGGAAGGCGTCGACGCCCATCAGGTCAACGGTCACGCCTCCCTTGATCTTCCGCACCAGGGTGCCGTTGACGGGCTCGTCCTCTTCGTGAGCCTCCCGGATCTTCTCCCACACCCGAAGGAAGTCCGCCTTCTTCTTCGAGAGCACCACGACACCGTCATCGTCCTCGAGGCTTTCCAGAAGAACGTCGACTTCCTGACCGGGCTCGACGGTGGATCGATCCTTGAACTCCTCCAGGGAAACCGATCCCTCACTCTTGAAACCGAACTCAAGGATGACGGAGGAATCCGTGACTCGGAGCACCTTCGCCTTCACGATCTCGCCTTCCCGCACCTCCTGGAAGGTCTCTTCGTACTGGGAAAGCAGCTTCTCGAAGTCCTCCCGGGAGTATCCCAGCTCCTCTTCACCGTAGAGATCGGCTGTTTCGAGGAACGGGTCCTCATCCAGGTCAGCCATGGCTGCAGCCCGCGAGGCGGTGGAGTCCTCGGGAGTCGCCGGCGCTTGGGCGACGCCGCTCTCCGCGGAGGGTTGCGACGCGGGCGTGACCTCGGCCTCACTGGAAGCCAACACCGGAGCGGCTTCCTCACTGCCCTCCAGTTCTGGCGGTGCTTCTGCGGGCATCGCTTCGGCTTCGCCGGGTTCGGCCGTCTCGCCCTCCCCGGCCGCAACCGGCTCAGGCGCCTCGCCTGGAGCCTTCTCCTGCGGAGCCGGGGCTTCCTCCAAGGAAGGCGAAGGCTCCGGGGTCTGTCTTACGGTGGGGGCGGACTCGGCTCCGGGAGCTTCACGGGACTGGGATGAAGAGGCCTCGGGGGAACCGGCCTGGGTGTCCGCTGAGTCCGGGGCCGGGGTTGGGGTCCGTGTGTCGTCTCTCTGCTCGGTCATGGTTGCTGGGTTCCATTCCTCCCGGGCCACCAGGGCACGGGGCTCCTTCGACACTCTCGGATGAGCGTCGGGCCTAGGGTTCCATACACAAAAAGGCCAGCCAGCGCCGCGCGGGCGCCTCGGGCCTTCGACGAAGGCGAAATCCCGGCGCACTGCTTGGGAAGTCCCCTCCCCAAACGGCGAGGGTATAGCAAACGCAAGCTAGGTTTCCTGTTGCCCCTGGTCAAGGGCGCGAACGAGTGTTACGACCTTCTCCACCTGCTCTTCGAAGCTCAGCCTGGTCGTGTCCACGACGGTGGCGTCCTCGGGTCTACGGAGCGGTGATAGGGGCCGCTCCGAATCCTGACGATCGCGATCCTCCAGTCTCGCGGCTTCGCGCTCCACCCCCCCAGGGTCCGCCGCATCGCCAGCCTTTTCGAGCAGCCTTCGACGAGCCCGCTCTTGCAGTTCGGCCACCAGAAAGACCTTCACCTCCGCGTCGGGAAACACAACGGTTCCCATGTCCCTCCCTTCGGCGACCAGTCCCCCGCTGGCCCCTGCATCTCGCTGGGCGGAAAGCAGCCACTCCCGCACCGCAGAGAGGCTCGAGGCGTAGGACACCCGGGCGGTGACCTCGGGAGAGCGCAACTCGGACTTCAGGCGCGTTCCCCGCAGATAGATGTCGAACTGATCCGAGTCCGGATCCACCTCGATTCCGAGTCCCGCAAGATCCTCGACACCGAGCCGTGGCCAGCGCTCCTCGGGTATCCCGGCCTCCATCAATGCGAAGGTGAGCGCCCTATAGAGGGCTCCGGAGTCCAGGTGTCGGAACCCCAGACGCTCTGCGACCGCTCTCGCCGTGGTGGTCTTGCCCGAGCCGGCCGGTCCATCCACGG
>JBDHKE010000075.1:0-18005 GCA_039586555.1 Gemmatimonadota bacterium | reverse complement strand
GTCGTCCACCGAGATGCGATTCCCTGGAACGAGCCCGAGCACTCCGAAGGCCATAGCGATGCGGTGGTCGTTCCGGGCCTGGATCCGCCCTTCGAGGGGCCGATCCGAACCTTCGATCTCGAGGCCATCCGAGAGCTCCTCCGCCCGGACCCCTACCGCCCGAAGGTTGTCCACCAGAGCTTTCAGGCGATCGCTCTCCTTGACCCGCAACTCACCGGCACCCCTGATCCGGGTGACCCCGGCGGCTCGCGCGGCGAGGACCGCGATAGCCGGAATCTCGTCCAGGAGCCTGGGGATCTCATCCGCGGCGATGTCAGTGCCGTGGAGATCCACCCGTGACGGGACGATCAGATCGCCGACCGGCTCGTCGTCCCCCTGTCCCCCGACGCTCTCCACACGGATCCCCGCGCCCATCCGCCGTAACACGTCCAGCATCCCCACGCGAGTGGGGTTGAACCCCACATCCCGGATGATCAGTTCGTGACTGCCTCGAAGCAGGCCCAGAGCCACCAGGTACGCGGCGGACGAGAAGTCTCCGGGAATTACCACCTCCAGGGGATGGAGGTCCGCCCCTACAACGGACGACTCCACCCGCCATCGGTCGCCAGCCCCTTCGCAGCGGATGGGAAGGCCGGCAGCCCGCAACAGGCGCTCGGTGTGATCCCGCGACCGGCCCGGCTCGGTGACGAGTACTCCGACCTCGCCTACCACGCCCGCCAGAAGCAACGCGCTCTTCACCTGAGCGCTCGCCACCGGCATGTCGTATTCGAGAGGGTGGAGCTCACCTCCCTTCACCCTGACCGGAAGGCGCCCTGGATCTCCAAGATCGGCGAATCGAGCTCCCATCGAGCCGAGTGGACCCGTTACCCGCCTCATCGGCCGCGACTTGAGTGACTCGTCTCCGCTCACGGTGGCCTCGACGGACTGGCCGGCAAGCACTCCCAGGAGGAGCCTGGCCGTGGTTCCGCTGTTGCCACAGTCGAGAACCCAGCGAGGCTCCCTGAACCCCCGACGGCCAACCCCCTCGAGCTGGAGGGATCCCCCGGCTTCCTTCAAGTCGGGGATGGCCACGCCCAGGGCACGCAGGCACCGAGCGGTGGCCTCCGTGTCCGCCGCGACCAGGAGGTTAGTGATATGGCTCCAACCCTTCGCCAGCGCCCCGATAATCAGGCAACGGTGAGTAATGGACTTGTCACTGGGAACGTGGAGCTCCATAGGTCACCCCGCGAGACGACCGGCCACCGGTGCCTGGGTGGGAGTCGCAATCTCCCCCCACCTGGGCTCGAAGACGAAGATCGAGGGCACGCAAGACAGAACGGGGTCCAGCCCTGCACACGCGGTGAAGACGCCCTCGAGGCGTCGATGTCGCTCGAGATCCCCGAACGGAACCTCGACCAAGAACATTCCTCTGAACGGCCCCCGGCCGGGGTAGGGGGCGAGCCGCACCGACACCCCCTCCCCGAACACGGCCTCCGCAAGGGCCAGCGTCCTCCATTGGGCAGCCCGGATCTCCCAGCGGCGCGCGCTGACCTCCCGCTGCAGACGGGGGTCGAGGAGCGAGGTGGGCTCGAAGCCTCGACCGAGCTCGCCCCCGGGGGGATGATTCGGAAACGCGCTCATCCGCTTTCTCCCGACTCCGGGTCTCCGTAGGGAATCTCCACGGTCATTCCGTCGTACGCTGCCAGGGCTCCGGGAAAGATGGCCCGGGCCTCATCCTCAAGGATCCCCGGGGCGTCCGAGTACCGCGCCGAAAGATGGGTCAGGATTAGCCGCTTGGCGCCCGCCCGCGCGGCGACGCCAGCGGCACCCTGCGCAGTCGTGTGGAACGTCTCGTGAGCCCGCTGACGCTCCTCCTCTGCGAAGGTGCAGTCATGAATCAGCAGCTCGGTGCCCGCCGCCGCCTCGACGGTAGACTCGCACGGTCGGGTGTCGCCGGTGTACACCACACTCCGCCCCGGCCGGGACGGGCCCACGACCTCCTCCGGGTGTATCAGGCGACCGTTCACCTCCACTGGTTCGCCCCGGTGCAGTGTGCCGAAGAGGGGGCCCTCGGGCACCCCCAGCCCCCGTGCCGCATCGACGTCGAAGCGGCCTCGTCGCGGATGTTCCACCAGGGCATACCCGATCGCGGAGGTGCCGTGCCGAACCGGGAACGCCCGTACATCGTACTCCTCGCGGCGCACGTGATCGCCCGGGTCCAGCTCCTGGATGAGCACGGGGAATGGAACTCGCTCAACCCCCAGGTGGATGGCCTCCTCCAGGGTCTTCCTGGCACCCCGTGGCCCATACAGATCCAGAGCCTCGGCTCGCCCCTGGAGCCCCAGAGTCCGCAGCAGCCCGATCACACCCAGGAAGTGATCCGCGTGCATGTGCGTGATGAATACGGAACCGATTCCGAACCCGGTCCGGTACCTCATCATCTGACGCTGGGTCCCCTCGCCGCAATCGAACAACATGGCCTCGCCCTCCCTCTGGACGGCGATGGCGCTCACGTTGCGGCCCACCGTCGGCCGGGAAGCGGCAGTACCCAGGAATGTGACCCGTATCATGAGGGGCCTTGGGAAACCATCCGGACAGCGCGCCACCTGCGCGCAGCGACAGGGCAAGGTAGCCGCTCCGAACCCCGGATCAAGCGTTCAGCCCGATCGCAGTGCGCCGTCGCAGAAGTCCGGTAGCCACGGAGGGCTTCGAGGCGCCCGACGCAACGAGGCCGCATGAGCCGAGCGGCGCGGAGGTCGATAGGGCAAAGCAACCCGCGACGCTGACCCGCGAGACCGCCAAGCACTGCGGAGGCGACCGGAGAACGGCAGCGGAGCTCTCGCGACCAACCCTACGGACGCACGTCCAAGCGGAAATAGAGGTGTCGACCCGCCCCATCGATTCCGGATCCGTGGATCCGGTACAGCTCGTCGAAGATGTTCTCGATGCCCGCCGTGACCGAGAACGCCTCGTGTGCCTGGGTGCCAACCCGCACCGAGTGCACGTGGTAGCCCGGAGTCCCTCCCTCCTGAATCCGGGAGTCCAACTCATCGCGGAACCCCAGGCGGGTCTGTTCCCCGGCGGCCACCATGAAGTACTCGATCCAGGCCTCCCGGTCGAAGAACGTCAGAGGCCAGCGGGCCCTGGAGGACAGGGTCGGGGGCGGCACCCGGCTCAACGGCTCTTCGATCAGCTCGCCGTCCCGAACCACCTTGGCATCGCCTCGGGTCAGGAACGCCGAAGCCCGCAGCGTCCCCTCGCCGGGGAGCGGTAGGGTCAGGCTAGCCTCGAGCCCATGGACCGTGGCATCGCCCACATTGTCCACGAGCAGCACCCTCAGGCTATCGGGCCCGAAGAGCGTATCGCCGCGGAAGGACCCGCTGACTCGGTCGATCAGCCCGTCGATCCGAAGACGGTACGCCGTAAGGTCCAACCGAGACCCTCCGCGCCGCAACGTGGCGCCGGCCTCCAGGGTGTAGCTCTGTTCCGGCTGGATATTCGGGTTGGGGAGCGCGACACCCCCCGGCACATCCCCGACTAGAGTGAGATCGTAGATATTGGGAGCCCGGAAGGCCTGTGCGAACCGTGCTCGTAGATCGAGGTCCGGAAGAGCGGACCACACCAGGCCCACCTCTCCGGATAGATCGGTGGACCGGGAGTGGACATCGCCGCCGAACTCGTCGCCCACACGTGAACTCAGCCAATAGCCGCTCCACCTTCCGCCGACCTGCAGACGCACCGCTTCCCTCAGCTTCTGGTCCAGCAGGGCGTAGGCGCCCAGCCCTCTGAATCGGGAATCGTCGGGAAACCGACCCGTGGGCACCCGAACGCCGCCGCTGAGGCGGTACTCCGGGGTGCGATCGCCGGTGGTCAGGTCCTCCACCCAACCCCTGGAATCGGTGCGGTTGTCCCACGCCTCCAGCCCGTAGGTCAGCGAGCGAGAGTCGTCCGCCGCCAGCGCCTGGGCCTGCACATCCGCGGCCAACGAGCGCACCCCGTCGAAACGGTACTCGAGCCTCGACGACGGAACCACGACGCCATCCTCGACGGACTGCGACTGTATGGAGCGCCCTTCCGTCTGATTCTGGTAGGACACAGTGATGCTGAGCGAAGAGAGCCAGCTCCCGTTCCAGAGGGAGCGGGAGCGGAGACGGATCAGGGAGCGATCCTGGGGGTCGAACACGTACCGAGCGCTCCTCCCGAAACCGCCCTCGGGAACGGACGGGCTCCGAAAATCCACATAGCGATCGTATCGGGGGACGCTTTCCTGTTCGAAGCGGTTCAGGGACAGATCGAACGCCAACCGCGGCGTTGCCCGCAGGTCGAAGCGAAGATCCCCGCCCCAATGGTCGAATCCCGTCGGCTCCTGCCGTGGGTTCCCGCCACCGGGCTCTAGGTCCCCCTGAGTGGAGTAGCTACCCCCGCCGGATACCTCCAGGCCGCGGAGTACTCCTGGAAGAGCCGCCGCGCCCGTAATACGGACTCGGCTTCCTCGGGTGGCCCCATCGTAGGTGTAGCTTCCCTGGACAGCCGATCGCTCGGAAGGGTCCAGAAGGTTGGCCGACCGCCGGGTAATGACGTTAACCACCCCCCCAATGGCGTCAGAGCCATAGAGAGCAGAGGCCGCTCCCCTCACGACCTCGATTCGCTCCACAGTCTCCGGGTCCACGGTGGCGAGGTAGTGGCTGGGGCCCTGGCGAAACGTACCGTTGTTCAGTCGCACCCCGTCCACCATCAGAAGCACGTGGCTCCCCGTCAGGGCTCGTACGATGGCGGCGCCCTGTCCGGCCGTGGTTTGCTGAATGAGGATCCCGGGCTCTCCCACCAGGGCGTCCAGGAGGAGTCGTGCAGGCTGTTCGACGAGGTGAGCCCGGCCCACCACGCTCACCGCGACCGCGAGCTCCGACGTCGTCGCGTCGGTCCGGGTGGCGGTGACCACCACGGGATCGAGGCGAAAAGTGAGGGAATCATGAGGAACCGTGTCCTTGGGAACCGTGTCGCCTGGAGGCGGCACCTGGGCGTGAATCCCGCCGCTTCGCCCCGTCGGCTGTCCGAGGGTAGCGATCGCGACCGCAGCGACACCAAGGAACCGGAGTCTACTCCTGACGCCCATTTCGATCCTCCACTTCGGCCCCACTCCCATCCGCAAACTCCGTTCCTGCCCCCTGCCACCTGCCACCCGCCGGGGGGCAAGACCCGCCTCCGAATCCTGCGGTTCCGGACCCCAGGGGCCGCGAAGCCGAAGACCCGGATCCGAGTCCGTGCCTCACCGGAGCACGGGCCTCGGGATAGCGTACTCTAATCACGAATCGCCATTCAGCAATACTCCGGCGGGGCTCGGGCCTCGGTGGATGCTCAACCCCGTCCTCGGCGCCTCGTTCCGCGAAAAAGGGTTCAGCCCCGACCGCGCTTCGGGCGGTCACTCCCGGCGTAGACATGGAGGTGGACCCCGTGTATGCTGTCCGTATCCCCCCGTCCCGGCCCGTCGCCCCGCCCGCGACGCGGGCCGGGCACCGTTGGTTCGGCAGACGTGGAGGTCCCAATGCAGAGCCGCCGCCGCTTCCTGGGAGCGGTCGGAGTTCCCGCCGCCGCCGCCCTGACCGGATTTCCCGTGCCGCTGCCCCGGCTGGGGCGTGACGCCGCCGGAATCGCCCGGGAGATCGCTCGATATGACAGCTCACCCTCCGAGGCCGCGTCCGATGAAGACTTCTGGGCGGAAGTGAGCAAGGCGTTCACCGTGGACCGGACCCTGGTCAACCTGAACAACGGCGGAGTGAGCCCCTCGCCTGCGTACGTTCAGGAGGCCATGAAGCGCCACCTCGACTACTCGAACGAGGCCCCCACCTACACGATGTGGCAGGTGTTGGAGCCCCAGCGGGAGGGGGTGCGCCAGCGCATGGCCCGGGAGTGGGGTTGCCATCCGGAAGAAGTGGCGTTCACGCGCAACGCATCGGAAAGCCTCCAAACCCTCCAACTGGGCTACGACCTGAAGCGAGGGGACGAGGTCCTCACCACCACACAGGACTATCCCCGGATGATCACCACCTTCCGTCAGAGAGAGCGGCGGGAGGGGATCGTCATGCGCCAGATCCAGATCCCGATCCCGGCCGAGGACCCGGCGGACGTGGTCCGCCGCTTCGAAGCGGCGATCACCCCGACGACTCGCCTGATCCTCATGTGCCACATGATCAACATCACCGGGCAGATCCTCCCCGTCCGCGAAGTCGTCCGCATGGCACGAACCCGCGACCTTCCGGTCGTCGTAGACGGAGCCCACGCCCTCGCTCACTTCGACTTCCACATCCCAGACCTGGAGTGCGACAACTACTCGGCCAGCCTGCACAAGTGGCTCTTCGCTCCCCACGGCACCGGTTTCCTATACGTCCGTAGAGAGAAGATCCCGGAGATCTGGCCTCTGATGGCCGCCCCGGACCGCATGGAGGACGACATCCGCAAGTTCGAAGAGATCGGTACCCACCCCGCCGCCAACTACCTTGCCATCGGGGAGGCTCTCACCTTCCACCAGGCCATCGGCTCCAAGCGCAAGGAGGCGCGGATGATCTATCTGCGTGACCGCTGGGCCAGACGCTTGGCAGGAAACGAGCGCGTACGCCTCCACACCAGCCTCCAACCGGGCTTCGCCTGCGGGATCGCGACCGCCCAGATCGAGGGGGTCGATTCAGGGGAGCTGGCCCAGTGGCTCTGGTCCGAGCACCGGATGATCGTGGTGCCCATCAAGCATCCGGAGTTTGAGGGCATCCGGGTCTCCCCAAGCGTTTACACGACGCTGGAGGAGCTCGACCGGTTCGCCGAGGCGATGGAGGGTGCGGCCCGTGACGGCGTGCCGGTCGTCTCATCGACCTGAACGGAAGGATTCCCCGGTACCCTGAACCGTGACGAAGTACGGGCCCCACTCAGGCCGGTCGCTCGACGCGGGGCCCTGGACCGCGCCTGGAAGAGGCGCCAAGGATCCCGCTCCACATTCTCTGGCGTGCGGCAGAGCGACCGCGCGGATGCTCAGGAGGAGGGTCTGAAGATCCTGGACGTCTCCGCGCCCGGAGCCGGGTCGCGCGGGCGGCGCGTCTTCCGTGCACCACCCGCGCTCGGCTCGACCGGCGGGGGGATCAGCCGGCGGCGGCTGCCCCCAGTGCCCCGAGCCCGCCGAAGACCCCCCCCAGGAGCAGGAAGACCACCATCATCGCCAGCCAGCCCAGGACGGCCGTGATCACCGCCTTCCCCGTCGTGAAGTCCAGCGCCTGCCGGATGGCGATGACTCCGGCGACCAGCATCCAGAGAGCCACGACAAGGGCGATCAGCCACCCAAGGAACGGGACGAAGCCCACGACTCGGAGCACGCCAGGAGACTGAGCGAAGCCGATGGTACGCAGCAGCTCTCCCCAGGTGGCTGTGCCACCGAACAGCCTCGTGCCGATCAGGTAGGTGACGCCCGACCAGATCAGCCATCCCACGATCGCCCCGACGAGACTTCCGATGATCCCCACGCCGCCATCCCCCAGGGCACCGATGGCTGAAGCGATCGCTACGATGACGACGACGACCGCCGCCTGGCCGGTCGCGGTGTCGTCATGCTCGACCTCCTCGTAGGTCTGGATGTCGAGCATCGCCGCGCCCTTCATTCGTTCCAGCATGGTCTGCTGAGCGGACATGGTCTTCCTCCCGGGAGTTCAATAACACGCCACCGAACGGGTCACATCCCGGGTCAACGCTACTATCTTCGGGGGACGCTGTCTAGCGAATTCGATCCTTGCCATGTTATTGGGTCCCCCGCTAGACTCGAATTGCCGATGGGCGAAGGCCTCCAGAGGGTTCGACAATCCTCCCGATCCCCCTCACGGCATCACTCAGCAATCTAATCCAAGTTTCATTTTAGTATGGAGTTACGAATGTACATCTCAAGTGGACTCTCACACAGCTCGGGCGCTGGAGCACGGTTCGCGGCGCTCTTCCTCCTCGGAATCGCTGCCTGGGTGGTGTCGGGTCCCGCCGAGCCGGCCTCGGCCCAGAGTGCGAAGGACATCTTCGAAGACGCGATTGCGGCCCATGCCAAGCGCATGGAAGACGTTCAGAACTACACCCTGATCCAGGAGACGATGGGTATCGAGACCATCCTCTATTTCGAGCGTGTGGAGGGCGCCGAAGGTCCCGAGTTCGAGCTCCGGAAGACCATCGTCGGGGGGGCAGTTCTGGAGGACGTGGCAACCGAGGACGAGAGCCCCGGGGGCTGGGACGCTTACGCGTTCTTCCCGGAGATCGCGGAGCGCGCGCGTTACGAAGGGCGCGAAGACATCAATGGCCGCTCCGCTCACAAGATCGTGGTGGAAGACCTGGGCGACCTGGACTTCTGGGGTGCCATGCAGACCCCGGAACAGGGAGAGTATCGTCCTCGGCGGGGGACCTTCTTCGTTGACCCTGACGCCCTCGTGATGGTGCGCATGGACATGGAGGGAACCATCACCGCCCCCGAAGGCACTCGTGATGCCAACGCCACGATATTCATGGAGGACTACCGTGAGGTGGACGGCATGCTTCACCCCTTCGTGACTCGCATGAGCTTCGAGGGAGTGATGCCGGCGGACATGTCCGAGGAAGATATCGAGGAGGCTCGCCGGAGCATGGAGGAGCTCAAGAAGAACATGGACGCGATCCCAGAATCCATGCGGGGCATGCTCCAGCAGCAACTCGACAATCTGGAGCGAATGGTGGGATCCGGGACCATGGAAATCCAGATGACGGTGAAGGAGCTCCGCGTCAATCACGGCCCGCCCGCGGTCTCGTGATCACTGCACCCGCTGCTCTCTCGACGCCGCCGGCACCCGATCCGAAGGATCGACCCGGGCGATGAGAAGCGTCCCGGGTTCCGGGCAGCCGTCCTGATGCCGTGCGCCACGATCCATCTGATGCTCGCCGGGCGAGCCTGGGAGGCCTGGCGCCGCGATCCAGGGGAGGCCCCCGTGGAGACCGACTCGGATGAGCTGTACCGGTGCTTCCTGCACGGCGCGTTGGCTCCCGACATGGGGTTCGTTCCCGGGGTGGACCGGTTCGTGTCCGAGGTGTCCCACTACGTGAGCACGGCCGATCTGGCCCGAGCCCTCATTCGGAACGCGAACGACCAGCGGCAGGCCGCCTTCGCCTGGGGCTGGGTGACCCACGTCCTGGGCGACATGGCGCTGCATCCCCTCGTGGGTCGGGCTTGTGGGGAGGCCCTGACGGGAGACCGAAGACGACGATTGAACGCCAGCGAGGACGTAGCGACCCACGTGTCTCTGGAGGTGGGCCTGGACATGGACTTCCTGGGTCGGGACGCATCGATTCCCCTGCCCCCCCGGGAGGCACACTTCGACCGCAGGGGCGTGGAGTACCTCACCCGCGCTCTCGAGGAGACGTACGCCGTTCGCTGGAACCCGGACCACGTGCTTTCCTCCCACCGGAGGGCGGTCCGGCTGACGCGAGGGTGGCCCCGGGCCCTGGCGGTTCTCGCCCACTGTCGTACTGCGTCCGGCCAGCGCCTCCCCCCGAGCCCGCAGGCTGGGGCATGGCGCTCATGGATGACCACTGCCGCACTCATGGTGGCGTCCCGCTTCACTCGAGCCAGGACCGCAGCCCGAGGCTTCTTCAATCCGCGTCAACCCCCCGAGTGGATGGTGCGCGAGGTGGACCGCTACGCCACGGGGTTTGCGGACCTCCTGGGGAAACACGTCCGCACGAAGCTCGCCATCCTCCGCAACCACAATCTGGAGAGCGGTGAGGAGGAGGGGTCCGGCGACCGTCACCCGGAAGAGGAGCGGACCCGTGGGCGTCTGGCCGCACTCCAGCGCCAGGAACCGTCGACCGCTTGAATCCTGGACCCGGCTTGCGGGTACCTGGGTTCTTGCCCTGGGTTCCGTCCCCCTTGCGGGTTCGCACAGGGTGACAAGAATTCAAATAACCCTCTGAAGGACAATTCCATGGGGAACCTCCACGGGGCACGTTCTCCTTCAAGGAAATGAATCGTGGGAAGTCCGTCCTCGGGATGGGGAAGCGGACTCCCGAGCGGGTGGAGGTGTACGCATGACGACTGCCATCGAGCACTTCCCGTTCCCCTCGGTCCTGGATCTCTCTCTCCTGATCGACTTCTGGAGACGGGTGGCGGAGGATGTCGCCTCTCCGTGGCACGAACTAGGAAGAACCATCGTGCAGCGGGTAGCCGAGGCGCCGGAGTTGCGCGGGCCCGTGCCCGACCTCTCGGTCCTGGAGCCTCACCACGACCTCGTGCATCTGATGATGACCGCCATCGTTCCTCCAGCTCTCAGGGAGGAGGTCTACGCGGCGGCTGTCGCTCCCTGGAACATGACCCCGATCTTCCAGACGTCCGCGGCCCAGAGGATCGACTTCGTCAACCGGCTCAGGGACCACATGAGGACCACCTTCGGTGACGAGTTGTGGTACCTGGGCATGACCACCAAGGCGTACAACCACGTGTTGGAGACCTTCTACGGGGCGGATGCCGGATTCGACTTCCCCTTCTCTCTACCGGTGCAGCACGCTGAAACGGGGCTTGAGAGCCACCTGGCGTTTGAGTTCGACAACCGCTTCATCACCATCGAGCCCCAGGGTACCTTGCCGCCGCTTCCGGACGAGGACCGGCGACGCCTGGTGGCCGAGCCCCTCAATATCCCGCTCTGGACGGAGACCCTCCCGCCGCAGGGATTCCTCTTCCGTGGTGTTGCCGTCGTCACCGCCGCGGACGTCACGGACCAGGTTCTGCTGTCCCTCATGCGCGATGACCTTCTGAAGAAGGACGCGATGACCTCAAGGGAGAGCGTGCAGCACCTCCAGAAGCGCATCCGAGACTTCATGCGGAAGCCGGACCTGGAGCTGGGGTTCATAGGGATCGAGCGGGGAGAGGACGTGGAGGCCATCACTGGCGCCCGCCCCGTAGGCCGCAGCTTGCTCCTCAGCAGTCAGGGGGCTCCCACCTGCCCCCACAAGGCCGATTCGTACTACGCGAGAGCCCTGGACCGGCGGGAGCCTGTGATCGTCTACGACCTGGAGTGCTGTGACGTCTGCACGGGCTTCGAGAAGCACCTTCTGGGGATGGAGCTCCGCAATCTCCTTGTCTTCCCTCTCCACTACGGAGACGAGCTGGTGGGGCTGCTGGAGCTGGCCTCCCCGAACCCCGGGGATCTGAACGCCATCAACGCGCTCAAGCTCGTGAAAATCGAGATGCTCTTCGCCACCGCCATGAGGCGGAGTCTGGAGGAGCTGGAAGACCGGGTGCAAGCGGCGATCAAGCAAAATTACACTGCCATCCATCCGTCGGTGGAGTGGCGATTCGAACAGGCGGCGGCCAACTACATTCACGCCCAGGAGGGCGGCGCTCCGGTCCAGCCCGAGGAGATTGTGTTCCAGGGGGTCCGTCCCCTGTATGGACTTTCGGACATCCGCAGCTCGTCGGATCGGAGAAACGCCTCCATTCAAGCCGACCTCATCGAGCAGCTGCGTCTGGGTCAGCGGGTGATCGGAGAGGCAGGCCACCAGCGCTCACTGCCCATCCTCGGCGAGATCGCCTTCCGCCTCCAGCGCTACGCCGAAACGGTGAGCCAGGGGCTCCGGACCGACGACGAGACCAGCGTGCTGGAATACCTGCAGGGAGAGTTGGAGCCCCTGTTCGACCAGCTGGCCGGTTTCGGCGGTGGTGTTCCCGAGGCCGTGTCAGCGTATCGGGAAGCTCTGGACCCGAACCTGGGCATCGTGTACCGCCAACGGAAGGACTTCGAGGAGAGCGTCGCGGCCATCAACAAGGCGATCACCTCCACGATCGAGGCGGAGCAGGGCCAGGCCCAGGCCATGCTGCCGCACTACTTCGAGATGTTCCGAACCGACGGGGTGGACTACAACATCTACGTGGGCGCAGCGCTTCTGGAGGGTGGCCGCTACGATCCAATGTACCTGCGGAATCTGCGACTGTGGCAGCTCATGCTGATGTGCCGCATCGAATGGGCTCTCCGAGCGAGCCGGCCAGGGCTGAGCACACCTCTGGAGGTGGGGCATCTCATCCTGGTCCAGGATACACCCTTGGCGATTCGATTCCGGGCGGATGAGAGGCGGTTCGACGTGGATGGAGCGTACAACATCCGCTACGAGATCGTGAAGAAGCGGATCGACAAGGCCACGGTGAAAGACGGCGGGGAGCGTCTCACCCAGCCCGGCAAGATCGCTATCGGATACTCTACGGATCGCGAGGCTCTGGAGTACCGGCGATACATAGAGTACCTGAGGGCGGTGGGATACCTGGAAGGCCCGGTGGAGGATCTGGAGCTGGAGGAGCTTCAGGGCGTCTTCGGCCTCCGGGCTCTTCGCGTCACCGTGGCGGAGCGAGCCACCGAGGATCGTTCGGCTGAGGTCACCGCAGAGTCCATCACGAGCGCGGTGCGCGACCTGACCCCCGAGGCGGTCTGAACCGGTCGCCAAGAAAGCGAAGCCGCTTCAAGCTTCCCGGTCCTGAGGGGAGCCGCCGGCCGCCGCCGGGCGGGCGACTCCCGCGTCGGACTCCCCCCTACCCCACCCCTCCAGGGTCCGCCTTCCCGGACCGGAAGCGCCGGAACCATTCCAGTATGTGCACCACCTTGGCCACCAGGTTGCTGGGCTTCGAGGTGATGCCGTGGGAGGCGTCCGGAATCCGCACCATAGCCGTGGGCACGCCCAGGAGCTTGAGAGCCGTGTAGTACTGCTCGGTCTCCGACATGGGGGTTCGGTAGTCCTCCTCTCCGGTGAGAAGCATGGTAGGAGTGGTCACGTTCCCCACCAGCGACAGCGGGGAGCGCTCCATGTAGTGATCCGGGTGATCCCACGGATATCCGGGAAACCAATACCTGTAGAAGAACCCCGTATTGTCGGCCGTGAGAACGAAGCTGTACCAGTTGATGACCGGCTTTGCCACCACCGCCGCCCGGAATCGGTCGGTCTTCCCCACGATCCAGCTCGTGAGCACCCCTCCCCCGCTCCCGCCAGTCACGAAGAGGTTGCTCTCGTCCACGTAGCCCCTCCCCACGACGGCGTCCACGCCGGACATCAGGTCGTCGTAGTCCTGGCTGGGGTATGCATGGTGGATGAGATTGCCGAACTCCTCGCCGTAGGAGGTGCTTCCTCGAGGGTTGGCGTAGAAGACCACGTACCCGGCCGCGGCGTAGAGCTGGACCTCGGTGGAGAAGCGATCACCGTAGTTGGCGAAAGGCCCGCCGTGGATCTCCAGGATGAGGGGGTAACTGCGCGAGGGATCGAACCCCGGGGGCTTCACGATCCAGCCCTGGATCTCCCGACCGTCGTAGGACGACTGAAACCAGATCTCCTCGACCTCGCCTAGCTCCTTGTGACCGAGGAGGTCCTCGTTGAGGTGTGTCAGGCGGTGGGCCTCGGAGGATCCACGCCGGGTCACCGCAACGTCCGCGGGGTGGTCCGGACGAGTGTGGGTGAAAGCGATCCAACCATTGCTGGAAACCGAGAACGCGCCACCGGCATACGGCCGGCCCAGCGAGAGCCCACCGACGTCTCCGGCAAAAACCTGGACTTCACCGTCGCGGCCTACGTAGCCGAGCTTGGTGTTCCCCTCATCGTCGAACTGGAAGTACAGGCCCCGCCCGTCCGGGCTCCAGGTGGGATTCTGGACGTCCCGTTCCAGGCTTCCTGTGACCAGACGACCCTCCCCTCCCCCCCGGTCCATGAGGTAGAGCCGGGTGAGCTGATATCCCTGATACCGGTCGTCAAACCCCAGGTACGCGATGGTGGAGCCGTCCGGCGAGATGGCCGGGCTTCCGTCGGGACCCACTCGATCCGAGAGCGGTCGAATGGACCCGTTCGCCACCGACACCTCGTAGATCTCGGTGTTTCGGGCTTCCAGCTCCCAGCCGTCGTGGCGGTTCGCCGAGACGATGAGGAAGCGGCCATCGGCGGACCACCGGGGCACACCGTCGTGGTTGTACGGCCCGCTGGTAAGCTGCCGTGGCGTTCCACCAGTGGCGGGGAGCACGAACACCTGCGTGTGCCCGTCCTCCAGATATCCGGACCCGTCTGACCGGTATTGGAGCTTCTCGACTACCTCGATGGGAGGACCCCAATCCGCCCCTTCGGGCTTGTCGGGCATGGAGGCGAAGGGTTGTGGCGCTCGCGGTACGAACAAGTTGAACGCGATCCACTGCCCGTCCGGGGACCAGGAAAGCTCGCCCGGGGACCTCCGCAGATTGGTGAGCCGGGTGGTCTGCCCGGTGTCCATCCAGCGCATCCAGATTTCAGCGGACCCTTCCTCGGCGGCCACGTACGCGAGCCGACTTCCGTCAGGCGACCAGCGAGGCGAAACCTCGCTTCCGGCTCCGGTGGTGAGCGGCCGATGGTCCAAGCCGTCGATCGCCACCATCCACAGGCTGGAGCGCTGCCGGTCGCTCATGATGTCGAACGAAGTGCGCACGTACACCACCTGCGATCCGTCCGGCGAGATCTGCGGATCAGCTGCGTACTCGAGGGCGAACACGTCGATGGGCCGGATGTGGGGCTGTCCAGCGGGCTCAGGCAACTCCTGAGCCGGCACCCCCGTCGCGAGCAGCAGGACGCCCATACCCCAGGCGAGGGGCGCGTTCCGCATCGAGAATGGAGTCTTCCTCATAGGGCTTTCTCCGTGAGCTACAGTCCGAGGGTCCTCGGGGGCAACGGCCCTCCGCGGCAACGTCGCCGCGTGGCCGGCCGGCGCGAAGGGACCGCGACACGGCGGACCGTTCACCCCAGAGCTTCGGCCCCCAGAGCAGTGATCTCGCGCTGCACGGTCCCGCCGCCCGGCGCGGGTGGCAGCGTGAGGTTGGATCGAAGCGGCAAGTGAGGCGCCTGGCTCAGGCACCACAGGGTCCCCTCACCCCTCTCCTGCCCGTCCCTCCGTCGGCGAGGGGCAAGGGTGCTGTCTCGGTCTGGACGGCTTCGTCGGACACCCCGGGAAGCTCCACCGTGGTCACGTCCACCGTCAGCTCTTCGAGGCGCTGTGCCACATCCGCCGGCATCTCCTCCTGGCACCGCCCTCCCAGGTGCTTCGCCAGGAACTGCTCCAGGGAGGCGGCCACGGCCAGTCGATTCTCACGACCCGCAAATCCGTGGCCCTCATCAGGAGCCAGAACGTACTCCACCTCCCGCCCGAGATCCCGAAGGGCCGTGACGATCTGCTCCGACTCGGCCTTCTTCACCCGGGGGTCGTTGGCCCCCTGAATCACCAGCAGCGGCGCCCTGATACGGTCCGCCGAGTACAGCGGGGACTGGGCCTTGAGACGCTCCAGGTCCTCGGAATCCTCAGGGTCCCCTACCCGGACGTGGAAGATCTTCCGCAGGGGCCCCCAGTACGGCGGGATGGAGTCCAGGAGGGTGAGAATGCTAGAGGGACCCACGTACGAGACCCCAGCGGCATACACCTCGGGGGTGAACGCCAGTCCCGCCAGCGTCGCGTACCCTCCGTACGAGCCCCCGAAGATGGCGACCCTGTTGGAATCCGCGATCCCGCGGGACGCGAGATAGCGAACGCCGTCGGTAAGATCGTGCTGCATGAGGCCGGTGCCCCACTGCTCGTTACCGGCGTTCAGGAACGCCTTCCCGTATCCCGTCGAGCCACGAAAGTTGGGCTGAAGCACGGCGTAGCCGCGATTGGCGAGGAACTGCGCATAGGGGTCGTAGCCCCACGTGTCCCGTGCCCAGGGGCCTCCATGGGGCATGATCACGGTGGCAAGCCGACGAGGCTCGACGCCCTTGGGCGTCGTCAGATAGGCCGGAATCGAGAGACCCCCCCGCCCCGCATATCGCACCGGCTCCATGGGGGCCAGATGCTGAGACGGCAGGTCGGGCCGGGAGCGGTACTGGAGGGTGACCTCACGGGTCTCCCGATCAAAGAGGAAGACCGAGCCGGGATCCACGTCGCGGGTCACCCTGACCAGGCGCAGGCGCTCATCCCGGGTGGCGGAGCCGAAATAGATCTCCCCCTCGGGAAGCCGCTCCCGCAAGGTCTCCAGGTCTCGGGCGAGCGCCTCGTCCCTGGGGTAGATTCGCAGACGGTCGCCCAGATAGTAGGTAGCAACCAACTCGTCCGTGACTTTCGAGAAGGCAGCTCCCCCGAAGTCCGCCTCGGCGAGAGGATCCGACTCCACCACCTCCAGCTCCCCCGAGGCGGGGTCGAAGAGGACCAGTCGGGTCAGGTCCACGTCCTCTCCCTTGTTGGTGATCATGTACACCCGCCGGCCATCCTTGTGGAAGCGCAGCGGGCCGCAGCTCTCGTCCGAGCTGCAACTGTACACTCGCACCAGAGACCTTTTCTCGACACGGAGGATCTCCGTCCCCCCCTCCTCGTCCACACGGATGCCGAGCCGGACGTTTCCCGAGAGATCCGTCTGCCAGTCGGCCACGTTCTGGTCGTTCTCCACGAGGAGCTCCGCTTCGCCGCTCTCCAGGTCCAGTCGAACCACGTCGTGGAGCTCAGGATCGCGGTGATTGAGCCCGATGACGATCTGCCCCGGAGTGGTCTTGGGAACCGCGTAGATCCTCGCCTGGACCCCCTCGAACGGCGTCAGGTCCCGGGCCTGGGGAACCCCGGATTCCTCGTCGATGGAGGCGTCCGGATCCACCAGATAGACGTGATAGTTCTCGTCTCCGCCCTTGTCCTGTACGTAGAGGACGAAACGGGCGTCCCGGGTCCAGAAGTATCCGGTCACGGGGCGGGCGGTGTCCGCCGTGAGGGGTCGGGCGGCCTCGAATGGCTCGTGAGTGCCCTTGACCCAGATGTTCACGACGCCCTGGTAGGGCTTTCGGAAGGAGATGTATCTGCCGTCCGGGGAGAGTTTGGCTCCCGAGATCTCGGGATCTCCGAAGAAGAGCTCACGGTCGATGAGCGGGGGAATCTCCGACATGGGCTACGAGCTGGTGAATTTTCAAGGGACAGGACACGATCGCCCATGAGGATCGAGCCGACGAGGGTTCTGCACAAGACCGCCGAGGATCCCGGCCACCGTGGAGCGGTGATGGGAGCGGTCCTATCCGGCAGGCTCTTCCACCACGACCCGTAGGATGCGGTGACGCTGCGCCGCGGCTCCGAACACACCCACCGCGCCTTTCAGGCCCGAGCCCGCGGCCTCCCGTGCAATCTCGCTCGAAGAGAGCACCACCTCCACATAGCGATCGTAGTTCTGCTCGTACGCCACGGCCACGAGCCGGAGGTCCAGAGAGTCCCAGGCCAGGGCAACGCCGTCGAGAGCGCATCCGGCCCCGTAGAACCAGACGTCGAACCGCTCGTCCCCCGGATCCCGCACCGGTGGCGCGTAGAGCTGGGTGTCACACAGCCGCAGCTCCAGCTCCGATCCCGCCAGCCACACGCGCTCCAGGGCCCCATGCACCTCCAGGCGGGCCGTTCCCCGACCGGCGCTCACATCGGCTGGAATGGTCAGCAGCGGGGCGCCGGCCGGCTCGACCCGGAATGGAACCGTCCAACGATCCCCCTCCTCGGGAGCGAGGATCAAGGGGATTCCCGGCACCGATACGCCGCCCGAAATCGTCTCCCCGGTGGGGAGCTCGACATGGAGTCCGTAGGAGTGATTCGGTCCAACCCCCTCGGAAAGCACCCCGGCATAGCAGTCCCTCCCACCGCTGGGCTGACCCAGCTCATAAGGAGGCGGGCGCCGGCAGCTGGGCAACTCTTTATTCTCCCGCACGAGCCAGGTGGTGTCCGCGCCGTGGGCGATCCCGAGCTGCGCGTCCGTCACTGCCTCGTACGCCGTGCTCCCTCCGATGCCCCTCTGAAGGATCACGGACGCGGTGTCCGAGCCGGCCAACAGCACCCCGAAGGCCGCCAGATAGCTGCGGGTGGACCACCCAGGAGCCGTCAGGTCCACGCAGCTCCACCCAGCCATGGACAGCAGCAGCGCGAGAGCGAGAGCCCGATCCCGGCGGGACCTCGTGTTCCCGCGTGCCATCCGCCCAGTGCCTGGGGCCGGGCTCCTCAGAAGCTCCATTCG
>JBDHKE010000188.1:0-5853 GCA_039586555.1 Gemmatimonadota bacterium | reverse complement strand
CTATGTTGCATCAGACTCCGCATGACGGAATCGGGCCGCCAGGCCCAACGACCGCAGGCTAGGCTCCCCGCCACCAGCCGGTGGATTGCTGGACCGTGCGGCCCGACGGGTCTGCGTCGGCTGTGCGCGTCAACGCGCCCCGGAGGTCCCATGGCTGCCAGACGCTGGATGTGCACCCCGCGAGGTCGGATCTTCTTCCGCCCAGAGCGGAACGATCACGGGGCAGGTCACGAGCGCGCAGACCGGCGACCCGTTGCCAGGCGCCCAGCTGGTGATCGTGGGCACCAACATCGGCACCCTGGCCAGGGCGAGCGGGGACTACCTGATCCCCCGCGTGCCGGCGGGGCGACAGCAGGTCCGCGTGGTTCTGATCGGGTTCAGCCAGCAGACGCAGGTGGTGGACGTTCCCGCCGGCGGCACCGCGGTGGCGGACTTCGCCCTCAGTATCTCGGCCATCGAGCTGGAGGGGGTGGTGGTAAGCTCCATCACCGGACGCGAGCAGCGCCAGCGTGAGCTGGGGGCCAACGTCGCCTCCATCGAGCTGGCGGAGATCGAGACCACGCCCATTACCAGCGTCTCCGACATCCTCTCCGGGCGCACGGAGGGATTGATCCTGCAGGACGTGAACGGGACCACGGGGACGGCGCAGCGCATCCGCATCCGGGGCGCCAACAGCGTGACGCTCTCCAACGAGCCGCTGGTCTTCGTGGACGGCATCCAGTATGAGAGTTTGAACTGGCTCTCCCTGGGCGTGGGCGGTCAGGAAGCCGGGCGGCTGAACGACCTGAACCCCAACGACATTGAGAGCATCGAGGTGGTGAAGGGGCCCGCGGCCACGGCCCTGTACGGCACCGCCGCCGCCAACGGCGTGCTGCTCATCACCACGAAGCGGGGACGCAGCGGGGACGCGGAGTGGAACTTCTACGCCGAGTACGGCGAGATCGACGACATCACCGACTATCCGGCCAACTACATGGCCTACCAGATCATCGGCGACCCCAGCGCTCCTTTCTACACCGAGACCGGCTCGTTCAACTCCACGGACTATGCCTACTGCCCCAACCGTGCGGCGGCGGCGGCCAGGGACTGCACCCAGGACGGGGCCACCTCCTTCAATTCCTTCGCGGACCCCCGCACCTCCCCCCACTCCACCGGGAACCGCAAGCGCTACGGCGCCAGCGTGCGTGGCGGCACAGAGCGGGTGACGTACTACCTGTCCGGGGAGTATCAGGACGAGACGGGCGTGGTGTGGTGGAACACCCAGGAGAAGGCCTCCGTGCGGGCGAACCTGAACGCTGCGATCCGGGACGACCTGGACATCGCGCTGAGCACGGGCTACACGCGCTCGCTCACGGGCTTCAACGATAACGACAACGCCATCTTCAGCCCGATCCTCGGTAGCCTGCTGAGCGAGCCCTATTACGTCCCGCGCTCGCTCAAGCCCGCCTCCGGACGGGGAGCCAACCCTGGCGAGCACCGGGCCAACTTCGGCTTCGGCTTCAACATGTGGGACAAGAGCCAGTACTGGGTGAGTGACGACGTGGACCGGCTCACCATCGAGGCCAAGGGGCAGTACCGACCCCTGGACTGGCTGTCGCTGAACGTCAACGGCGGCCTGGACCTCGTGTCGGGTCACACGTACGAGACGGTGCAGAAGGGCCTCCTGCCCATCAACCCCTGGTGGGCCAACGGCCACCGCAATTCCAACCGCTGGAGCGACTACACCTATACCCTCAACGCCTCGGCCATCGCGACGTTCCAGCCCTTCGAGAACGTCGTCTCCACGACGACGCTGGGCACGAGCTACAATCGGATGCTTTTTGAGCAGACCGAGTGCGGGGGCTCGAGCCTGGTGCCTGGGACCTCGTCGTGCGGCACCACCGCTTCGATGCCCACAGTGGACGAGGACTTCTGGGAGCTCATCACCATCGGCGGGTACGCCCAGCAGGAGATCGCCTGGCGCGACCGGGTTTTCCTGGCCGGTGCCATCCGGGGTGACGACAACAGCGCCTTCGGCGCGGACTTCGGGTTCGCCACCTACCCGTCGGCCAGCCTGTCGTGGGTGATCGGCGAGGAGGACTGGTTCCCGGAGGTGGGCTTCCTCAGCGCGTTGAGGCTCAGGACGGCCTGGGGGACGTCGGGGCTGCGCCCCGAATTCGGGGACGCGGTCACCTTGTTCGAGGCGACGGCCGTGACCCGCGGCGGTTCGGACGAATCCGGCGTCACGATCCTCAGCTCTGGCAACCTGCGGCTCGAGCCCGAGCGGTCTACGGAATACGAGGCGGGCCTGGACGCGGATCTCTTCAGCGGCCGCGTGGGGGTGGAGTTCACCTACTTCCACAAGAAGTCCAGGGACGCATTCATCAGACGGCCCCTGCCGCCGTCCTGGGGCGTGGCGGAGGACCGGTGGGAGAACCTGGGAAGCATCAAGAACTCCGGCACCGAGCTGGCGGTGAACGTCAACGCCATCGACATGCGTCAGGCAGGCCTCAACCTGCGCGCCACGCTCACCACCCTCGAGAACGAGATCCTGGAGCTGGGCGAGGGCATCGAGCCCATCATCATCAACCGCGGGCTGCAGCGTCACGCGCCGCCGGACGAGGACACGGGCGAGAAGTACTCGGCCGGTAGCTTCTGGCAGAAGGAGGTCTTCTGGGACGACGCCGACGGCAACGGCAAGCTCACCAACGACGAGGTCACCATTGCCGACGAGGAGTCCTACATCGGCCCCGCGCTGCCCACCTGGCAGACGTCGTTCAGCGCCGATCTGAGAATCTCGGACTTCATGGTCATCTCCACCCTCGTCGAGGGACGGGGCGGCAACTGGCAGGGCAACGACAGCGAGGCCTTCCGCTGCGGGCTCCGCAGCACGCGCGGCTGCCCCGCGGTGGGCGACCCCAACGCCAGCCTGTTCGAACAGGCCCGCTACATCGCCGACCGCTACATCGGCAGCGCCTACGGGTTCGTGGAGAAGGCGGACTTCTTCAAGTGGCGGGAGCTCTCCATCACGTTCACGCCGCCCGAGAGCGTGGTCGAGAACGCGCCGCAGCTCGACGGGCTCAGCCTCACGCTGGCGGGCCGCAACCTCAAGACCTGGACCGACTACAGCGGGCTGGACCCGGAGACGGTGGAAGGCGGCGGCAATGCCAACTTCAGCCAGAGCGAGTTCAACACGCAGCCACCCGTCCGCTACCTCATGGTTCGTCTCAGCTACACGCTGCGCTAGGCGATAGGGGGAGTTTGCAGTGATGGTCGACCGGCTCGAGCAACTGACGCAAGCCCTCGCCGACCGCTACCGCATCGAGGGCGAGATCGGCGCGGGCGGGATGGCGACGGTCTTCCTGGCCCAGGACCTGAAGCACGACCGACGGGTCGCCATCAAGGTCCTGAGGCCGGAGCTGGCCGCCGCTGTCGGTGCCGACCGCTTCCTGCGGGAAATCCGCACCACGGCGAACCTTTCCCACCCCCACATCCTCCCGCTCTTCGACTCGGGCGAAGCCGACGGGTTCCTCTACTTCGTCATGCCCTATGTGAAGGGCGAGTCCCTGCGTGATCGGCTGCGGCGGGAGAAGCAGCTTCCGGTGGAGGAAGCCCTCCAGATCACTCGAGAGATCGCCGATGCCCTGGCCTATGCCCACGGGGAAGGCGTCATCCACCGGGACGTGAAGCCCGCCAACGTCATGTTGGAAGCGGGACATGCGCTGCTGGCCGATTTCGGCATCGCCCAGGCCATGGCGTCTGTGGAGGAGACCAGGCTCACGGAGAGCGGGATGTCCCTTGGGACACCCAGCTACATGAGTCCCGAGCAGGTGTCGGGCGAGGAGGAGCTGGACGGGAGGAGCGATCAGTACGCCCTGGCGTGCGTGCTGTACGAGATGCTGGCCGGACACCCCCCGTTTTCGGGGGCCGCAGGGGCCGTATTGAGACAGCATCTGGCGGTGGACCCGCAGCCGGTGGACCAGGTGCGGACGTCGGTGCCGGTCGAGGTATCCGAGGCAATCAGTCGCGGTCTGGCCAAGAGCCCGGCGGACCGGTTCCCGACCATGGAGGCCTTCGGGGAGGCGCTGGCTGGGGAAGGCCGAACAGTCTGGACTCCAAGCTCTCTGGGCCGGGCCAGGGCGGTGATCTTCGGGGGCACGTTCGTGCTGGCCCTGGCTGCGGCGGCCACGGTGGCGTCGCTCTGGCCGAGGGGGAACACGAACGTGGATCCGAACCTCGTGGCGGTGACCCCCTTCGAGAACCGTACGGGGGATCCCAGCCTGGACTATGTGGGCGACTACGCGGCGGAAATGGTTCGACACGCCATTGAGGGGGGGTTCATCGCCGAGGTGCTGCCCATGACCGTGGCGGAGCGGGTCCTTGATTCTGCGGGAGAAGGGACGGACGCGGTTACGGCCCTGGCCGAGGTGGTGGGGGTGGGGACGGTGGTGACAGGGAGCGTCTACAGGATGGGGGATTCCATTCGAATCGGAGCCGATTGCATTGATACGCGCAGGGGGAGGTCCCTGTTCGCGGTCCCCCCGGTTTCCGGCACCGTCGATGATCTGGAGGAGGTGGTGCAGAGGATTCAGGAACGGGTCTCCGGGGGCCTGGGCCAGAGCCTCGACCAGGAGTTCGGATGGGCTGAAGCGGAGCGGCCGCGGCGGAGGGTGGAACGAGGCACTGCCCTTCCTCCTCCGGGCGTCGGAGATGGATTCCACGTATATGGCTCCCCGCCTGGAGGCTTACGCCTACTTCGCCAACCTGGGCCGCGTTCGGGAGGCGGATTCCCTGGCGGCTATCCTCGACCAGTCCCGACACCTCATGACGCCGATCCAGGAGCAATACCTGGACGGGATGCGCTTCTACAACGCCGGCGAGTATGAGCGCGCTCTCCAGGAGGCCCGTGCAGGAGGAGAAATCGCACCGATATTGGGGGCCTATTCGATCGGTTTCTTGGCGCTGCGCTGCAACCGCCTTGAGGAGTCGGTAAGGGCGTTTGAGCGGTGGGAGAAAGGAGACGGGGAGTACCGGGAGGAGTTCATCGCGACGTGGGGCTGGCCGTACTTCCAGTGGTATGCCACAGCCCTCCATCTCCTGGGGCGCGACGAGAAAGCCCTGGAGATCGCGCTGGAGGGCCGGCGTCGCTTCCCCGAGCGTGAGTCCTTTGAGCAGTTGGAGCTCTGGGCTCGCATTGCGCTTGGGCAGCTTCAGTTCGCGGACAGCAGCGTCGAGGTGTCTCGTGAGGAAGGTGATTGGCTCACGGTCTGGAAGATCGCCAACGAGCTCAGCGTCCACGGCTTTCCGGGCGCGGCCCGGAGGATCTGGGAGGAGGAAGTCCAGCGTTTCGAGTCGGATCCGTGGTACGTCGACACCGCCACCTCGGCCCCTCGACCCGGACCCCGAGCCTACGTCCTGCATCTACTCGGGCGGAACGAAGAGGCCCACGCGTTGACTGAGGAGGCCCTCGCGGCGAACCCCGACCTTCCCGGAGTCCTCGGCTGGGTCGGTCTCACGGCCGCCGTGACGGGCGACTCGGTTCAGGCTTGCGAGGTCGAACGGTTTTTTGCGGACATGGTCGATCCCCCTCCCACGGGAACGCTCTGGCAGGTGTGGATCGCCGCGGCTCTGGGTGAGAAGGAGCGGGCGGTTCGGCTCCTGCGCAAGGCGGAAAGGGAGGGGCGAGTCACCAGAGGGGGGTTCCGATTTGGCGACCTCGACGTCCACCGGGAGCCGGCGTATCAGCGCCTCAGAGGCTACCCGGCCTTTGAGGAGTTCATGAAGCCCAAGGGCTGACCCGTGCCCTCTTCTACCCACCTCCAGCGCCTCAGGGAGCGCAAGCTCGTCCAGGGGGCGCCCGCATCCCCATGGGCT
>JBDHKE010000074.1:0-18105 GCA_039586555.1 Gemmatimonadota bacterium | reverse complement strand
CGGCGCCACCACCGGACGGTGCGCGGGGAGGGATTCCGGTGGAGCTCACGAACACCGGGAAGCCCCGCTTCTACCGCCCGGACGGCACGCCCCTGCCGGACGTGCACCGGCGCTTTCGCTCCCTGATGGACAGGCCGCTCGACTCGCGGGCCGTTGCGTCGGCTGTCCGTCTTCGGTTCTCAGCCCGCTCGGTGACAGGACGCAGGCCCGCCGGGTGACGGGAAGCCGGACCGCCGGGTGACAGGATGCGGGCCCGCGGGCTGACGGGAAGCCGGACCGCCAGGTGATGGGAAGCCGGACCCCGGGCGATGGGAAGCCGACCGCCGGGCGAAGGGACGGAAACCCGGCGCATGGAGAGGTGCCGGCCCCGCGACTGCGAGGCTGTCCCGGGGCCAGCGTGCACCCCCGGTCTCTTCTGTACCCTTCGCCCCCTCCTATCGCTGATTCATCCAGATGTCCTCCAGGACCCTGATCGTGCCGCCGAACTCCTGCCCGTTCACGGTCAGGGTGACCCGGTACAGGCCGGGCTCGGCCACGGGAGCCCGCCTTCCACGGCCGAAGCCTCCGCCCGGGCCTCCGCCAACTTCCTCCTCCTCCTCGGGCTCGTTGCCCCGCAGGTCCCACTGTACGCGGTTCAGGCCCTGCTCGCCGGTGCCCTCCAGGTCCCGGAACACCTCACCGGTTTCGATGTCGCTGATGGTGAGCTTGACCTCCCCTGAGGCCGCGCTCTTCAGGTGGTAGTGGATGGCCGTTCCCTCGGCAGCATTCTCTCCCCGCCAGGTCTTGTTTCCAGTGACCGCTCGGGAGAGGCGAACGTCCTGCTTCCACAACACCGGGTCCCGGGGTTGGAAGAGATGGATATCCTCGGCCATGACCTCGTCCGTGAGCTCCTGGAGGGGGGTGATGTCATCCGTCACGTAGACGCTGCGGCCATGGGTGGCGAGCACCAGGTCGTTGTCCCTAGGGTGCACCAGCACGTCGTCGATGCGCGTGGTGGGCAGGCCGTTCGTGAACCGCTGCCACTGGCCTCCTCCGTCCAGGGACACGTAGAACGCGAACTCCGTCCCCGTGTAGAGCAGGTTCTCGTTCCGCGGGTCCTGACGAATGGTGTTCACGTTTCCGTACTCGGGCAGGTTGGCCGTGATTTCCCCCCAGCTCTCGCCGAAGTCCTGGGTGACGAAGACGTACGGCCTGAGATCGCCGCTCTTGTGTCCGTCGATGGAGACGTACGCCGTGGCTGGGTCGAAGTGGGAAGCCTCCACCCGGGATATGTAGTACTGCTTCGTCCCGCCCGGCACGTTCCGCCCCACCTCGGTCCATGTGGCTCCCCCGTCGCGGCTCACCTGGATGTTGCCGTCGTCGGTGCCCACCCACAGAAGTCCGGGGACCAGCGGTGACTCGGCGACGGAGACGATCGTGCTGTACGAGCTGACGCCATCGTTGCGGGACAGGATGCACTCCTCTCCCCGGTTCGTCTGGCTGCAGCGAGGTAGATCGTTGCGCTGTCCCATCACCTCCACCCGGTCACGTTCGATGTCCCGAGTGAGGTCCGGGCTCATGGTCCACGTCTCACCCCGGTCCATGGAGCGGAAGAGCCGGTTTCCTCCGGCGTAGACGACCTCAGGATTGTGCGGGGAGAGGATGAAGGGTGTGTTCCAGTTCCACCGGATCTCGGTGTCCTCCGGTGGCTCCGGCACGATGTTCGACTCGGGATTGTCCTCGGAGGGCACCCGGGGTCGGATGCTCGTCGTCTCGCCGGTGGCCAGGCTCACCCGCCGGAGGTTCCCGTTCTGGGATTCGGCGTAGACCATCAGGTGATCCGTGGGGTCCACCGCAGTGTAGAATCCGTCGCCACCGCCCACGCGGTACCAGTCCTGCGCCAGGATATCGCCCGTGCGCACCGAGCTGGGACCGCACCAGCTCCCATTGTCCTGGAGACCGGTGCACACGTGATAGGGCCGTCGCATGTCCACCGAGGCGTGGTACGGCTGGCCCACGGCCCAGGGGCGAAGCGACTCCCACGTCTCGCCCTGGTCGTGGCTGATGTCCACCGATCCGTCGTTTCCGATCATGAGGTGATCACCGTCCGTCGGATTGATCCAGAAGGCGTGCTGGTCCACATGGCCGTAGCCTTCCAGCTGGTCCCAGGTGCGGCCCCCGTCGGTGGACTTGTGGACGTTCTGGTCCACGACGTACATCGTCTCCGCGTCCGTGGGATCGGCGCGGATCTGACTGAAGTACATGGGCCGGCCGTTCTCGTTGCTCCTGAACTCCCAGGTCATGCCCTTGTCGTCGGAGCGCCACACCCCCGACCACTGCGGATCCGGGGGGAGAGAATCCGCGCGGCTGAGGCGCTGCCATTCCTCCCGCTCCTCGTCGGAGAGCGGCTCCTCACTGTCCGCGGCCACCTCGATTTGCGCGTAGACGACGTCGGGATCCGCGGGCGTCACCGCGAGAGCGATACGGCCCATCGTGCCTTCGGGAAGGCCGCTTTCGGATAGACGGCTCCAGTTCTCGCCCCCGTCGTCAGACCGCCATATGCCGCTGCCGGGCCCGCCGCCCACGAAACAGCAGGCGGTGCGGCGGCGCTGGTACGTGGCGGCGAAGAGGATGTCAGGGTCCGAGGGATCCAGGACGAGGTCCGTGGCACCGGTGCTCCCGTCCACGAAGAGGACCTTGTTCCAGGTGCTCCCACCGTCCGTCGTCTTGTAGACTCCACGCTCTTCGTTGGGCCCGAAGAGATGGCCGTTGGCGGCGACCCAGACGACCTCCGGGTTCGTGGGGTGCACCCGGATGCGGGAGATGGATTGGGTCTCCCGGAGACCCGTGAAGGTGAACGAGTCACCGCCGTCGGTGGACTTGTAGATCCCGGCACCGAAAGAGGAGCTCTGTCGGTTGTTCACCTCTCCCGTTCCTACCCAGACGATGCTCGGGTCCGAGGGAGCGATGGCGATGTCCCCTACGGATGCCGTCTCGTAGGTATCGAAGACGGGGCGGAAGGTCACTCCGTTGTTGGTGGTCTTCCACAGGCCGCCCGTGGCGAACCCGACGAAGAAGGTGTGCGGGTCGTCGGGCGAGACCGCGAGATCGTCGACGCGGCCGCCCTGGCCGATGGGCCCGATGGATCGCCATCGGAACGGCCTGAGAATGGGATCGTCGGACTGGTTGATCGTTTCCGACTCCTGCGCCCGTACACGCAACGGGGCGACGCTCAGGGGAATCAGGAGGAGGGCGGAGAAGCTGAGAAGACGCGAAGCGGACATGGTCCACTCCTCCGGTGAGGGTGCTAGTCGTACGTATTCCGGCAAAGTCGAACGGGCGCCCGAGGCTGTCAAACAGCGATCCACCAGCGGGTTGCCTCCGGCGCGGACGACTTGCGCGATCAAACACTTCAACGGCGAGGTTGTGGCGTTCCCGATCCACCCAGTGCGGACTTGGACCCTTCCCGGATGGGCGACGAGTGGGAGAAGAAGCCCTACAACCCCTTCCGGACCTGGAGGGAGGCGTTCACGCCCGGGAATCAGAGCTCCCTGCAGGAGAAGGTCGAGGAGGACGGACGGATCGAGTGGGTCACGTGGGACGTCCCCACCCCTCCACTGCCGGGTGAGCCGGGCGACGGAAGCCGGAACTCGCTCCTGGAGTTGTCGTGGGCCATGGTGAAGTGGCTCATCGCAGGGCATCCGCGAGTCCAGGGTCAAGGTTCGCTACCTCTGCCACCTCCGCCCGAGCCCAGTCCCAGCTCTTCATCCCCTTCTGGTTGACCGCCTTCACGGCGATGACACTGCCTGCTTCAAGATCCTCGAGGGTGACGAGGGGCTCGGCGGCCGTGATCGACGTGCGCCACGGATCGTCGGGAGGGCCGTATGCCACCACGTAGTGCGTGACGTCGTGCTCCGGGGCGGGCGTCCACGTCACTTCGACGGATCTCCCTCGGCGCCCCACCACAAGGCCGGTGATCCGCGCAGGGCTCGACGCCATCAGCATCACCGACGCCACCGTCACCTTGCTCACCTCCGCCACGAGCTGGTGGTTGATGGTCTCCAGCACGTCGTGGACCTGGTGGTAATGCGGGCTGGCCAGGATCGGGTACGATCCAATGCCGCCCACGATGTCCCCGTACGCATCGTAGTAGGCGGCGGCGTCCGTGCTCTTGTAGTACTTGGCGTCGTATGTGATCAGATCGGAGAATAGAATGGCCGCGCCGTGCTGGAGATCCCGGATTCCAGCGTTCGAATAGCGAATCGTGTTGTCCAGACGGTGGTTCTCGGCCCACCCTACCATGTCGTTGTTGAGGGCTCCCACCAGCTTGTCGCCCGCCTCCACCGACCTGCGCACGTACTCCCGGCTTCCCAGGAGTCCCGCTTCCTCACCGGTGAAGAACGCGAATTCGATGGTGGCGGGCAGAGGCCTTTGGGCCAGGACCCGCGCCGCTTCCAGAAGTGCCGCCGTCCCCGAAGTGTTGTCGTCCGCACCCGGACCGCGGGCGGAGGAATCGAAGTGGCTGCTCACCGCGTAGACCAACTCGGGGTTGGCGGTGCCCGGAAGGGTTGCGATCACGTTGGCCGAGCGAACGCCCCTGGCGTCGAACCACTGGAGCTCCGGCTCGTATCCGAAGGAGCGCAGCTTATCGACCAGATAGTCGATGGCCAGGGCGTTGCCGGGTTGCGTGATGTGTTTGGATCCGAATCGGAAGAGGTCCCTTTCGTACTCGAAGACTTGCGACGTCGACACGTCAGCTACGGCGGCGCGGGCATCATCCGCGATCACGCGGTACATCTCCCGGGTACGCTCCTGGAGTGATCGCTCCGTCGCCAAGTTGGAGCGGACCCGGTGAAGTACGTCGGCCCGGGTGACCTTGCGCGCGAGATCCAGGAGGTAGACCCCGCGCTCGGGTGAGACGGTGTCCCCGTCGCGCTCGGCCACGATGAGGAGCTTTGTGCCGTCGGGGCTCGGGGCCCATTCGTACTCAGGGGCTACCGTGCGCACCGTGTTGTTGTGGAACAGCCAGGTGACTTCGCCCGTCTCCAGCTCGTAGAGATGGGAGCGCCTGTGACGGCCCTCCCCCTTCAGGGCCAGAAGGCGGCCATCCTCAAGAAACCGGGGGAAGAGGTCGTGCTGGATCTCCCGCGTGAGATGGATCTCGTCACCCCCGTCGCTCCCGACGATGAAGACCTCCCAGTCCTCGCGAGGCATGGCCTGGAAGGCTACCCGGCTTCCGTCCGGCGAGAGGGCGAGGCTGGAAAGCTCGGGGCATGCCGAGCAGGCCCGGGACGTCATCCGAGCGACGGGATATGGGATCCTTGTCACCTCCGCCGGCTCCGATCCAGGTTCGAGGCGGACGACGTTGACGGTGTTTTGATCCCCGTCGACGCCCACGTACGCCAGCGCGGACCCGTCGGCTGAAATGACGGGGGGAGATCCCTGGAGGAAGCGGATCTCTCCGCTCCCGAGATCGCGGACTCCCAGGGTCTCGTCCTCCAGTTCATAGACGAGGTGTGTCCCCCCGGGTGTGACCCGCGGATTCCCCTTCTGCCCAGGTCCGTCCGTCAGCCTCTGCGGCCGCCCGTAACCGGAGATAGCGTAGATGTCGGTGCGCTCTGGGTCGCCTCTTGGGTTGCCGACGAAGTAGAGGGTGCCGTCGGGGCCGTACGTCAGGCCGAGGACCCCCGCATCGGTCGGGGCAATCCGGCGCTCGGCGCTGGAGGGCAGCTCGCGAATGAGGATGTGGGTGTGCTCGGCGCTGAGGCGCGCCATCTCCTCGCGCACGCGCGCTCGGCTGGCCCGGTCGCCGGTCGCCGCCTGGCGGGCCAGGTCTGTGAGCGCCGCCCTGAGCGCCACCGACTCCTGGATCGCCAGGTACGCCACCCGGTTCCCCGAGGGTGCGAATACCAGCCCGCTCGCCGGGATGTGGGCGACCGGGCCCCCCTCTCCGCCCTCGAGGGCGACGACGTGCGTGGTGACCCCGGGCCCGGTACCGGTCTCGTAGGCGGCGTAGCGACCGTCCGGACTCCACCGGACGGCGCGACCGTCTGGCGCCACTTCCGTGACCTCGTACAGCTCGCCTGTCAGCTGTGCGATCTCTTCCACCAGCCCGTCACCCACCGGACCGGACAGCAACCGCTCGAGACCCTCGAGAGCCTCGATGTAACGACCCTCGTCCCATGCGTGAGAGGCGGAGTCGAATGGGGCCCGGCGGGCATCCTGCGCACCGGCGTGAGTCGGAACGAGAACCAGTAGTGCGGCGGTAAGGCAGCGGGTGGTCATGATGTCACCAGTGTGCTTCCAGATGGACGCGATGGAGCTCAGAGCAAGCTACGGAGCGAACCGAGGATTCGATACGGTTCGAGGGAGGCCACGACTGTCGCCGAGGTGGCCGGCCCCACGTAGCGTCGATTCTCGCATTCCCGTCCGGCGCGCATCATCTTGATTGGCAGGGAAAGCCAACTCCGGTGCGGCGTCCCGACCCTGCACGCAGGGACGCGGGAACGGCCAACGCTGCAAGCATGATCAAGACCGGCCGAGCCCCGGACGACTGCCGTGGCTCGCGCCGGACAACGCGAGGAGGTCCAAGATGAGACTCAACGTGAAGGCCTTCGCTCTGACCTGTGCGGTGCTGTGGGGGATTGCCCTCTTCCTCATCACCTGGTGGATCATTGCCTTCGAGGGTCCGACTGGGGAGGCGACGTTCATCGGGCGCGTATATCGCGGCTACAGCCTCTCGGCCATCGGGAGCTTTGTGGGGCTGGTCTGGGCCTTCGTGGACGGCCTGATTGGCGGCGCCGTGTTCGCGTGGCTCTACAACTACCTCGCCCGGGGCGGATCCGTCGAAGCGCAGGCATAGCTCTCCGGAGGAGGCCGGGGCCGGGGTGATTTCGCCGCAGGAGGCGCGAACCGGGCCTCCAGTCCCTCCGCTGAGATCGACCGTTTCAGGAGACTCGTGAAGCCGTGACGGGAGGACAGGGCGCAAGGGGTCCTGTCGGCGGCATGGGGAGGACCTACGAATGGAACAGACGCTTTCCTCGTGAATGAGGCAGATGCTGTCCCAAGGGAGCCGCGGGCCCGAGGTGAGTTTGCTCCAGAGCGCACTCAACTCGGCGGCCAGCGCTCTTCCGCCCCTCACGATCGATGGGATCTTGGGCCTGAGGACCCGGGGGCGAGTGGTGGAATTCCAGAGAGGGAACAACCTGATCGGAGATGGAATCGTCGGTCCGCTCACCTGGCAGGCCCTGGAAGCGGTCATTGGGGGAGTGCGCGGGGACGTCGCATACGTCGACGAGCCCTGGCAGCATCACGCGATCATCGAACGGAGAGGCGAATCGACCCCGGCCTCATCCCCGGATCTTCATGGCAGCCCCGGGAAGGGAAGGCTCTCGATTCGGGGAGACTCCGAACACCGGCACCTTCTCGCTCTTGCCTCGCAGCGTCAGGTCTCCCCTCCAATGCGTGAGGAACTCGGGGACGTCCGAGATATCCTTCTGAATGCTCCCCGTCACGAGCACGCTGTGGGGGGACTCCTTGCAGAGCTCGAGCAGTCGAGCTGCGGTGTTCAGAGGGTCCCCGTGGTAGGCGATGTCTCGCTTGATGTCTCCCACCTCGGCTGCGGTCACCAGGCCCATCTCGATACCACCACGGAACTGCGGTGAGACGCCGAAAGTCGCCTCGTACCAGCGCCCCTTCGTGGTGAGCTTCTCCTCGAAGGCGAAGAACGCCTGGAGGCATCGGATCCTGGTACCGGGGCTCCCCGCCGGCCAGGTGAGCACCACTTCATCGCCCACGTACTGGTAGATCTGAGCCCCGTACCGGAGCACGATGTCGGTGAGGTCGTGGAAGCACTGGCGCACGAACTGACTGTATCGTTCATGCCCCAGCGCTTCGGTGATCGTGGTCGAGTCCTTCAGGTCGAGGAAGAGAAATACGCGATTCTCGTTCCTCGGTCGCTGGTACCGGCCCGTGAGAAGCGCGATGAGGTTTCCGGGCCCGACCTTGCGCCGGACCTCGAGGAGGAAGTTCACCGCGAGGATACTCGCCATGAGCCAACCACCCAGCGAGACCGCCAGACGGGGGCTGAAGAGGGCCATGAGCGCTCTCATCTCCTCGCTGGAGAACAGGAAGAGGCGAAAGGCCAGCTGCACCAGTGCCGCCACGACGGTCAGGCCGACGAGATAAAGCCCACTCTTGAGCAAGATGATCTGACCGAAAGGACGCCTTCGCAGCCGGGGCGACTCGGACCAGGCGTTCACCAGGGCCAGGAATGTGCCGAATCCAACTCCCGTGATGAGCAACTCCCAGTGCATGCCGGGGCCGGTCACATAGTCCGTGAAACGACTCTCCCGGAAGCGATCGCCCAGACCCCATATGGCCACGAAGTAGTACAGATACACGGCCCCGGTAAGAAGTCCTACCGCGAGCGCAGCCTCTCCGATGAAGATTCGTCTTGTCGTGCGAATCATTCGAGCCACACCTGAAGAGCGCTTCCAGGCGCCGCGCCACCCAGCAACGGCAGGATCGGGATCACCGGAGAGAGGATTGCCCTTCCCCTTCGCGGATGGCGCCTCACGGAGGGTACCGAAATCCCCGGAAGCTCACCCCGAACAGGATCGAGTACATCACCGGTACGAATCCCAACGTCAGGACAGTGGCGAAGAGCAATCCAAACATGATCGCGATGGCCATCGGCTCCCACATGGGGCCGCCTCCCAGGTAGAGCGGGATCAGCCCGCCGATCGTGGTCGCGGTCGTGAGCAGGATTGGACGCAGCCGGCGCTGTGCCGCCTCGATGATCGCCTCGCGAGGCTCTCGACCGTTCTCCTCCTGTTCGATCCGGATCCGATCCAGCAGCACGATGGCATTGTTGATCACGATACCCGCTAGAGACACAACTCCCAGGAGGGTCATGAAGCCGAAGTAGGAGTCGAGGGCCAGGAGCCCGATGACGACGCCGATGAGCCCCAGGGGGATGGTCATCAGGACGATCACGGGCCGCCGGACGGAGTTGAACTGCGCCACCAGCAGGATGATGATGATCAGGAACGCCAGAGGGAGCTTCGCTGCGATGGACGCCTGCGATTCCCCCGAAGCTTCTGCTTCGCCGCCGAGCTCCCACTGGTGGCCGAGGGGCCACTCTCGGCTCTGCTCCTCCAGCCAGGGCACGATCCGGCGATTGACCTCCATGGCGGTGAGCCCGGGAACCAGCTCCGCGTCTACGGTCACCGTCCTGAGACGTCCCCGCCTGAAGATGACGGACGGCTGCCACGTGACCTCCAGATCGGCCACCTGGCTGAGGGGGACGGAACGTCCGGTGGCCTGCGCGTATACGTTCAGACTCTCGATCTTGCCCAGATCCTCCCGATCGGCGGCCACCGAGCGAAGGACCACGGGGATCACTTCGGTGCCTTCGCGATACTGAGTGGTCTCGAATCCCGACAACACAGTCTGGAGGGACACGGCGATGTCCCGGCTCGAAACCCCGGCGCGCCTGGCCCGGGGCTGATTCACGTTGACGAGAATCTTCTTCGTTCTGCGGCCCCAGTTGTCGACGATGTTCCTGGTTCCCTCGATGCTGGCGAGCTTCGACTTGACCGCGTCCACGATGGCGAAGAGCCGATCGACATCCCTTCCTGATATGCGGATCTGCACCGGGGCCTCCACGGGAGGGCCGAGGGGCGGTGGCGAGAACGTCGCCGTCAGATCGGGGAAGTTCTCCAGGACGAACCCTTCGAGCCTGGGGATCAGCTCGTCCACGGCCTCTCGACTCGTGGTGTTCAGCATCAGGTAGCCCAACTCCGGAGACGGCGGCGGCGGAGTGTAGGGGAGCACGTATCTCGGTGCGCCCTGCCCCACGAACGCTGCCCAGTCCAACACTCCGGCGGCTCGAGCTTCGCTCGGGGCCAGAGAGTCGGCCAGGAACTCTTGAATCCTTCGCGCTACATCCTCGGTGCGCTCGATCCTGCTGCCGGTGGGCATCTCCAGCGCGCCGGCGATGAGAGGCCGATCCGAGTCCGGGAAGAAGATGTTCGGCACGAAGCGGAAGGCAGCCATGGCCAGGAAGAAGACCCCCACAGTCGCGCCCAACGTAGCGGCCCGGTTTCTCAGCATCGCCAGGATGAGCCGTCGGTAGGTCACGTAGAACCGTCCCCCATAGCTCTCCGCGCCGCGCCGTGGTGGGTTCTCCAGAAAGTGGAAGCAGAGGAGTGGAACCATGGTCAGCGAAAGCAGCCAGGAACAAAGCAGCGTGATCGTGACGACCGTGAAGATGAGCCCGGTGTATTCCCCCGCGTCCGACTCGGCGAGGAAGAAGGGAAGAAACGCGGCCGCCGTGGTGAGGGATGCGATCAGCAGCGGGGTCCTGAGCTCCTTGGCGGAATCCACCGCAGCCTGCAGGCGCTCCTTGCCCTCGCGTATCTGCACCATGATGGACTCGGACATGACGATGGCGTTGTCCACCAGCATGCCCAGCGCCACGATGAGCGCTGCGAGAGACATCTGGTTGAGGCCGATCCCGAACAGGGGCATGATGAAGATGGACATCACCATCGCCATGGGGATGAGCGCTGCGACCACGAGGCCGGTGCGAACACCCAGGGTGAGGAGCATCACCAGAACGACGATGGCCACAGCCTGCAGCAGGTTGCCAACGAAGTCGTTCACCTTCCGGTCGACCACCTCCGACTGCATCGCCAGGATGTCTAGGTCGACACCGATGGGATACGACGCCTGGAGTCGCCGGTGGAGCTCCTCGACCCTCGCACCGAGTCGGATGATGTTGCCGCCCTCCCGCAGCGAGATGGCCAGGATCAGTGCCGGGGAAGCGGAGGAAAAGGCCATGGTCCGGGGAGGGTCGACGTAGCCGCGACGAACGCTCGCGAGGTCTTCGAGATAGAGGAGCTCCTGGCGGCCCGGGAGCATGATCACGGTTTGGCGAAGATCCTCCACCGAGGCGAAGTTTCCCGAGGGTTCCAGCACGATCCGCTCGTCCCCCGTGTGCACGGCTCCGCCGGGGATGATGATGTTCTGGCTCTCCAGGAGCGCGCGGAGTTGCGCGGGCGAGAGCCCCACCTCGGACAACCGAGCGTTGTTGTACTCGACGAAGATTCGCTCTTCCTGCGCTCCGTGAATCGCTACCTTGGCGACGTCTTCGATGAGGAGGAGTTCCTCCCGGACCTCATCGGCGATCTCCTTGAGCTCGGCGTAGGTGAAGTCCTCGCCCGAGACGGCGAGTAGCGTTCCGAACACGTCCCCGAATTCGTCGTCCACGAGCGGTGGAAAGCTGCCCTCGGGGAGCTGGAGTGACACCCTCTCGATCTTCCGCCGCAGCCTGTCCCAGATGGGGAGCATGTCGCTGTAGCGGTTGTGAACCAGAACATAGACCACCGAAAGACCCGTCCTGGACTCGCTGACGACTTCGTCCACCTCCGGGATCTCCAGGACGACCTTCTCGATCTTGTCGGTGACGAGCTGTTCGACCCGTTCGGGACTGGCCCCCGGGAAGTACGTGGTGACCATGGCCACCCGGATGATGAACCCGGGGTCTTCGGCCCGGGGCATCCCGAAATAGGTGCTCACGCCACCGATGAGGACGATCGCCAGGGCGACCGCGGTGATGCGGTTCTTCTGGATTGCGGCCTGGGTGATGCTCACGATCCGCTCCGCTCAGCCCCGTCGGTGCTGCTCTCGGCAGACATCGGAACCCTCACCCGAAGCGAGTCGGTGATCTTGGACACGCCTGCCGTGACCACCAGATCGCCGTCGGAGAGCCCGCTCAGGATCTCCAGTCCCTCGGAGGTCAGCTCCCCGACCTCCACCGGTCGTCTCAACGCGATCCCGTAGCCGGAGTCTGCGGGCTCGACCACGAACACGAACCGGCCGTCTCGGTCTTCCCCGACGGCAAAGGAAGGGACGAGGAAGCGCTCCCGATCGTCGGTTGCTTGGAACGTGAAAGCGACCTCACTGGCCATTCCAGGACGCACGTCCTCTAGTGTCTCCTCCAGGCGGACCGTGATCGGGAAGGTTGTTGCCAGGCCCGTCGCTGCCACCCCCACCTCGCTGACCCGGCCCTCCAGAGTGTCCCCCTCGAGGGCATCGAACGTGACCCGGACCGCCTCACCTTCTCGGATCTGCCCGATCAGCACCTCCGGAACCGCGGTGAGGACCTCGAGACGATCCCTGGAGGTCTGGGTGACGATGGGCTGTCCGGCGCCCACGTTCTGGTTCGATTCCACATGCACGGCGGAGATGGCACCCTCGAAAGGCGCGCGCAGCCGGGTGTAGCCCAGCTCCAAACGACGAAGGCCCAGCGTGTTCGTGGCCGCCTGCACCGCCGCATCCGCGGATTCCGAGGCGGAGCGGGCGGCGTCCAGGTCACTCCTGGACGCGTTGTTGTTCTCGTAGAGGAGACGCACGCGGGAGTAGGCGGCACTCGCGTTGGTGGCCTGAGCCTCGGCCTGGCGAAGGGCAGCCTCGGCCTGCCGCACGCGAAGCTGGAAGTCCTGCGGATCCAGCTCCGCGAGGAGTCCACCCGACTGCACGTCGCTCCCCACGCTCACCAGTATGCGACGAACGCTACCGGCGACGCGGAAGCTCAGCGGAGACTCGACGGCGGCCTGGGCGACGCCCGAGAACACCCGCACGCGCGCACCGCCGGTGGCGAAGACCTGCTGGAAGCGCACGGGTCGAATCACGGGTTCGGGAGCGTCGCTTCCATCGCACGCCGCTACCGAGAAGCCGGTGACAAGGCACGTAAGGAAGACGAGTAGGCGCATGAAGGAACCCTCCCATGGACTCTCTGGCACGGGACTCTCTGGCACACCCAAGACCTTGCGCACGCGCATATCGGGGCCCCCACCGGCTTGCCGCGCACCGGCTAGGATGGGGAAACGCCCGCCAGCACGAAATAGGCGTCGAGACGAGTGATGAACCAGTCCCGCTCCTCCTGGGTCATGAACAGGTCGAAACGACCGATGGCTCGTTGCATCCGCATGTGGTCAGCGAGAAAGACGTACACTGCGTTGGCAGCTGCCTCATCGGCGGCGAGGGCGGCATTCTGTGCGTCGAGGAGCTCGATGATCGAGATGGCTCCCCTCCGGTAGGCGTCACGGACCAACTCGAGGTTCTCGCGCGCAGCCCGGGCTGCGGCCGCCGAAAGGCCGACGTTCATGTAGGAGGAGCCCATCGTGTGAAGGGCTGATCGGATTCTCTGTTGGATTCGCTCCGCGGCTGCTGCGCGCTCGACCTCGAGCTGACGCAGGACCTCCGACGCGCGAGCCCGCTCCGCTATGCGTGAGCCTCCGTTGAAGATGGGAAGGGAGAAAGACAGCGCGACATTCCAGCTGAGGTCGTTGGCCTGAGGGAAGCTCGGGAAACCATCCGGTAGATCGGGTAGAGCAAACCCGCTCGAGCCTGTCCCACCTCGCGCGAAGCGGTGATCCACGCTTCCCTGGAGAGCGATCGTGGGAGACCAGAAGGAATTCGTGGTGGAGCGGTACGCTCGGCGCTGAGCCGTGATGGCAGCCTCGAGCTGATTCAGCTCGGGGGAGAGCGAGAGGCCCTCCTCCACCATGAAGTTCCTGAAGACCTCCCAGGCCTGGAGATTGCTGCCGTAGCGCACCAGTCGTTCGTCGCTGGTGATCAGAGCCGGGTCCGTGGTCCGCACCCGCCCGTCGGGCGTGATTACCGCGGTCATTTCCGTTGTAGCGAATCGTTCTTCGAGGGGACGGTGCAGCAGGCGGTTCAGTTGGATTTCGGCCAGAGCCCTCTGGGACTCGCTGGAGATGACCCGCTGCCGGTCGGTAGCGATCTGGCTCTCCCACCTCAGAACCTCCCCAGCCCGACCCGACCCGACCGCTCTCCGTACGCGTGCCAGCTCGAGGTTCGAGCGACTGACCAGGAGGTTCTCGCGCTGGACCCGTTCCAATGCCTTCGCCTGCAACACGGCGAGATACGCCGTCGCCGCAGCCAGCGTGATGTCGAGGCGCACCTCACGGCGGCGTTCTACCCGGGACGCCTGAAGCTGCTGCTGGACTGCGAGGTTTGCCCATGCGGGCTCGGAGTAGACGAGCTGAGTTACGGTGGCGCCCCCGGTGAATGTCCGCTGCGCCTGTGCGCCGAAGCTGGATTCCGCCCGGTCCTCGTCGATGATCAGACCCGTCGCAGTGGTGCCCATCTGGGGAAGCAGCGCCGAGCGGGCGAGGAGCACATCCTCTTCGCCTGCCGAGACAACAAGATCCTGTACCGCCAGGTCGAGATTGGCCTCGAGGGCGTCGCGTGCAGCCTGGACGAGTGACAGCTCGCGCTCGGGTGGCGTCTCCTCTTCATTCAGCAGGAAGGCTTCCGTCAGCACGTTCCAATTGGGAAAGCGTCCAATCGCGCGCGCGGTCGCCATGTTGATGGTCAGACGTTCGCCGCAGTCGAAGAACACCGGCAACGAGCCCGCTTCTTCACCCAGCAGAATCCGTTGGACGTTCAACGCTACCCGCCGAGCGACCTGGGGGAAGTAGGTGTCGGGCCGCATGGTGGCGAGCACCCCCAGGTGCACTTCGTCGACACCGACCATCGAGAAGGTCGGGAGGCGTCTCCGGTTCAGCTCCGCTATGAGCTCGTCCCACTCGGGCTGGGTCAGATGGAGCAGGGGCGTCACGTACACCGCCTCGGCATCGACGGGAATCGCCTGGAGTGCCTCTTCGATGGGACGGTCCACGGGGATGATCCTCAGTTCGACTCCCAGGGTTCGTGCCGCCGCCGTGGCCCCGTCGGTGATGGCCGTGGTGGCTTCCTCCCAGCGTGGATTCCCCAGCACAGTAAGCGTGGTGAACGGTGCGACCTCCTGGAAAGCCGTGAGGTCACGGATCACCTGCGTGGCCTGGGCTACGTAGCTGAGGTTCCGCACCCCGCTGGCGCCGTCCGCGAGAGGAACGCTCTGGACCTCCGGGTCCATCACGAAGGGCGCCACCACAGGCTTGGGCAACGGGCCTCGCCGCGTCACGTCGTAGGAACCGAGGGGATGAAGGGGAATCAGGAGATCGACCCGGGGGTCGATCAGCAACTCGTCGACGACCCGGGAAACGCCCGACAGCGTGTGATCCGCTTCCCGGGTCATGGCCGCAGGAAACTGCACGTCGAATTCCCCTCGGAGAACCTCGCGAATCTCCGCCGCAAAGAGCTCCAGAAACTCCTCGTTGTTCGGTACCGGACCGTCGAAAACGAACGCGATTCGAACGACGGGGAGGGTATCCTGCTGGGCAAGCGCCGGGCTCGCCGGAGCGAGCAGTAGCGGGAAGATCGTCCACATCAAGGTGACTCGTCTCATACGACCTCCCGGTTCTGGTTCTCGAGGGGATGGTGGGGCGATGAACGATGAGGAGAGAAGCGGTGCCCCCCTGGGTCTGAGACCCGGGCGAACCGTGGGCCCTCGAAGGGTCCTCGCGTGAGGTGCTCGGGCGCGCGGGGATCGCCCACCGAACGGCCAACGTGCCGGAGCGTCCGGCCAGGGCGTTCCCTGCAGGTGTTCGACAGGTCGGGCCCCGGGGCTTCCCCGCGCATCGCTGATCCCATCGTGAAGCCCCCATGAGCTGGGAAGTAACTTCTGCAACCAATCTCCGCGGGGCCCACGCTGTCAAGTCATCGGTCACCCTCCCCGTCAGCCCGCGCAGTCTGCCCCGTGAATCCAACGAGAGCGGCCACTTCGCGTGCAGTGAGCTCCTTCTCCTCTGCCGAGAGTGTGTGCCGGCCCGACATCGGATCGAAGTCACAGGATTCGATCTTGTCCACAATTCTCTCGTACATCGTAACGATGAGCTCCAGAATGAACCGACAATCGATCTCCAGCTCGGCCGCAAGGTCCTCCAGGTATTCCCGCCCTCGGGCGAGGCGACGGCGGGCACGCTGCAGGAGGGCAGCGATCAGAGCTCGAGTGGGGAGGCTCGCCTGACCCTCCGCGACATCGGAAAGCAGGGAACGCTCAGTGACTCCGAACTTCTCCATGTCCTCGCGTGTGAGGTAGAGCAAGCCTTCCTCTCCGGTCACGAGGTCGGCTGCCAGGTCGCGGGCCACGTGAGCCAGGTATGCGAAGACTCCGAGATGGCGCCCGCAGGCGATGATGTCGAAACCCTCGGGCACCCTGAACACATCCCCTGCAGCTCGTCGGGAAGCGATCAGGAAGAGATAGATCGTGGTGGGGGCAACACTGGCTCCCTCCGAGTACGCCAGGAAGTCTCTCCAGGTGTCGAAACGAGCGCGGTCGATGTCCCGATGCATCGCCGAGAAGAAGTTGTTCCACAGCTCCCGGGAAACGGGGAACATGCCCAGGGACATGGCGAACGCGTCAAGGAGCGGTGCAGCCTGCCCGTGCTGACAGGCGACGAGCGTGTCCGGGCTCTGTGACTGACCCTCATACGAGGTGCACACAGCCTCCTCCCAAGCCCTGAGGACATCGTGTTCGCGTTGCCGCCCCTGGAGTGAAAGACCGTGCCGCGACGGCAGGTCGTCCACTCGGTCATCGACCACTCGCATCACCGCGTAGAAGGCACAGAATGCCCTGTACTTTTCGGGATCGGCGAAGAAGCGGCTCGTGAGGTAGAGGTTGTTGAGGTCACGTGCCGCGATCTGCTCCGCTACCGTGTATGGTGCGGCCAGATCGCCTGGACGTCGGATCGGCCTCGCCCTGGGCATCATCCGTGCACGCTCCATTTGCAGAGGCCCCTCTCGCATCTCCAAACCTCGGATAGGCCAGGCTTGAGGATAGGTGCTGCCCGGCCCAACGGATCTCGCAGGGCCCTGGAGCTAGTGCATCCCGTGATCACAACCGAACAGGTAGTGGCAGATGGGTATGACGTCGTGGAAGGTGCAGGCCAGCATGAAGAACAGAATGATCCCAACCAGCACCGCGATGATGAGTCGGTGATGTCTCTCGATAGTCGCAGAGATACTTGCCACGCTTCCACCTCCTGGTGAGGGGCTAGCCGTTCTGCCGTTCTTTCGCAGCCCTGAACGGCGACGAGTGCCTTGTTCGTTGTTCTGCCGACTAGCCGGCCTCCCCGGGGTGCGGAGGCCTGGGCATTGCCATCGAGTGGGGAATCCGTCGGGAAGCAACTGCTGGAAGAAGTCGCACTGCATGCACGTCACCTTCTCGTGCTCCCACCAACGAAGCCTCTTCCCCTGGCAGATGCTTCAGGTCACGAGCCAGCACAGGTGCCCCCGTCTCGACTCGTGGACCGGGCAGCCCCTGCGTTCCTCTTCCGAACAATCCAGGACATCCCAGCAGGCGTTCGTTCCGAGGGTAGCGCCATGCGGAAGGGTCCCGTCGCCTCTGTCACAAAGTGATAGTAAGGTGCCCGTACTCTTGGCTCAAGGGACTTCTCCTTGGGGTGGATGGTGCCCCGCCTGGGAGTCACCTGCCTTCAACTGAGTTGGGTAAGCGGCGGGGTCGCGGTATTGTCACTTTGCGATACCAACAATGTGACACCCCTTGGCCCAACAGGCTGGTTGATCACACCCGAACAGGTAGTTTCAAAGGGGTACGACGTCGTGGAAGGTGCAAGCCAGCACGAAGAAGAGAATGATCCCAGGCAGCCTGGCGATCCTCCCCCCTCATCGCCAGAATGACCGTGCCGCGTGTGCTGCGCTGTCCGGCGGCTCGTGCCCAGCGCGGAGCTTTGCGCCCCGGGATCGAGTGGCATCCGTCGCTGGGCTGCTCGCAGACGAGTCCCTTCTCCAGGAGGCATCGGCTCATGCGTTTCCTTCGCCCGTTCCTGGTCTTCACGGCCGTGGCCTCGGCCCTTCCTTTGGCGGTCGCCCCTCTGACGGCCCAGACTCCCGAGGCCATCCAATCTGCTCTGGCGAAGCTCCGGTGGCGGGAGATCGGCCCGGTGAACATGGGGGGCCGCGTAACGGCCATCGTGGGCATTCCCGGTGACCCCAAGGTCTTCTGGGTAGGCGCCGCCGACGGCGGCGTGTGGAAGACTGCCAACGGCGGCACAACGTTCGAGGGCCAGTGGCAGGACGAGGAGTCCTACTCCGTCGGGGCCCTGGCGGTGGCGCCCTCGGACGCCAACGTCGTCTGGCTCGGGTCGGGAGAGGGGGATCCCCGCAACTCGGTCTCCTATGGTCTGGGGG
>JBDHKE010000187.1:0-4575 GCA_039586555.1 Gemmatimonadota bacterium | reverse complement strand
CTCCGATCTCGCCGAGCAGGGGTTGTTCTTCGTCCCGGACCGCGGACTCCTTTCCCGGCGGCTCACCGTGCGGCAACAGCTGGAGCTCATGGAGACCCGCTTCCGGATGAGAAGCACCAGGGACGTGATCGCCGAGACGGACCCGGGCGAGCTCACGGACCGTTTTGCCGATCAGCTCTCCGGCGGCGAGGAGAGACGCTGTGAGCTCGCCCTGGCTCTGGTGCGCAACCCGCGATGTCTCATCGCGGATGAGCCCTTCGCTCGCATCGCGCCGCGGGACCGCCACCTGGTGCACGACGCGTTGCGGCGGTTCGCGGCATCGGGCTGCGCGGTCCTTGTCACCGGTCACGAGGTGGAGGACCTGATGGCCGTTTCGGACGAGGTGGTGTGGATGGTCGCGGGCACCACGCACGGCATCGGGAGCCCGGAGGAGGCGGAGCAGCATCCCCAATTCCGGAGAGAGTACCTGGGGCCCAGGAGGATGATCGGCGAATGAGGGAGGTCCACTCGCAGGGCACGCGGAGAGAAGCGCCAAACCTGGACGAATAGGTTCCCCCAATACGATGGTGGGCGCCCCCTTCCTCCCTTTCCGGCGTCCTATGTAGACGTGTAGCGATCCGGCTCGTTGAAGACGATCACCGCCTTGTAGCCGGCCTCGACCCTGGCCGAATGGGGAACTCCTGCGGGAATGAAGAAGTTGTCACCGGCTTCGAATTTGGTTTCTTCGCCGCCCATTCGCAGACGAACCCTCCCGGCCAGGACGATCTCCCACTGCTCCTCGTGGGAATGCTCCGGCACATCGGCCGATTCGCTGAATTCGATGAAGACCACCTGCTGGTGGTCGCCGCTGACGAACCAACCCCTCGCCCCACCGAAGGGCAGTGCGGCTTCGGTGAAGCCTGTCACGAACTCCGGAAACCGGTCGATTCCCTTCATGAGGATGCCTCCCTTCAGGCCACGATCTCGGGAAATTGGTACCGGATCCGGGTCCGAACCACCCCGCCCTCAATCTCCTGAACCGAGAGGACGCGGTCCGCGATTACTGCAAACGGCAACTCGCCCGAGCTCACGATGTCCCCGGGCTGGATGGCCACCTCGCCGGAGTGGCTGAGCTCGATCGTGGTCAGATCCGTGTCAATGGAGCTCCAGATGTTCTCCGCCACGGTCCGTTCCTCACCCGTAGGCAACCTCCGCCAGACACGCTCGACCCGAGGCATCGCCTCACCCCCTTCCTCGAAGGGCTCCGACTGCGCCAGCACAACACGAGAAGCCGCCGCGCCGAGATTCGCTCTTCCTCCTCATACCTCCAGATCCGCTCCAACGAGCCGCTTCCGGCACTCCTCGATGTAGTCCGCCACGAATTTCAGCTCCGCGGCGAGTCGGTCTCGGTAGCGCCACAGCTCCTGTGAATCCATGTGCTCCAGCATCTCCGAGAGCCGCTCCAGGCGAGCGACGAGCTCCGGCGCAAGCTGCAGGAACGGGTCCGAGGACAAGTCGATTCTCACCTTGGAACCCCTGGAAAGGAGCCAGGGGCCCGTGTACGACCGGGAAAGAACCCAACAGCGCCCGCAGCACTGCCTCCTGTCCGCCCCACTGTGGGGGCCGCGCGCATTCCAGCACCAGAGGGCCGATGCGCGCCTTGCAGTGCCACGGGCGCTCCCTTGGGATTCGGGATTGAGACCGATCCTTCGGCCTCATTCCTGGAATGCCGCGAGACGCTGGATCGGTTTACGAATCGGCTTCTGATGCCCATTGGCGAACCGTGTGATCGAGGGGCTCCGCTCCGCCTCGCACGTAAACCGACCCGGCTTCTTGCGGCATTCCAGACCGCAGGACCAGGTTCAGGTTCAAGCGACGGCCCGCGGTGCCGTCGGGGCCCGCACCTGCCTCCCGAAGCTCGGGATGCGTCGCCGCCCGAAGGGGTGACACCACGGTGCCGCGGGCTTCGTCTTGGATACCGTCGGAGCGGAAGAGAACCAGCGCCATGGACCTCATCTCGCCAACCCATGTCAGAGCGCAGCCTGCAGGGGAAGAGCAACTGAGGCGGTCGAAGGACGCGGCGTAAGACATGGATCCTGCCTTATGAATCGCGGCAAGGCATTCGCGTGGACGACCGGGAGCCTCACCGCTGCGATCGCATGTTTCTCAGGCGGCCCGCGCCACCCGGAGCCGCGGTGTCCGCCCATCGAGGCGGTGAACATAGCCCGCGATTCCGTCGGCTCGGTGCTTCAAGGTGAGTACGTGATCGAGTTCGTGGGCACGGGTGGCGCTGGGAAGGGGAAACGGGCGACCGGAACGCTGACGTTGTGGGAACGGCTCGACTCGCTGCACTCGGTCGCTGGCCTCGACGGCCAGCCCGTCCCCTGGATCACCGAGCCCTTGTTCGGGACGATGACCGTCGACCTTGAAGTCGTTGGCGCCTTCGTCAACGGTACTGTGTCGTCGGCCGATCCGTCAGAACCAGGGGTTGTGGTACGTGACTATGACTACTCACGCCTGGTGCCCCCGGAGCGGGTGATCCGGTTCGACTTCGGATCAGGGTCGAACAAGCGTGGCCTGTGGATCTTGGACGGTCCCTACATCGACAACGAGATCACCGTCGTGGGAACCACCGGTCTTGCGGGTTGGTGGGAGGCAAGCATCGGCTACACCACCTACCGATCGGTTGGCTATTTCTGCGCAAGGAAGGTCGGTTAGGCAAACCGTGGGAGCGGGTCCTGGCGGGGCGTTCCGGCTGGCCTGCCGGCGCTGTGCGGGGGGCCCTGCCATGAACGTCACAGTTCGATTGGCGCTGGCCTTCATCGTCTCCGCAGTGCTCATCAAGCCTGTCGGGTGCGCGCCGGACCGTGTCCCTCCTTCCGGCGTAACGGTTCGTGATAGCGCCGGCATTCGAATCGTGGAGAACTTCGCACCGGTGTGGTCGGACACAGGAGGCTGGAGGCTGGATTCGATCCCCACCGTCGAGATCGGAGCTGGCCTGGGCGACGCGACGAATGAGCTCTTCCGCGTTCGCAACGTAGAGCTCCTCGAGGATGGCCACATCATGGTGGCGAACGGGGGAACGGCCCAACTGTTGGTGCTCGACTCGGCCGGGAACTTCGTTCGCACGATCGGCGACCGTGGAGAAGGCCCGGGTGAGTTCTGGGACGTGCTCGGCATGTATCGATGTGCCGGGGACACGCTGGTTGTGAACGAGGGCCACCGGGTGAGTGTTCTCGACCCGCGCGGCCGCTTCGTTCGCGCCAGACGCGTCGACGTGTCCATGGGGCCCGGCGGCAGTGAGATCGGGGCCGTCTCGTCGGATTGCTCGGCCGTTCTGCTGCAGTTCGTTTCGTACGACTATCCACCGCAGGGGAGGGTTGGAGGAATCCCTTCCGCCCTCATCTGGACCAGGCTTGACGACGGCCTTCGGGACACCGTGGCGACCTTTCCGGCGCTGGAGGTCGTCGGCAAAGTCATCCAAGGGCGTGCTGTCGGCGTCATACTTCCGTGGGGGAAGGACGCGATATGGGCGGTGGGTGATGACCGGGTCTATCTCGGGTTGTCTGATCGGTTCGAGATCCGGGTCTTCCAGCGACTCCGTGGTCTGGTCGAGATCATCCGCTGGGCAGCGGAGCCTGAACCGGTCAGCGGAGCGGATCGAGACCTCTACGCGAGAAGGCGCGGGCGACTGGTCGGGAATGACCGGGGTGCAGCCGAACACTTCCCGGAGCTCGACGATTTCCCCAGGCTGCCCACGACGCACAAGCCCCCTATTCACGTTTCCTCCTGGATGACGAAGGCAATGTCTGGGTCCGGGAGTATCCAGCGTCCGCGGCTGGGATACCACGGCTCTTTGGCTCCGAGCCGGGCGACGATCCGGAGGTGTGGACGGTGTTCGACCCGACCGGGCGCCTGCTCGGTGAAGTGGAGATACCAGCGGAGCTCGAGGTGCACTCGGTACGGCGCGGGTACGTTGCTGCGGTCTGGAAGGATGCGTTCGACGTGGAGCGCGTGAGGCTGTACCGCTTGAGAAAGGGAGACGGGTCCTGAGCCTGGGACTCGCCCGGCCGCCCTCGAATGACCAGGTCCTCGCCGATGTGCAAGGCCGTCGCAGACGGGCGGAGAGGCGTTACAGACCGGGGCGTGAGCCGTATCTTGGATGTTGAGGGCCTCCAAAGGACTGACGGAGCGGCCAGCGGCTCGCCAGACGAGGAGGAAATGATGAACGGCCGCAGGATCCGGGTCAGCCGGTTGCTCCACCTGCTGCTTGCCCTTCCGTACCTCGCCCCCGCGATCGCGTCCGCGCAGACTCGCGACGCCACACTGGTCCTCACCGTTCGCGATGAAACCACAGAGCTACCTGTGCCGGAGGTCCTGGTCAGAGTGGCAGGAACCGACCGAGCGGCTGTCTCAGACAGCCTGGGCCGGGCCGTGCTGGAGGGCATAGCGCCGGGGCAGTGGACAGTAGAGATCGATGCCTTCGGCTACGCCCCTCAGACCCTACAGATCGACCTCGCGCCGGGATCGACCCTCGGGCGGGAGGTCCTGCTCCCACCTGATCCTCTGGAGCTGGAGGGAGTGGGGACGACAGCC
>JBDHKE010000008.1:0-58331 GCA_039586555.1 Gemmatimonadota bacterium | reverse complement strand
CTTCGTCGCCGGCCAGCACCGTCGCCTGGTGAGGATGATCTAACCTCTAACCGCCGCCTTCCCGGCCGCCGGGCCGGGGAGGGTCCGGCAACTGAGCCCGCCCTCTTCGCGGAGGGCGGGCTCTTCTTGTTGGGCCTGAAGCGCCCCGACTATTCACCGTGTGGGGGCGTTGGACGTGGGCTCCTGGAGTTGGCCGACTGCCACGGGTGCGGAGGACCTTCCGCCCCGTCCCGTCTGGCAGGGCCACAGAAAGGCGGGGGCCCGCCGCGTGGGGAGAAGGATTCCCTACTCCAGCTTTCTGTCTTCGGTTCGAGCGTGGCCCGTGGCAGGAGGGACTCCCTACCCCAGCGCCTCCATTTCGGCGCTTACCTGGCGGAGCAGCTCCTGCTTCTCCTGGTGGTGGAGGAACGCGCTCTGGAAGCCCATGATGGCCAGGTGCTTCAGCTCGTCCCAGGAAAAGCCCAGATGCCGGTGGGCGAGCCAGTACTCGTTCGTGAGGGTGGTGCCCGAGATCAGGCGATTGTCCGTGTTGATGGTGACCACGAGCCCCTGGTCGTAGTACGGCCGTAGGGGATGCTCCTCGAAGCTGGGCACGGCCCGGGTCTGGACGTTGGAGGTGAGGCACATCTCCAGGGGGATGCGGAAGTCCCTCACGTACTGCAGGAGCTGCCGGTCCTCGAAGAGACGGGTGCCGTGCCCGATGCGGTTCGCGCGGCAGTAGTGCAGGGCCTGATGGATGGACTCGGGGCCGTAGGCTTCCCCGGCGTGAATCGTGGCCGCCATGTTCTCGTTGATGACCTTGAAGAAGGCCTCCCGGTGCTTCTTGGCGGGATAGTTGTACTCGGCCCCGGCCAGGTCGAAGGCCACCACGCCCCGCTCTTTGAAGGCCACCGCCAGATCCGCCAGGTCCGAGGTCGTGGAGGGATCCATGTTGCGAATCCCGCAGATGATCAGCGCGGTGCGGATGCCGTACCGCTCCTCCGCCCGGGCCAGCCCCCTGAGGGGTGCCTCCACGGCCTCCACGAGGGGGAGTCCCTCGCGCGTGTTCAGGATGGGTGAGTAGCGCACCTCCAGATAGCGGACGTTCTCCAGGGCGTTGTCCTCCGCCAGCTCGAAGGCTGTCCGCTCCAGCGACTCCGGGCGCTGCATCAAGGAAAGGGTGATCTCGAACTTCGCCAGGTACTCCACCAGGCTCCGGCTGTCCCGTGCCCGCATCCGCTCCCCGAGCTCTGCCGGATCCGCAGAGGGGATCGGTTTGCCGTGCTCGCGGGCCAGCTCCACCATCGTTTCGGGTCGAAGACTGCCGTCCAGGTGGACGTGCAGCTCAGCCTTGGGCAGAGCGTGCAGCAGCTCCCGGGTCACCTCCACCATCGCGCTCCTGACCTCAGCATCGTGCAGACTCGGTGTGCGGAACCAGGCCTCGCTCCGCGTCCACGAGAGGCGCCCGGTAGTCGCCCGAAAAGCACGCGTCGCAGAACGGACCATGGCTCTCCACGGCGCCGATCATCCCCTCCAGGGAGAGATATCCCAGGGAGTCCACGCCCAGCTCACGCTCGATCTCCTCCACCGACAGGCGGGATCCCATGAGCTCCTCTTTGCTGGGCATGTCGATTCCATAGAAGCAGGGGAAGCGCACGGGTGGGCTGGCGACACGGAAGTGGACTTCCCGGGCGCCTGCCTCGCGGATGAGGCGTACCAGGCTGCTGCTGGTCGTCCCGCGCACGAGAGAATCGTCCACCACCACGATGCGACGATCCTCCAGGACCTCCCGAACCGGGGCGTACTTCATTCGCGCTCCGAAGTCCCGATCGATCTGCGCCGGCTGGATGAAGGTGCGGCCCACGTAGTGGTTGCGTAGCAGACCCAGCTCGAAGGGGATGCCGCTCTCCTCGCTGAACCCCAGGGCCGCCGAGTTCGCGCTATCGGGAACGCTCGTCACGGCGTCCGCCTCCACGGGGTGCTCACGAGCCAGCTGTCGGCCGAAGGCGCGCCGCGCCCGATCTACGCTCACTCCCCACAGCCGCGAGTCCGGCCGGGCGAAGTACACGAGCTCGAAGATGCACGCGGACGTTCGCGACACCGGGGGGAGACCACGGAGGGAAACCACCCGATCCCGACGGATCTCCAGTACCTCCCCGGGCTCGATGTCACGAACGAACTCGGCTCCGATGATGTCGAAGGCGCAGGACTCGCTGGCCACGACGTGGCCATCCCCCTTTCGCCCGAGAGCCAGAGGCCGGAACCCCCACGGATCGCGGGCGGCGTAGAGGGTGTCCCCTACCGTGAGAACGAGGGAGAACGCCCCCATCAGGTGCGTCAGCGCGTCGTCGATCTGGAGCTCCACGCTCTCGTGCCGCGACCGAGCGATCAGGTGGACAATGACCTCAGAGTCGCTGGAGGTCTGAAAGAGCGAGCCCTCCCGCACCAACCATCGCCTCAGATCATGGGCGTTGGTGAGATTGCCGTTGTGTGCTATGGCCAGATCGCCCTCGGCGTACCGGACCACGATGGGCTGAGCGTTCTCGGCCCGGCTCCCTCCGGCGGTCGAGTAGCGGACGTGCCCGACGGCGGTGTCCCCAGGGAGACGCCGGAGGCGCTGGGCGTCGAAGACCTCCCCGACCAGGCCTACTCCCTTCTCGACCCGTGCTTCTCCGTTGTCGATGGCACAGATCCCGGCGGACTCCTGGCCTCGGTGCTGCAATGCGTAGAGGCCCAGGAAGAGGAGCTCGGCGGCGTCGGGAACACCGGTGATTCCCATCACCCCACACTCCTCCCGAGGACGGTCGTCCAGCGCTACCAGCCGATTGTTTCGTGGAGCGTCGGGCACGATGGCCTACCGTAGGTTACGGGCTCTCAGGGGGCGTCCGCGTCGGAGATGGCCCGGGCCACGCCTCAGTCGTCCCGGGCGGTCTTCGAGCGGCGCTGCCGGAGTCGCGGGGCAAGCTCCTCGTAATCCAGCGGCCGGACCTCGGCTTGGGCCTCGTCCGACTCCTCACCATCCAGGAGGGGATCCCGGTCGGGAAGCCGATCCAGGAAACCCATGAGCGCAGACCTCAATACCCCCCACAACGTGTAGGCCGTGAGCACGGGGAAGAAGTAGTAGCGCGGAACGGTCAACGCCGCAATCAGGCCAGCCGCCACGACTCCCGTCACGAAGATCTTCCGAGGGGAGGAGAAGCTGATGCGCGGGAAGAGCGCGTACGGAACGTGGCTCAGCATCAAGGCACACAGGACGATCATGACCACGCCCATGATCTGGGGCCACGCGATGTCGGAGAAGTAGGCCTGGAACAGGGCGGTCTGGCTGAAGGGGTGGAAGGTCGCCAGGAGCATGCCGGCCGTGGGGGAGGGAAGGCCGTGAAAATGCGTCTTCGCCTCGCCACCCTGCTCGATGTTGAACCGAGCCAGGCGCACCACCACGGCAGTGATGTATACGAACGAGAGAAGCCAGCCCCAGGCGGAATCGGCGAAGAAGAGACGGTACGCGATGAACCCGGGGGCCACGCCGAAGGAGATGGCGTCCACCAGCGAGTCAAGCTCCGCTCCGAAGGCCGATCCCGTGCGTGTGAAACGGGCGATTCGCCCGTCCACCATGTCGGAGACCCCGGCGAACACGATGAACCACCCTGCCCAGGCCAGGTCACCGCGGAAGGCGGCCACCAGAGCGTAGACGCCGAAGAAGAGGTTGGCGAGGGTGAAGGCCGAGGGGATGATGATGATCCCGCGCTGGAGACGTGCTCCTCGGTGGGGCGGACTCTCCGGGTCGGGCTGCCCGGGCCATCCGAATCTGCTTGGGCTATTCGGTCTCAACCGACCCTCCTTCCCTCGACGGCTCCTGGGCCACCACCGTGACTCCACCCTTTACCTTCTCACCCACGCTGCAGACCACGGGCCACTCCACGGGTACGAAGAGATCCACTCTCGAGCCGAAGCGAATGATCCCGATGCGGTCGCCTCGCTCGACGCTGTCACCATCCCGAGGATACGTCTCGATGCGGCGGGCGACCAGCCCGGCGATCTGCCGTACCAGGACACGACCCGATCTGGATTCCAGTCCCAGGGAGGCCTGCTCGTTCGACTGGCTCGCCTCTGCGTTCCAGGCGGCTTGAAAGCGTCCTGGCCGATACGATCGGTACCTCACCATCCCCGCGAGGGGTGCCCTCTGGACATGAACGCTGAAGATGCTGAGGAAGATCGAGATTCTCCGGGCTACAACACCCAGGAAGTCGGGCTCGTCCACTTCGGTGACGGAGAGGATCCGGCCGTCCGCGGGCGCGACGACGATGCCCCGGTCATCGGGGATCGCGCGCTCGGGATCCCGGAAGAAGTAGGCCATGAAGCCCGCCACCACCGTCGACAGGGCGGCCAGGGCGGCAGCGGGCCAGGGAAGGAACCCCGCCGAGACCCAGAGGGCAACTGCCAGGATCGCGGCCCCCGCCAGGAACGGGCGGCCTTCCGAGGCGAGTCCAGTCATGCGGCCTCGAAGGTCGGCGGCTGGAAATCCTCCAGAGGAATCCCCGTCAGCCTTCGGAAGATCTCCTGGTAGCGCGCCGTGGTCGCCGCCACCACGGCGTCCGGAAGGTTCGGTGGCGGTGGCTTCTTGTTCCAGCCCTCCAGGGAGTCCAGGTAGTCCCGGATCGGCTGCTTGTCGAGGGAGGGTTGGGAACGTCCCTCGGCGTACGTATCCGCGGGCCAGAAGCGGGAAGAATCTGGAGTCATAACTTCATCTATGATTATGACTTCATTATTCTCATTCAAACCAAATTCGAACTTGGTGTCGGCGAGGATGATACCGTTCTGGAGGGCCGCCGCGGCGCCGGTCTGGTAGAGGGTCAGCGAGTGCCTTCGAAGCTCCTCCGCCCGCTCGGGTCCGAGCTTCCGGACTACCTCATCGTGGGTGATGTTCTCGTCGTGGCCCTCCCGGGCCTTCGTGGCGGGAGAGAAGATGGGAGGGTCGAGTCGGCTGCTTTCCACGAGGCCTGGGGGGAGGGGCTCACCGGCGAGCGTCCCGGACCGCCGGTACTCCTTCCACGCCGATCCGGAGAGATACCCCCTGACCACGCACTCCACCGGAATCGCCTGGGTCCCGCGCACGAGCATGGAACGATGAGCCCACTCAGCCTCATGGCCAGCCAGGGACGGGATGGCGTCCCGAATCTCCGCCGGGCTCACTGAGACCAGATGGTGAGGCACCGCCGACTCCAGGCGGGCCAGCCACCACGCCGTGATCTGGGTGAGCACCATGCCCTTCGCAGGAACGGGTTGCGGAAGGACCACGTCGAAGGCGCTGACGCGATCGGTAGCCACCAGGAGAAGGAGCCCGGGTCCCGCCTCGTAGATGTCCCGTACCTTGCCACGAAAGAGCAGAGGAAGGGGGAGGTCGGACCTGGAAAGCCCCCGGGCTCCTGCCCCTCCCGGGGGCGCGATGTTGGGCTCGGGGTCGGGTGAGAAAGCTCGGATCTCAGACTCGGACATCGGGCGCTCCGAAGCGGCGTTCCGCCTGCTCGAGATATCGGTCCAGAACAGGACGTACCCAGTCGTGGAGGAATTGATCGACCTGCTGGGGAGCGCGGCCCACGAAATGCTGGCCCTGTACGAGTTCTTCCAGAGCGTCCCGACCGAGGCCGAAGGCCGGATCCCCTGCAATCCGATCCAGCAGATCTCCGTCCCCACCGCCCTTGATTCGCTCCGTGGCCGCCATGGAGTGTTGTCGGATCCGCTCGTGGAGGCTCTGTCGGTCGCCGCCCGCGGCCGTCGCGCGCATGAGGACCGTCTCCGTCGCCATAAATGGAAGCTGCGCTTCCAGATTCTTGCGAATCACGGCTTCGTTCACCACGAGCCCCGACGCGACGTTCTCCACCAGAACCAGAACTCCGTCGACGGTGAGGTACGCGTCGGGGATGGCAAGCCTGCGGTTGGCCGAGTCGTCCAGCGTGCGCTCCAGCCACTGCGTCGCGGCGGTAACCAGGGGGTCCTGGGCCAGCGTGATCACGTGACGAGCCAGGGAGCAGATTCGCTCGCCTCGCATGGGATTTCGCTTGTAGGGCATCGCCGACGATCCGATCTGCTCGGACTCGAACGGTTCTTCGACCTCCCGGAGGTGGCTCAGGAGCCGGAGGTCGTTGCCCAGCTTGGAAGCCGAGGCGCCGAGGCCGGCGAGGGTCGAGAGGATGGCTCCGTCCACTTTCCGCGGATAGGTCTGCCCGGTGACTCCATACGAACGATCGAAGCCCATGCGTCCAGCCACCGCTTGCTCCAGGCGGTCCACCCTGTCGTGATCGCCTCCCAGCAGCTCCAGGAACGAGGCCTGGGTTCCGGTGGTGCCCCGGGTTCCCCGAAAGCGGAGGCCAGCCATCCGAAACTCCAGCTCCTCCACATCCAGCAGAAAGTCCTGGATCCAGAGCGTCGCTCTCTTTCCCACCGTGGTGGGCTGCGCGGGCTGGAAGTGAGTGTATGCCAGGGTGGGAAGCGCACGGTAGCGCTGGGCGAACCGCGCCAGGGCCGCGATGCACCGGACCAGACGATCCCGAACCAGCTCCAGCGCCTCGCGGTGCAGGATCAGGTCAGCGTTGTCCCCTATGAACGCGCTGGTGGCGCCGAGGTGGATGACTCCTCGTGCCGCCGGGGCCGCGTCGCCGAAAAGGTGGACGTGGGCCATCACGTCGTGACGGAAGCGTCGCTCGTACTCGGCGGCCTTCTCGAGATCCAGGTCGTTCAGAGCCGATCGCATCTGCTCGAGAGCCTGATCCGGTATCGTCAGTCCCAGCTCCCGCTGCGACTCCGCCAGGGCGAGCCAGAGGCGCCGCCAGATCCCGAAGCGATGGCCCGGTGAGAAGATCGCCTGCATCTCCTCTGACGCGTAGCGCTCGGTCAGGGGGTGGATGTAGCGATGCACCGACTGTCTCCAGTGGAAGCTCGGTCTATCTCCAGTAGAAGCCCCGCCGCATCAGCTGTCCGTTCCGCTCCAGCCACATGACGACGGATCGTGAGCCTCTGGGCCGCAGGGCGGTGGCGGCATCGTCCGCGCTCCGGATCACCGTGTTGTTCACCTGGAGGATGACGTCACCGGCCCGGAGGCCGAGACTGGAGCGGAGGTTGTCCGAGATGGACACGATCAGTGCCCCCTCCTCGCTCGCCAGATTCTGCTCCGCGCGGATGGCGGGCGTCACGGTGATGAGCTCCAACTCCTGGAGGGCCGTCACCCGTTCTGCGGTCAGGGAGGGAGGCTCCCCCGCTGTGAGCTGCACAGGCTGGCGGGATCCCTCCACGGTGATCTCGACATCGTCCCCGGAGCGGAGGTCCAGCATGATCGCCTCGAAGTCCATAGGGTTGGTGAGTGCCCGTCCGTTGGCCTGAATCAGATGATCTCCGGCATCGATTCCGGCGGCTTCGGCGGCGGATCCCGGAGCCACCCTGGACACCACCACTCCACGGGTGCGGCCCCAGGCATCTCCCTCCTGGGCCTCCACCTCCATCCCCAGCCACGCTCGCCGGACCTCGCCGAAGCGGACGAGGTCGTCCGCGATCCGAAGAGCCCGATCGATGGGAATGGCGAATCCGAGCCCCTCGCTGCCGCCGCTACGGGAGAAGATGGATGTGTTGATGCCGATGACCTGACCGAGAGCGTTCACCAACGGGCCACCCGAGTTGCCCGGGTTGATAGACGCGTCCGTCTGGATCATTCCCACGTAGATTCCGCGGTCCTCCTGCCCGCTGGGAACGATGTGACGTCCTGTAGCACTGATCACCCCGGCTGTAACCGTGGGCTCGGGATTTGAGAGGAGGTAACCGAACGGGTTCCCGATCGCCACGGCCCACTCCCCGATCATCAACCCTCCCGAGGTACCCAGCGGGGCCACCGGAAGCCGGTCGGAGCCGATTCGGAGCACGGCCACGTCCGTAACCTCGTCGGTGCCCACGAGCTCCGCCTCGAAGTCACGTCCGTCGGGCAGCGTGACCATGATCCGGTTGGCTTCACGCACCACGTGGTCGTTGGTGAGGACGGTCCCGCCGTGGTCGATGATGAAGCCCGAGCCCAGACCGGTCCTCTGCCGCGTGGTTCCAGGGGGAAGGAAGAAGCTGTCCCAGATCGATCGGGCCTGGACCCGCTCCGTGCGGAGCACGTTCACCGAGACCACCGCCGGCGCCACTCGCTCGGCGGCGCTGACGATGGCAGTCGTGCGGGAGTGATCCACCTCCCTCGAGACTGGAAGACGGGCCACCGGCACGGTGTCCTGAGCCCAGCGTTCTGCGGGATTCACGTCCAGGGCGGAAGCGCCGTTCGCCGCGGCTTCAGGCGAGTCGCACGCGGCCGCGGCGATCAGGGAGAGGACCAGGCTACGGCCCAAGGCGTCCCAGCCCATGGAGAAGCGAAGAGCCGGCGACGCGGAGGAGCGACTACGATGAAGGGCGCTAGATCTCGGCGCCCAGCGTCTTCCAGTCATCGAGAAATCTCCTGAGCCCGACGTCGGTCAAGGGGTGTCTCATGAGCTGGTACAGCACCTTGGGCGGAATCGTGCCGCAATCGGCGCCCAGGTTGATCGCCTCGACCACGTGACGGGGGTGGCGGATGGAGGCAACCAGCAGCTCGGTGTCGATCCCGTACTGATCGTACACCCTCCGAATCTCGGCGATAAGCTCCATCCCATCGTTCCCCACGTCGTCGAGGCGGCCGACGAAGGGTGACACGTAGCTCGCTCCCGCTTTGGCCGCCAGGAGGGCCTGGGGCGACGAGAAGCAGAGAGTCACATTGACCCGAACGCCTTCGCTCCTCAGGGCCCTGCAGGCCCGAAGACCCTCCTCCGTGAGGGGGACCTTCACCACGATGTTGTCGTGAATCGCGGCCAGGCGCTTTCCCTCCGTGACCATGGTGTCGGTATCCAGGCCCACGACCTCGGCGCTCACCGGCCCATTCACCGTTTCGCAGATCTCCCGGTAGATGTCCACCGGATGCCGATCGCCCGCCACGGCTGCGACCAGCGTGGGGTTGGTGGTCACTCCCTCGATGAGGCCCGCGGATGCGGCCCGCCGGATTTCGGTCAGGTCAGCCGTGTCCAGGAAGATCTTCATGGCTCCGTCGCGTGTTCGGGTACGTGAGTTGAGGTCTGCCCCCGGAGGTCCTCGTCTCCAGGGTACGCGACCCGGGTGAGAAAGAGCCCCTGGGGGGGCGCCGGTGGGGAGGTGAGAAGCCCCTGGGGGTCCTCCAAGAGCAAGGTATGCAGCTCGTCCGCCGGACGACGCCCGCGGGAGATGTCCACCATCGTCCCCACCAGGTAGCGGACCATGTGGTGAAGATACCGGTCCGCCGTGATCGTGAACGAGAATCCGAATCCGGACCATGGGGCCCAACGAGCCGAGTGAACCAGGCATCGCTCCCCACGCTGGGGCTGACCGGCTTTCGCGAAAGCCCCGAAGAGATGCTCACCCAGGACCGCCGCCGCCGCTTCCGAAAGAAGCTCCGGGTCCAGCCCAGCGCGCACCGGCCAGCACCAGCGCGCGCGGAAGGGCGACCAGGCCTCCTCCGCGATCCCGACCCGGTAGGTGTATGTCCGCGAGGTGGCCGAATAACGGGGGTGGAAGTCCGGGCCCACCTCACGGGTCGAGGCGATCCAAACATCATCCGGAAGAAGCGCGTTCAGTGCCCTCCGAAGCTCGACGGGCGACCAGCGCCGAGGAAGCGTCACCGCCGCCACCTGTCCCGTCGCGTGAACTCCGCGATCGGTACGTCCTGCTCCGACGAGGTTCCTGGGGGCACCCGTGATCTTCTCCAGCGCCGCCTGGACGACTCCCTGAACGGTTCGACCTTCGGGCTGGACCTGCCAGCCCAGGAAATCCGTGCCGTCGTAGTGCAGAACCAGCCGAACGCGTATCTCCTCCCCCGAATTCACGCCGTGAAGGTAGAGACGACCCAGGGGATGTCAAGAATGACCCCGGAATGACGCAGGATCCTGGAGAGCGCTCGGGAGTACGCCCCCCTCGAGAAGAGCACGAGGTACCGGTATGCGCGAGGATTCGGAGGTGGAGATGTCCAGCCTTGCTCCCTTCGTCGAGAGAGTGACGGCGGGGAAGTCCCTCACGGCCGAGGAGTCGGAGAGGTGCTTCGACCGGATCATGTCGGGGCAGGCTTCCGATCAGGAGATGACTGCCCTGCTCGTGGCCCTCCGGGACAAGGGAGTGGTGCCCGCCGAGGTGGCTGGAGGAGTCCGGGCGATGCGCCGAGCGATGATTCCGGTGGAGGCCAGAAACCCGGACGAGCTCGTGGACACGTGCGGAACGGGAGGTGGCTCCCTGACGACCTTCAACATCTCCACAGGCGCTTCCTTCGTGGCTGCGGCGGCGGGGGTCCCTGTGGCGAAGCACGGGAATCGGTCCCATACCTCCAACAGCGGCAGCGCCGACGTTCTGGAGGCGCTGCGAGTCCGAATCGATCTCGAGCCCGAGGAGATGGGGCGCGTGCTGAGGGACGTGGGCATGGTATTCATGTTCGCGCCACTCCTCCATCCGGCCATGCGACATCTCGCCGACGTCCGCAGGAAGCTCGGCGTCCCCACCATCGCGAACATCCTGGGCCCCCTCACGAACCCCGCGGGGGCCCGGAGACAGGTGGTGGGGGTGTTCGACCCGTCCCTCGCGACGCTGGTGGTGGAGGCGTTGCGGGAGCTGGGTCACCTGCGGGCGCTGGTCGTTCACGGGGATCCGGGAATGGATGAGATCTCGCCAGTGGGCAGTACCCGGATTGCCGAGCTGGACGGCACATCCGCGAGGTACTACTCCGTCGACCCCGAGGATCTCGGGCTGGATCGCGGGTCCGAGAGTCAGCTGCGAGGGGGATCGCCTCAGGAGAACGCGCAGATCATCCTGGACGTGCTGACTGGCCGTCGGCGGGATGCGGCCCGCACGGCCATGCTCCTCAACGCGGCGGCCGCCATCTTCGCCGGGGGACGAGAGAATTCGCTGCGCACGGCCGTGGCCGTCGCCGAGGAGGCGCTTGATTCCGGTGCGGCCTTCCTGAAACTGGAGGAGCTGAGGGCGGCCACGCACACGTGACGCTCTCGGAGGCGCCCCCCGAACGGCGGCCGCCGCTCCCCGCCGTCGATGCGTTCCGATCCACCGGTTTCCAAGGCGAGGCCTGCTCGGGACCTTTTTCTCCCGCGGCCGACCGGAATCGGTGGGCCCCTGCCCTCGGAAGGGGAGGGAGATTCAGGCGGCGGGGTGAGAGACTCAGGCCGCGGGGTGAGAGATTCCCCGCTGCGCGGATCTGCGCACGAGAGCCCTGAGAGTCCACGGACCGGGGAAGGGCTGTCTCACGTCCGGGCGAATCACCATGATCTCCGCCGTCCAGGCCGTCAACCTTCCGATTGCGAACGGAATCCTCATCCTCTCGTCTCCCTCTCCGGCCCGGCCGCCTTGCCGTGCATTTCGGCAACTGGGGTCAAAGAACCCTGCCTTCAATACCTACGGATCACTCCCACCACCACACCCTGGATCGCTACGTCATCAGCGTCCACCACGATTGGATCCATGTGGGCATTGGCTGGCTGGAGACGGATCCGGTTGCCGCTCTCTCGGTAGAGCTTCTTCACCGTGGCCGAATCACCTCCCACCAGCGCTACCACCATTTCTCCATCTTCGGCCACCGGCTGGGAGCTCACGACGATGAAATCCCCATCCCGAATCTGCTCGTCGATCATCGAGTTGCCGCGCACCCGCAGGACGTAGTTCTCGCGACCGCGACGAATCATGTCCGGGGGTACCGCAACGGTCTCGGAGTCCCTGACGGCCTCGATGGGCAGGCCCGCCGCCACGAGTCCCAGCAGCGGAAGGGTCCCGGCCCCGCTGGCATCCCCCTGGGGCATCATCTCGATGGAGCGGCTTTCGTTGTAGGCCTTCCGGATATAGCCCTTGCGCTCCAGATTACTCAGATGCTCGTGAACGGTGGCCAGGGAGGAGTAGTCAAACGCGTCCGCGATCTCCTCGAAACTGGGAGCGTACCCGTTCTCATCGATGAATCCACCAATGTAGTCCAGAATCTCCTTCTGCCGCTTGGTCAGGGGCATCGCACTCCTCCATCCGGATCGACCCGAAGAAGAACCGAATAAAGGATACCCGAAAGTTGCCCGAAACGCAAGAGCAGGCCGGGGCCTCCCATATCCTGGATCGGATCGTCCGGGAGAAGTGGCGAGAAGTGGAAGAGCTGCGAAGCCGTGGAGGCCGGAGCGAGGTCCCGGTGAGGGAGCCGGACCTCCGGGGATTCCCCGACGCTCTTCGTCACCCCTCCGAGGTCGTGGTGATCGCGGAGGTGAAGCGTCGATCTCCCGGGGCGGGGGACATCCGTCCCGGCCTCCGTCCTGGAAGGCTCGCCGCAGCCTACCAGCGGGGAGGTGCCGGTGCCCTGAGCGTTCTCACGGATCGGAGCTTCTTCGGTGGAAGCCTGGACGACCTTCAGGAGGCCCGCAGGGCCGTCGAGATCCCGGTACTCCGAAAGGACTTCGTGCTCGACGAGACCCAGATCGTCGAGGCGCGAGCTGCGGGCGCAGACGCCATCCTCCTGATCGCCCGCATCCTGGACGGCACACGCCTGGCTGACTTGGTGCAATTCGCCGACGAGCTGGCAATACCGGTCCTGGTGGAAGCGCACGACGCGGAGGAGGCGGACCGGGCCCTGCATGCCGGTGCCCGGATGCTCGGGGTCAACAACCGGGATCTGACCTCCTTCAAGACGGATCTGAATGTGACGCTCACCCTTGCCGAGCGCATTCCTCCCGATGTGTTGTTGGTCTCCGAAAGCGGGATCCGAGGCCGGGAAGACGTGAGCCGACTCGGCCAGGCCGGGGTGGATGCCGTGCTGGTCGGCGAGTGGGTCCTTCGGCAGGCGGAGCCGGGTGAGGCGGTGAGGCAGCTGGCGGGACGGACGAAGGCCAGGCGAGGCGATGGCTGACCCGGCACTGAAGATCTGTGGCATCACCCGTCGGGAGGATGCGGAAGCGGCCACTGCCGCCGGAGCAGGATACCTCGGATTCGTGCTCGTCCCCAGCTCTCCGCGCGTCATCACCGCGGAGCGAGTCGCCTCTCTTACCGCGGGCCTGGCCCCGAGGACGGTGGTGGTCCTGGCGGACGAAGGAATGGAAACCCTCCAGCTGGCGGAGCGGGCCGCGGCCGACGTCATCCAGCTCCATGGGAGGGAGTCCGCCAAAGAGGTGAAGCGGATCTGCGACGAAGGGCGGTGGGAGGTTTGGAAAGCCGTCCGAGTGAAGAGCCCGGAGGCGGCTCGAGAAGCCGCGCTCCGGTACGGAGAGGTAGCCTCGGGGCTCGTTCTTGACGGATGGCATCCGACCCGGTTGGGCGGTGCGGGAGCACGGTTCTCCTGGGAGTCAATGGCCGGCTTCCGGAGCGAGCTTCCTCCCGGGCTTCGTTTCGTTGTGGCCGGTGGCATCACCCCGTTGAACGTAGGCCTGGCGGTGCGGCTCCTTTCCCCCGACGTCATCGACGTAAGCTCAGGTGTCGAGCGCCGGCCCGGGGTCAAAGACCACGATCTAATCCAGGCGCTGGCCCGGGGGATGAGGGAAACAACGGACCCAATCACACGATGAGTGCCTTCTCGACACCCGACGCGGGTCGATTCGGTGGCTTCGGTGGCCGCTATGTCCCGGAAACCCTGATCCCCGCCCTGGACGAGCTCACGGAAGCCTACGAGGCCGCCCGTCAGGACTCGGATTTCCAGACGCAGCTGCAGGAGCTCCTGCGCGATTTCGTGGGACGACCCTCGCCCCTCTACCGTGCTTCCCGCTTCGGAGCCGCCGCGGGCGGGGTCACCGTGTACCTGAAGCGGGAGGACCTCAATCACACCGGTGCCCACAAGATCAACAACACCCTGGGCCAGGTGCTGCTGGCACGGCGCATGGGGAAGGGCCGCATCATCGCCGAGACCGGCGCAGGGCAGCACGGCGTCGCGACGGCCACGGCCTGCGCCCTCTTCGACCTCGAATGCGTCGTGTACATGGGAGAGGAGGACGCACGACGGCAAGCTCTGAACGTCTACCGGATGGAACTCCTGGGTGCGCAGGTGCGCACGGTCTCCTCCGGAACGCGAACTCTGAAAGACGCCACCAACGAGGCGATTCGCGACTGGGTCGCCAGCGTGGGTTCGACCCACTACATCATCGGGTCGGTGGTAGGACCCGATCCGTTCCCGCGCATCGTGCGGGACCTCCAATCGGTCATCGGGCGGGAGGCGCGGCAGCAGTTGCTCGAAGTGGAGGGGCGCCTCCCGGCTGCCGTGGTCGCGTGCGTCGGTGGAGGCTCCAACGCCATCGGGATCTTCCACGCCTTCCTGGAAGACGGGGAAGTGGACCTCATTGGCGTGGAAGCGGCTGGCCTGGGGCTGGAGGGGGGAAAGCACGCGGCCTCGCTGTCCGCCGGTCGGCCTGGCGTCCTGCACGGATCATACAGCTATCTCCTGCAGGACCAGGACGGTCAGGTAGCCCCTGCCCACTCGGTTTCCGCCGGATTGGACTACCCCGGTGTTGGCCCGGAACATGCATTTCTCCGGGAAACCGGGCGGGCCCGGTACGTCTCCGTCACCGACGAGGAGGCTGTCTCGGCTTTCCGCGACCTGTCGCGCTTGGAGGGGATCATCCCGGCTCTGGAGACCGCTCACGCGGTGGCGTTCGTCCTGAAGGACGGACGGGAGTACCGCGGCCGCGGCCCAGTGCTGCTCTCGCTGAGCGGACGAGGCGACAAGGACGTGGAGACCATGTCCCGCGTGGAGGAACGCGGGGCCTGAGAGCGATTGGATGAGCGATACTTCGGACATGGTCACGGATCAGGGTGCCGACACTCTGAGCTCGTCCCTGGAGACGTGGGAAGATCCCTCTGTTCTTCCAGTGGAGGAGGTCCGCTCACTCTTCATCACCATGACCAAGGCGCTACGGGCATTCCAGCTCTACGACCAGAACAACCCCGTATACGCGCGCTTCGTCTCCGCACTCCGTGACGCCTTCACTGCGCTCTGGGATGATATCGACCACCTGCCGGTGCTGGTGGAAGAGGACCGGATCACCTGGTTGGGTGAGGAGGTGTACCGTTCAGACGACCGGGGAGACTCTCTGGCCTGGGTGCTCTACAAAGACGGGATCCGGGACCTCACCTTCCGATCCGGGATCGAAGGGCCAGAGCTGGAGCGATTTCTCAACGTGCTTCGTCGGGGGCGGCTGCTCACTCCGGAGGGTGACGACCTGCTGAACATCCTCTGGGAAGAGGATCTGGAATTCCTCGACTACACCTTCGTCGAGCCAGGTGTCGAAGGTGTCGAGCTCCCCGAGGCGGTGGAGGTCGATCCCGCCCAGATCCAGGAGGTGGTCGACGGGATCGTGGGAGCCGTCTCGGAGCCGGAGCCGGAAGACGAGCAGGAATTCCAGCCTCCGATCGTAAGCCTGGAGGATTTCAGCCCGACCCTCTACTTCCTGGATTCGAAGGAGCTGGACCACCTTCGCGAGGAGGTGGATCAGGAGATGCGCCGGAACGTCCGCGGCGATGTGCTGGCGGCGCTGTTCGACCGGGTCGAGGAGCCCGAGAGACCGGACCGCCAGTCCGAGGTCCTCGGCATTCTGGAGGTCCTGCTCCCGAACTTCCTCAGCCGGGGTCTGCTCGGTCCGGCCGCCGAGGTCCTCGAGGAGATCGGGTCGCTTCTGGAAGCCGACGGCCTGGTGGATGACGAGAGGCGAGAGCACGCGGGGCGCATCCTGGACGAGATCAGCGCCTCGGAGGCGATCCACGAGCTGATCCACGCCCTTGAAGATGGAGCCATCGCCCCTGCGTCGCTCGAATTGGGGCACCTGGTGAAGCAGCTGCGGCCCGCGGCGCTGGGCGCTCTGATCCGGGCCGCAGAGGTGGTCCAACACAAGAAGTTGCGTCCGGTGCTCATGGAGGCGGCTCAGGCGGTGGCCGAGGCGGAGCCGGAGATGGTGCTTGCCCTTCTTTCGTCGTCCGACACTCTCGTGGTGATGGGGGCAGCGCGCCTCGCCGGCAAGCTGGCCATGGCCTCGGCCGTGCACAAGCTCCTGGAGCTGATGCGACACGACGATGCCGGGGTGCGGCTGGCGGCCGTGCGGGCCGCCGTGGAGCTTCGCACCTCCGCCGTCATCGAGGGGCTCACCGAAGCACTCACGGACGCCGACCGGGATGTGCGAATCGCGGCGGCCCGCGGAGTGGGCGCGTTGCGTTTTCCTACCTCCGGCAGGCACCTGCGAGCGATCCTCACAGGGAAAGCGATCCAACAGGCAGACCTGTCGGAGATGATCGCGTTCTTCGAGAGCTATGGCGATGTGGGAGATGGTGACGCCGTGGCCCTGCTGGGCAAGATGCTCAACGGAAAACGACTTCTTGGCCGCAGGGAGCCTCGGGAGGTCCGCGCATGCGCGGCCCTGGCTCTGGGGCGAATCCAATCGGCCGAGGCCCGCGCCGCGCTCGAGAAGGCGAGAGACGACGGCGACCCGGTTGTGAGGAACGCCGTGGGGCGTGCGCTGGGTAGCGAGGAATCGGACGCAGAAGCCCGCGGGATCGTGCCATGAGCGACGGTGCGGCAACGATCCAGGACACCGTCGGCCTTCAGGACCAGGGCCGGAAGCTGTTGACGGCGCTCTACGTGGCCATGCGGGCGCTCAAGCTCTATCCCGTGGAGAACGAGATCGTGCAGCACGCGACCGGTGATCTCCACTCCCAGGTATCGCGCCTGCTCTCCGAGGAGGGCGAGCTCGAGATCAGGACGGTAGGGGATTTCTTCTTCCTCAACGAGACCCGCTTGCGCCTCAACCTCTCCAACTTCTCGACCTTCGGAGGTGTGGCACGGGCCCTCGGGCAGCACGAGATCGGCGCCCTGGAGGTTGGAGAGAGCGTGCGAAGCGAGGAGTGGATTCCCTTCCTCTCGCTCCTCCTCCGCGATCCGCAGGGCGACGACCCGTATCTTTCCTTCGTCCATGCCCTCGAGAAGACCACCGTCCAGCACCTCGACGTGAGGCCCAGAAGCGAGGTCACCGAGCCGGACCTCGAGGCCGAGGAGGCGCTGGAGGCCGCCAAGCGGACCTACGCCCAGTCCGTCCAGGTGGCCAGGGGAGTGCTCAGCGACATCCGGCTTGGACGGGCGGTGAACGTGCGCAGGGTGAAGAGGGCGGTGCAGAACATCGTCGATCAGGTACTCTCGAACGAGCCCACCATGATCGCAATGACCGCCCTGCGGGATTTCGACGAGTACACGTTCACTCACTCCGTCAACGTGTGCATCTTCAGCGTGGTCATAGGCCAGAAGATCGGTCTCACCAAGCACCAGCTGTACGATCTCGGGCTGGGCGCGCTCTTCCACGATGTGGGCAAGAGTCGAGTGCCGACGGACGTCCTGAACAAGCCCGGGGGGCTGACCGACGAACAGTGGCTCATGATGAGGGAGCACCCCACGGACGGACTCCTCATCCTGTTCCATCTCCACGGATTCACGGACGTTCCTTACCGCCAGATGCTGATGGCGTACGAGCACCACATGAAGGTGGACGTCACCGGCTATCCGGAGAATCGCCGTCCACGGCTTCCAAGCCTCTTTTCCCGAATCGTGGCCGTGGCCGATGGCTTCGACGCGGGGACCTCCGTGCGCAGCTACCAGTACGAGCCTCTGTCTCCTGCGGAGGTCCTCCGGGAGATGCGAGAGAACCCGCGGCGCGGCTTCGACCCGCTTCTCGTGAAGGCCCTCATCAACGCCACCGGTGTCTATCCGGTGGGAACGCTGGTGATCCTGGACACGATGGAGTTGGGAGTGGTGGTTGCTCCCAATCACGATCCCGACCACATGCACCAACCCGTGGTGAAGATCATCTCGGACGGGTTGGGCGTCTCCCTGGCCGAGCCCCTGCAGGTGGATCTCTCGGAGGTGGATCCCGTGACGCAGAAGCCGTTGCGGTCCATTATCAAGCACACGGACCCCCAGAAGTACGGGGTCCGGGTCAGCGACTACGTCACTTGATCCGAGCTCCGCTTGATGCCACATGAGGACAGCGCTCTCGCCTCGGCGTTCGTCCGCCGGCTCGACAGGGGCCAGTCTGCGCTGATTCCCTACCTGACGGCCGGGTGCCCCAGTGCTTCTCAGACCCCGGACGCGCTGGAGGCGCTGGCCGCTTCGGGCGCCGACATCATCGAGCTCGGCATTCCTTTCAGCGACCCCTTGGCCGATGGGCCCGTGATCCAGGGGGCCTCTTTTCGTGCCCTTGCCGAGGGCATGACGGTACGAGGCGTCTTCGAGATCCTCCGGGCATTCCGGTCGAGACAGGAGACTCCGGTGGTGCTCTTCACCTATCTCAATCCCGTTCTCAGCTTTGGTGTCGAGAGCTTTCTGGCCGAGGCGGAGGCCGCTGGAGCACAGGGGCTGCTCATCACCGATCTCCCGGTGGGCTCCGACCCGGAGCTGGAAGGGTCGCTGGCCGCAGGTACTGTGGATCTGATTCGGCTGGTCGCTCCCACGACTCCGCGGGAACGGATCCGGGAGATCGGTCGCGGCGCCCGTGGCTTCCTCTACTACATCTCCCGAACGGGAGTCACGGGGACGAGGCGCGAGCTGCGTGCCGATCTGGATCGGGAGATCCAGGCCGTCAAGGCGGCCGTTTCCCTCCCGGTGGCGGTGGGATTCGGCATCTCCACACCCGACCATGCCGCTCTGGTGTCCCACGCCGCGGATGGGGTGGTAGTGGGTAGCGCTCTGATCGAGCATATGGAGGCGGGTGGCATCGAAGCTGGAGCGAGGTTCTTACGATCCCTCCGCGAGGCCATGGACGCTTCCCGCGTCTAGGCGTCGGGCTCCTCCCCGTCACGTTCCGAGGCTCTTCCGGCCTCCAGCCGCTCAGCCAGCTGCGGATCGGGCTCCACGAACAGCGTCTGAACGCGTTCGGGAATCACCGCTCCGGGAGCTGCGCCGCGGGGCTTCCGCACGTACTTCCTGCGGGTCCAGTCCACGGGCACGCTTCCCGAGGTCCGGGCTCGGGAGTGGACCGCAGCCAGGACGCCCGCTTCGTAGAGATCCCGTGCGGGCGGAGCGCCCTTCGCCCGCCAGCGCAGGACGACGTGAGCCCCGGCGGCGTGCCGGGCGTGCAACCACACGTCATCGGGGTGGGAGTGGTGGAAAGTGAGGTCGTCATTGGCCCGGGCGCTCCGCCCGACGAGGATCTCCAGACCACCGCTGCTCCGGTATCGACGATAGGGCAGGGTCTCCCTGGCCCCGCGCCGACTCCTCGGGTGAGCCCCATGCCCTCCGAGGAGAGCGCGCAGCTCTTCGGCGCCGGCAAGACCCTGGCGAGCGCGCTCCAGGCCGCCGTGGAGCTCTCCCGCGCGATCCTCCGCCGCAGCGACGAGGCCGGGCAAGCCTTCGCGGGCCCGTTCGGCCCGGGACGCTCGCTCGAAGTAGGAAGCCGCGTTCTCGTGCGGCTCCAGGGCTGGATCCAGCTCCACGTGGACCGTATGTCCCTGAAAGTCCTCGAGTTCGACGCTCCTCGCGCCTCTGGGAACGTTTCGCAGGCGCGCCAGGAGGAGGTTGCCGAGCTCGCGCAGCTCAGCGGGATGAGGAGCCGCCGCCAGTTGTCGCTTGAGCTGTCGCACCTTTCGCGTCGTGAGCCGTCGCTCGCGTTCCACCGCCGCCAGAAGATCCGCGGGGATCAGGAGGGCCGCCGGAGCCGACCCGTGCATCCGCTCCGCCTCGGCGAAGGCGTCGAGGAGGCTATCGCGGAGGGTGACCTGGGGGTGGTGAAGGGGATAGGGATAGGGCTGGAATCTTCCTTCTATGGACAGGACGCACGGACGTGGCTCCTCCAGATCCCGAATGCGGGTCCAGAGCCGCCAGCCGTGGGTGAGCCGCTCCTGCGGGCTACCTCGCCTCTTCAACGGCCGTGCCTGGTCCGAGCCCGGATCATCCGAGGGCTCCCTGGCCTCGATCCCCAGAAGCGCGGCAGCGTTCAAAGGAGAGGAATAGGCGATGGAGGACATCAGCACTCGCGCTCGCATCGAATCGGGCACCGGAACGAGCAGCTCCAGCCAGCGATCCAGTGCCACGGGCTCGAAGACCCCTTCCCGTTTGGAGGGGGGTGGGAAGCGATAGATCTCCCCAGGGTCTAGGTCATTGCCGCCTCGTGCTGATCTCCGAAGGGCTGCCCGAATTCGTCGATGCGGGCCCTCGACCACGAATGCGTTGGCCTGATTGGGACGGAGCTCCACCACGACCTGGACGGGCGGCCCTCTCCCCCGGCTTCTCGCGAAGCTGAAGACGACGAGGCGGTCGTCCGCGGGTGCCTCGACACGTCGGAGCCGTGCCGGAAGTCGGCGGGCACCAGGCGCGGGCTCCGCCGGAGGGAGCCACGCCAGACCGGACCCCTGAGGATGCAGGCGGAATACGAGGGTGCCGGCGCGGAAGTGCAGGAGGAGGTTGCGACGATCCCGGTCCAGGTGGATCGCTCGAAGGCGCTCTCCTTCCAGGCGATCCCTCAGCTCTCGAGCCAGAGCGGCCACCAGGAGCGCGTCCCAACGTATGGACATGGTGCAAAGCTAGCCGGACCCCTGGACGATTGACAGGATTTGAGCGTCCTTACTAGTGTGCCGTCGCAGGGGTCCGGCCCAGGAGAGCGTCGAGTCGCCCGGTGGCGCCATCGCTCATCATGCGTCTGCCCGCAAAGGCTTCGCTCATCCAGGAATCCCCATCTTGTCCAGCGAAATCTCGCCTGAATCCTCACCGAAGAGCACCCGCACCTTCCTGGAGATGAAGAGGCGCGGTGAGAGGATCACGGCCCTGACGGCCTACGACTTCCTGTTTGCGCGGATGCTGGAGGAAGCGGGGGTGGACCTGATCCTGATCGGTGATTCTCTCGGTCAGGTGGTTCTCGGGTACGAGTCGACCGTTCCCGTCACTCTCGACGACATGATCCACCATGCTCGGGCGGTGCGCCGTGGGGCACCGAAGACCTTCCTCGTCGTCGACCTTCCCTTCCTCACGTTCCAGGTTACCCCCGAGGAGGCGCTTCGGAACGCGGGTCGTGCGTTGAAGGAGACGGGAGTCCAGGCCGTGAAGCTCGAGGGTGGGGACGAGCGGACCTGCAGGACGGTTCGAAGACTGGTGGATGCGGGGATCCCCGTGATGGGGCATCTGGGGCTGACACCCCAGTCGGTGCATGCCCTGGGCGGCTACCGAGTCCAGGGTCGCGATGAGGGATCCGCCCGCCGTCTGACAGAACAGGCACAGGCCCTCGAGGGGGCGGGGTCCTTCGCCATCGTCCTCGAGCTGGTGCCGGCGGAGCTGGCCGCCCGCATCGCGGCCGAGTTGACGATTCCCACCATCGGGATCGGAGCCGGTGCGGGCTGCGACGGCCAGGTACTCGTGCTCTACGACGCGCTCGGCCTCAACCGCGGGTTTCGCCCCAGGTTCCTGAAGCGCTTCGCGGACCTGGACGAAGCCGTAGACCGAGCGATTCGGGCCTATGTGCGGGAGGTGCGCGAGGGCACTTTCCCAGGCCCGGAACAGAGTTTCTCGTCGGAGCCGAAGTGAGGCGCACGCGCACGAAGGTCGAGGTGCGAGCGGCGGTGGCCCAGGCCCGAAACCAGGGGTTTCGGGTCGCGCTGGTGCCCACCATGGGTTACCTGCACGAGGGTCATCTGTCCCTGCTCGATCGGGCCGCGGAGCTGGCCGATACCGTAGCCATGTCTCTCTACGTGAATCCGCTCCAGTTCGGCCCCCAGGAGGATCTGGATCGCTATCCGCGTGATCTGGACCGGGACCTGACCCTCGCGGCAGAGCGAGGGGTGCACCTGGTGTTCACGCCCGACACGAAGGAGATGTATGGGGCGGGTGCGCCCGAGGTCACCGTGGATCCCGGCAGGCTCGGGGACCGCCTCTGCGGTGCCTACCGCCCCGGGCACTTCCGTGGCGTTCTCACGGTGGTGGCCAAGCTCTTGGTCATCTTCACTCCCGACGTCGCGATCTTCGGCCAGAAGGACTTTCAGCAGGCCGTTCTGATCCGAAGAATGGTCCGTGAGCTGGATCTGCCGGTCTCCATCGACGTGGTACCCACCGTTCGAGAAGTGGACGGCCTGGCTCTCTCCTCCCGGAACGCCTACCTATCCGCCAAGGAACGGAGCCAGGCCGCGGGGATCCACAGGTCTCTTCGGGCCGCGCTGGAAGCCTATCGGGCGGGAGAGCGCGGCTCCCGCCACTTGGTCGCCAGGTTCGACGAGGAGGTGGCCCGCTACTCGCTGGTGCGCCCTCAGTACCGTGAGATCGTGGACCCGGAAGATCTGAGTCCCGTGGATCCGATTCCGGTGGGTGCCGTGCTGGCGGTGGCCGCCCACGTGGGGGAGACGCGGCTCATCGACAACGTGGTCCTGGACTGAGATGGAGGAGACGCGCCGCTCCGACGGCACCGCCTCCGCCGAGCTCCCACCGGTCATGGAAGCCGCTGCCGCGGGTCGGCTGCCTTCCTGGGCCCAGATGCTGGAGAAGCGCCGGACCCATGCCGAGAGGGTGGCAGGTCTCCTGGTGAGGTGGGCTCGAGGTCGCCGGATGTCTCCCCTAGCCGTCGACCGCTGGGCCGCCGCCGGGTATCTGCACGACGCCCTCCGTGACGCCCCGGAGAGCATCCTCAGGACCTGGGCGCCAGGGGACTTTCGGGGTGCCCCGCCGAAAGTGCTCCATGGTCCCGCGGTGGCGAACCGGCTTCGACGCGAAGGCGTGGAGGACGAGGAGTTCCTGCTTGCCATCGCGTATCATACGTTTGGACATCCTCGCTTCCAGGATCTCGGAAAGGCGCTGTACTGCGCGGATTACCTGGAACCCGCCCGGCGGTCCAGGCCAGCGTGGAGGTCCGAGCTGAGGCGTCGGATGCCCGATGAGCTGGAGTGGGTGACTCGCGAGGTGCTGAAAGCCCGTGTATCGTACGCGCTCGAGAGGAACCTGCCCGTGAGGCCGGAGACCCTCTCGTTCTGGAACGCGACCGTTGCCACCGTCGAGTAGGAGAATGGCAAGTCGTGGGAGAATGCCCGCCGTGTTCCTGGCACTGTCGCTGGGCTTGCTGGTCTTCGGATCCGCCTGCTCTCCTGAAGCGGAACGAGATCCGGATCCGTATGGAGAAGAGTCGACTCCGGAAACCCGCGTCCGGGTGCAGGTGCTGAACGCCGGGGGCGTGCCAGGCGTGGCGCAGATGGCCACGGACCGGCTTCGGGACCATGGCTTCGATGTGGTGTATCTGGGGAACGCCCCGTCCTTCGGTCCGGACAGCTCGGTCGTGCTCGCTCGCCTGGGGGACACCCTGGCCGCGAGACGAGTGGCGCGAACCCTGGGCATCCTCCGGGTCGAAAACGAGGCAGATTCGTCCCTCTTGGTGGACGTCACGGTACGTCTCGGGAGCGAGTGGACATTACCGGCCGCGTCGGGGTGACGTGGTCGCGGGGGTGAGGATGAGCAAGAAGACACGTCGCAAGAAACGTTACGACGACACCGGGAAGTCCGGCTCGGGGACAGCCTCGAGGGCCAAGGCGGGCTCCGGGGCCGGTACGCGCGATGACCCGTCGAGAGCGGGCCAGAGCGCGGTGGAGTGGGCCAAGTCCATTCTCATCGCCGTCGTCCTCTTCCTGATCATCCGGACATTCCTCGTCCAGACGTTCGCGATCACCTCGGGATCCATGGAGGAGTCACTGCTGGTGGGCGATTTCCTGCTGGTGAACCGGGCAGCCCTGGGGAGTCTCGTTCCGGGAACCTCCCGGCGCGTTCCCGGCTACTCGGACCTGAACCGGGGTGACGTTATCGTCTTCGATCCACCCCACGAGAGAGATCTGAAGCTCGTGAAGCGGTTGATCGGCCTGCCCGGGGACACCCTCGAGATGCGTGACAAGGTCCTGTACGTCAACGGGGTTCCGCAGGAGGAGGAATACGTCCAGCACGTGGATCCGGGCGACGAGGTGCACCACTGGATGGTCTGGCAGAGGGATTATCTGGCGGCCGGCGTGCCTCGCGACAGCTACCGCCCCTCCCGGGACAACTGGGGGCCGATCGTGGTTCCGGACGACCGCTACTTCATGCTGGGGGACAACCGGGACACGAGCCTCGACTCGCGCTACTGGGGCTTTCTCGAGCGGTGGAGATTGGAGGGGAGAGCTGTCTTCATCTACTTCTCTTACCAGAAGAATTCGCTCCGTCCCTTTCCCTGGCTTCGCGAAGTCCGCTGGGGGCGGGTGGGCTCACTCGTCCGTTGAACGGGGGCCGTTCGCCCGCTGTACCATCCCCTTCTCTATTCCAACCAGGGCGTTCGCCCGGAGCTGACCGCACGCGGCCTCGATGTCCCGCCCTCGCGGTTCGCGTACCGCTACCGGCACACCCTCTTGCTCCAGGCGGCTCGCGAAGATCCGAATCCGCTCCCCTGGGCTCGGCCGCCAGCTCTGCCAGGGAATCGGGTTGAAGGGAATCAGGTTGACGAATGCCTGAAGCTCCAGCGCCAGCCGCGCCAGCTCCGGCGCCAAAGCCGGATCATCGTTGACACCGTCGATCATCGTGTACTCGAAGGTAATCCGCTTCCCTCCGCGCTCCTGGAATCTCCTCAGGGCCGACACGACCATGGGCAACGGATAGCGCCTCTCCAGTGGGATGAGCTTGCTCCGCAGCTCGGAGGCCGGTGCATGGAGGGACAGGGCGAGGCGGAACTGCTCCGGCCGGTCGGCCAGGGCCTCGATCCCCGGAACGAGACCCACGGTCGACACCGTGATCCGCCTGGCGCCCACCTCGAATCCCTGGTTGAGGATCGTGAGCGAGCGGAAAACGGCCTCCCGGTTGGCAAGGGGCTCGCCCATCCCCATGTACACGACGTTGGTGATGGCGTCCCGGGCGTCGGCCGTGGCCCATCGCCGGGATGCCCTGAACTGCCCGACGATTTCTCCTGCCGTCAGCTGCCGCCTGAACCCGCTCCAGCCGGTAGCGCAGAAGGTGCAGCCCAGAGCGCATCCGGCCTGGGAGGAAAGGCACAGGGTCATCCGGCCCTCGGACGGAATGAGGACCGACTCGATGAGCTCGCCGTCCGAAAGCTTCCACAGATGCTTGACGGTGCCATCCACCGACTCCGAGACGCGAGCTGCTTCGGGTTCTCCAATCCGGAATCCAGCCCCCAGGGCCTCGCGCTCGGCGACGGGCAGGTTCGTCATCGCGTCAAACGATGGGACGTCGGAGCGATAGAGCCACTCGATCACCTGCTTCGACCGATAGCCGGGCTGTCCACGCTCCCGGAAGTGCGAAGAGAGTGTCCGGTTCAGCCCCGCCGGCGTGAAGCTCAGCAGATCGGGTCGTTCGTGATCGACGGACATCGGTGGTCCACATTCTGGCGGGCGGACGCCCAGGCCCGCCGATTCAGGGCAGGTGAATGGCGAGACGATAGTAGTGAGCGGCCCCGAAGCCGTTTGCGAGGCCTTCACGCATCACCGCCAGCGAGTAGCGCCCGAAGTCCACGCCCACCATCCACAGGGCCGTCCACCCGTCTACACCGTTTCGGTTCGCTCCCGCGGCCAGGTGATACCGCGCGCGCCATGAGCCCCGGAGAGAGAGCCGGTGCTGGGTGACGTTCCGGTCACCGTCGACGTCCAGGCCGTAGCTCAGATCCCAGAGGAGGGGCCCTGAAAGACTAGCGGGAGGGGTCATTCCGATTCCAGCCAGGAAGCGAGTTCCGAGGCCGATCCCCCGTACGACACCACCGATCCTGGGCCTCAGGGGAAGCTCCGTCCTGAAGAGCACCCCGTAGTCCACCGAAAGCTGAACGAGGTCGTCCGGCCCGCCGGTGGAGCGAGCATACCGAACGGCCAGACCCATGGCGCCCGAGGTAGAGAAGTCCCGAGCCAGCGCCACGCTGGCCACGTCCTCCGAAACATCGATGTCCCCGGGCTCGGGATCCGGGGAGGTGGAGGTCCTCGGAATGTCGGAGATGCCCACATGGCGGTATGCGATGCCACCCACCCCGCCCAGAGGCAGCCGCAGGGACGCCGCCGCCGATACGCCCCCGATTCCCACTTGGTCGGGCCCGTCCAGGTGTACGAGCCACAGTCCAGGAATCCCGCCCGCTCCGCCCGCCATTCCGGCGGGGTTCCAGTCGACCGCCCCAGGGCCCGTGAGAAGTGCTTCGGGCGCTGGAGCCGCTCGCACGGGCCAGTCGAGTACCAGCTGGGCCGCAGCAGCCGATCCCCCTGCCCAAGGATTCGCCACGGCCAGGGTCACGGCCGCTCCGCCTATCCAGGGTCGCCTCAGGGCGTCCTCCCTTGCTTGAATCCCGAAAAAGCCACGAATAAGTTAGCCACAGCGGGGTTCACTCGAAAACGCGTCGCGATAGGAGGCGTCCGCGGGCCGGATTCGACGAAGGCGCATGATCCAGGTCGTCGTGGCGTGGGGACCTGCTGCACTCTGGGCGGGGGTCCTTTTTCTATTGATCTCGATCCATAATCACCCATTCAGGCGATAGCCCGTACATGCCCTTCGACAATAACGAACGCACGGCACAACGCTCCAGGATGCTCGGTGGTTTCTCTCCGGATGATGTGGGCCAGAGCTTTACTCTGGTCGGGTGGGTGCATCGTCGAAGGGATCTGGGGGGCCTGCTCTTCGTCGACCTGCGGGACCGGAGCGGCATTCTCCAGGTATCGTTCGGGCCCGACTGGACGGATCCGGACTCCTTCGGCCTGGCCAGTGGGCTGGGCGCGGAAGACGTGATCTCGGTGCAGGGCAGGGTGGAGCGGCGCCCGACTCCGAATCCCGAGCTGCCTACTGGCGAAGTCGAGCTTCGAGCGGAGCGCTTGAGGAGGCTCAACTCTGCCGTCACACCCGCGATTCCCGTCTACCGGGCTCCGGACGAGGAGCTCCCCTCGGAGGAGCGCCGCCTGCGCTATCGGTACCTGGACCTCAGACGGGAAGAGCTGCAGAGAGCGCTGGTTCTTCGGCACCGGCTTGTCCTGGAGGTGCGCAACTACCTGGACGGGCTGGGCTTCGTCGAGGTGGAAACTCCGATCCTGACGAAACCCACGCCGGAGGGCGCCCGAGACTACCTGGTGCCCAGCCGGCTGCACCCGGGTGAGTTCTATGCGCTTCCCCAGAGCCCTCAGCTCTACAAACAGATTCTGATGGCCTCCGGGCTGGACCGGTACTTTCAGATCGCTCGCTGCTTCCGGGACGAGGACCTGCGGGCGGACCGACAGCCCGAGTTCACCCAGATTGACGTGGAGGCTTCGTTCGTCGACCCCAAAGACATCTTCCGATGGATGGAGGGCCTGATGCTCGCGTTGGCCCGGATCGCCCGGGTGGGGGGATCCGCGCCGTTTCCGAGGCTCGCCTACGACGAGGTCATGGAGCGATTCGGCACCGACCGCCCTGATCTGCGCTACGACCTCGAGATCCAGGACTGGACCCGGGCCCTGGCCGACCTGGACTTCAAGATCCTCCAGGCCGCCGTGTCCGAGGGCGGGCGGATTCGCGGTCTGGCCCTGACGGGAGGTGCGAAGCTTTCGAGGCGCGAAATCGACGGCCTGGAGCAGACTGCCAGGCGGGCGGGGGCGCCCGGGTTGCTGTGGGTCAAGCGCACGGAGGACGGTGGCTCGGGACCCCTGGCTCGTTTCATGCAAACAGAGCATTACCAGGCGTTGGGCATGGAGGCAGGGGACCTGGCCCTGGTGTCGGCAGGGCCCGGGCGGGTGACTTCGCCGTCTCTGGGCGCGGTTCGGGTGATCGCGGCAAAGCTCCTGGGGCTCCCTGTGGTGCGTGAGGCCGCGTGGCTCTGGGTCACGGACTTTCCCCTCTTCGAGCAGGATGAAGATACGGGAGCGCTGATACCCGGACACCATCCGTTCTGCCTGCCGCACTCGGAGGACCTGGAACGACTGGAAGCGGAACCCCTGGCCGTGCGAAGCCACGCCTACGACCTGGTGTTCAACGGCACGGAACTCGGCTCTGGTAGCATTCGTAATCATGATGCGGGGATCCAGACGAGAATCCTTCGGCTTCTCGGCATGCATGACGACGAGATCGAGAGAAGGTTCGGCTTCCTCCTGGAGGCTCTGAGGTCGGGGGCTCCCCCCCACGGGGGTGTCGCCCTGGGCATGGATCGCATCGTCAAGCACTTCGCCGGAGCTCGGAGCCTGAGAGAGGTGATCGCCTTTCCAAAAACGACCGCCGCGCGCGCCCTGTTCGAGGGGGCTCCGACCCCGCTGGCAGAAGACGAGCTGCGGGAACTTCACCTCCGGCCGGCCAGCGTCGACAAGGGCTGACCGGGCCCGTCACAGAAAGCTCCCAGGAAGACATGACGACAGGACCGAGCGCTATCGTGGAGCACCGGTTGGACGCCGAAGGGGCGGACCCGCTGTTGCTGGCGGGCGTCAACGACGCCAATCTCCAAGAGCTGGCCCGCATGTTTCGCTTGCGGGTCATCCTCCGGGGCGAGCGGCTGTTGCTCTCCGGGGAGCTCGACGCCGTGGAGCGTGCGGTCCCGGTGGCCCATCACCTGATCGAGCTAGCCCGCCTTCGGGCACCCTTCGACTCCACCGACATCGCTCGCTTCGCTGAGGAGCTGGAGGCCATGGGGGAAGTGGCGTCCGTGCAGGCCGCGGACCGCCTTCGACTCGCGCTTCCAGGCACCCGGAAGGTGATCACCCCAAGGTCCGAGGGCCAACGGCGGTACATGGATGCTATCCTGGATCGCGACATCGTGATCGGCATCGGCCCGGCAGGCACAGGAAAGACCTATCTGGCGGTGGCCTGTGCCGTAGATGCCCTCCACAAGAAGAGAGTGAAGCGGATCATCCTGGCCCGACCGGCCGTGGAGGCCGGCGAGAACCTTGGGTTCCTCCCGGGCGATCTCCAGGAAAAGGTGGATCCGTACCTGCGCCCCCTCTATGATGCTCTGGAGGACATGATGCCCCGGGAGCGGGTGCGGAGGTCCCTGGAATCGCGCATCATCGAGATCGCTCCCCTGGCGTACATGCGGGGCCGAACCCTGTCGGACGCCTTCGTGATCCTGGACGAGGCGCAGAACGCCACTACCGCGCAGATGAAGATGTTCCTCACCAGGCTAGGTGTGAATTCACGGGTGGTGATCACGGGGGACAAGACGCAGATTGACCTGCCCAGAAACCAGGATTCGGGCTTGCTCCAGGTCGAGCGGATCCTCGACGGCATCGACGGCATCTCCATTGCATACCTGGACGCCACGGATGTGGTTCGGCATCGGCTCGTGAAGGACATCATTCGCGCGTACGCCGAGGACGACCGAGGAGAATCGGAGTGACCAGACAACCCCCGGCGGGCCCCCCCGCGCTGGCCTCTCTCTCGAAGCCACCCGATCAGGCCTGGCCCGAAGGAGCGGTCTTTCATGGGATTCGGATCCTGCTCCTGGTGGTATTGGCCATGCTGGTCACGACCCTCTTCCCGCCTCAGCAGCGGCCACGACTTCCCCCCTACGAGCTGCGGATGCTCGTCGAGGAAGATATCATCGCGGAGATTCCCTTCAGTGTGCCCAAGACCTCCGCGGAGCTGACCGCTGACAGGGCTGAGGCTGCTGGGGCGATCAACCCGATCATCGACGTCCGGCCGGAGGCGGGCGACTCCATGGTGGCCCGTCTCGCTCGTTTCTTCGAGGCTGTGGACAGCGCGGCTCGATCCGGCGATGCTACCGCCATGGCGCGGGTCTTCAACCGCCAGACCATCCCGGCCTCGCCGGACCAGATGCGGGCGCTGGAGGACTCGGCGACCCGAGCCCTTCTTCGTTCCACGGCCACTCGCGCGGCCGGGGATATCATGCCCCGCGGCTTCATCGAGGCTTCACAGATCGAGCCATACGCCGCGCGAGTCTTCGAAGTCAGGACGGCCGGTCGCGAATCGAGCCGGTTGGCCCGAGAGGAGATCAGAACCGGCGGAGCCTTCTGGGAGGCAGCGGACGCGCTGCTTCCCCGGTCGGCGTCGCCGGACCTGGCCGGGCTCCTACGGCTCGTCCTCATTCATTTCACCGAGTACAGCTACGTCCTGAATCGAGAGGCGACGGACAGCGCTCGTCTGGAGCTCAGTGCCACCGTATCCCCGACGAAGGCCAACATCCTGGAGGGCGAAGCCATCGTTCGGGCCAATCAGCAGATCGGGCTGGCCGAGCTCGAGCGGCTGAACGCCTACCAGCGGGCGCTGATCAGCAGCGGCCTCTCCGAGAGCGCCACCGCCGCCGGGCCGTTCCTGGGGAGTACCGTCCTCAACCTCCTGCTTCTCGGCTTGTTCGGGCTGCTGGTCTTCTTCTTCCGACGAGAGGTCTACCTCAACTTCACGTGGCTCGCGCTCCATGTCATCCTGGTGGTGGCCTACTTCGGCGTGGCTTCCCTCATCGCCCAGCAGGCGCTCCCTCCCGAGCTTCTTCCCGTGGCCTTCGTTCCTCTTGCAGTGGCGGTCCTCTGGGACGGGCGCATGGCCCTGATCCTGGCTCTGATTCTCGGGGCCCTCACCGCCGTTCAGCCCCCCTTCACGAGCATGCAGGCGTGGGTCCCGGCGCTGGTCGGGGGTTCTGCCGCGGCTCTGAGCGTCCGGGCGGTACGGCGGAGAGCGCAAGTCTGGCTCTTCATCTCCATCATCACGGCCGCCTACGTGGGAGCCATCATCGCCCTGGGACTCGTGCTGGGGCGGGGCGCCAGCGGAGTGATCGCCTCCTTGATGTTCGCCGTGGTGAACGCCACGGTGGCGTCCATCCTCGTCATGGGCTTCCTGCCGGTCTTCGAGTGGTTTACCGGCATTACCACCGACCAGACCCTCCTTGAATGGGCGGATCCAAACCGGCCGCTTCTGAAGCGCTTGTCCCTGGAGGCGCCAGGCACCTACTCCCACACCATCAACGTGGCGAACCTGTCGGAAGCGGCCGCCAACGCCATTGGAGCCAACGGGCTCCTCTCGCGGGTGGGGGTCTACTATCACGACATCGGCAAGGTCCTCAAGCCGCAGTTCTTCATCGAGAACCAGCTTCCGGGTCGTAACCCCCACGACCGGTTGAAGCCGTCCAAGTCCGCCGCCATCGTCAAGGAACACGTGGTGGAGGGCTTGCGCCTGGCCCGGGAGGCCAAGGTTCCCGAGGCGGTCGCCGCGTTCATCCCCGAGCATCACGGCAGCCAACTGATCGGGTTCTTCTACGAGAAGGCCCAGGAGGAGGCGGGGGACCAGAAGATTCCCATGGTTGACTTTACCTACCCGGGTCCCCGACCCCAGTCCAAGGAGACCGCCATCGCCCTGCTGGCCGACTCGGTGGAATCCGCAACCCGAGCCCTCCAGGATCCCACTCCGGAGCGCGTTCGAGAGCTCATCGACACCCTGGTGGATGCCCGAATCCAGAATGGCCAGCTCGACGAATCGCCCCTGACGCTGCGGGATATCCGCACGATCAAGGGCCAGTTCGGAAAGATCATCGCCGGTATGTACCATCAGCGTATCGACTATCCCTCCACCCGGCACATCACCAACGCTTCTGCAGAAGAGGAGGCGGGCTCCTGACGGGAAAGAAGGTGTCCGTCCACATCAACTCCGGCCGCTGGCGGGCTCCGCGGGAGCGCCTAGAGGAGGCGGTCCGCATCACTCTCGTCGCGGAGGGGGTGGAGGCTGGTGAGGTGTCGCTGACCCTTCTCAAGGACGAGGAGATTCACGAGCTGAACCGCCGATACCTCGGGCACGACTGGGTCACGGATGTCCTCTCCTTCGCTCTTCATGAGTCCGGCGAGCCACCGCTGGGCGATCTCTATCTCGGATACGAGCGGGCCCGCCAACAGGCGGAGGAACGGGGCCTTTCTCTCGAGGAAGAGCTGGTTCGCCTGGCCGTCCACGGCACGCTGCACCTGCTTGGGTACGATCACCCCGAGGGGGAGGACCGGGAGGAGTGCCCTCTGTTCCTGAGGCAGGAGCGGCTGGTCCGGCAGGTGTTCGGGAAGGGTCCGGCCGATCCTCCGCGGGGTGGTTGAGCCAGCTCGATCTCGGGTCGGGTGGGGTGGCACTCCCGCGCATGCCCTTGGCGGGTCGAGGTGCGTCTTCCGTATTGACGGTTCCCCGACCCCTCGGGATCTTCAGACATCCCTGGCCCGGAGGGCGACGCCGGAGCCTGATCACACACACGCTGAGGGGGTATTCGTCGTTTCCCCGCGGTGCAGCGCCTCGCCGAGAGCCTGAATGCGGACACCCGAGTTCGAGGAGACGGAACAGCTCAAGGAGCGCCTTCCCCGGCTGATCCAGTCCGGAGATCTGGAGGGTCTGTGGTCCGCGCTGGCCGAGATGCACCCCAGCGACATCGCCGACGTGGTAGAGTCGCTGGTGGACGAGGAGGACCGCCTCGTCGTCATGCAGGCCCTCCCCACCGAGGTGGCCTCCGAGACACTGGTGGAAATGGAGGAGGAGGAGCACCCGGAGGACCTCCTGGCGGCTCTCACGCCCGAGCAGGGTGCGGAGATCCTGCACGAGCTGGAGGACGACGAGGCCGCCGACCTGATCGGGGATCTGGATCCGGACGAGCAGGACCGGATCCTCGCAGCCCTGCCGCAGGACGAGGCCGTAGAGATCCGGGATCTCCTTCTCTACGACGAGGAGAGCGCCGGCGGCATCATGACGACGGCGCTGGTCTCGATTCCGCTGGGGTACGCCGCCGCGGAGGCTCTCCGAGAGGTTCGCGAGCAAGGGAGAGAAGTAAACGACTTCTACTCGATCTTCGTGGTGGACGACTGGAATCGCCTGGTGGGCACGATTCCCCTGGACCACCTCGTCCTGGCCGAACCCGATGAGCTCCTGGACGACCTCATCGAGCCGGTTCTCGCCTCGGTTCTTCCGGACACGGACCAGGAGGAGGTGGGACGCCTGATGGGACACTACAATCTGGTCAGTCTGCCCGTCGTGAACGAGGAAGGCGTTCTTCTCGGGCGGATCACCTTCGACGACGTGATCGACGTCCTCGAGGAGGAGCAGACCGAGGACATCCTGAAGCTGGCCGGCGTGCCGGATGAAGAGGAGCTTCGCTCGGGATGGGCCGACACCATCCGGGTCCGACTGCCCTGGCTTGCCCTGAACCTCTTTACCGCGTCGGGCGCAGCGTCCGTCGTCTACATCTTCGAAAGTACCATCGAAGCGGCCGTGATCCTGGCCGTGATCATGCCGGTGGTGGCTGCCATGGGAGGCAACGCGGGCACCCAATCTCTCGCGGTGACCATCCGACGGATCGCCCTTTCGCACGGCATGCGTGGCCAGAGACTGCAAACGGTGGGCAAGGAGCTCCTGGTAGGAATGGTGAACGGCCTCGCCCTGGGAGCGGTGGCGGCACTTCTTGCGGTGGCGCTTCGAAGCGATCCCATTCTGGGAGCGGTGGTCTTCCTCTCTCTCTGGGGGAATCTGATGGTCGCGGGGTTTTTCGGGGCGTTCGTCCCCACGATTCTGGATCGCTTCGGAATCGATCCCGCCGTTGCGTCGTCGGTCTTCGTCCACACGATCACGGACTTCTTCGGGTTCTTCCTGCTTCTCGGTCTGGCTTCCGCGTTGCTCTTATGAGACGATTCACCCGCAGCTTCCGGGTCTTCCGCAAGTTGCTCCCCTTTCTGATCGCGTTCCTCAGGGATCGGAAGCGCTGGGTCTTCGTGGGTCCACCCGCACGCAGGAGACCCCAGCAACACCAAAAGCGGGCGGACCGGTTAGTGGCTGCCATCGCCTCCCTTGGCCCCACCTTCATCAAGCTCGCGCAGGTATTCAGCTCCAGGGCCGACATCTTCCCGGAGCCCTATCTGTCCGCCATTGGGCGACTGCAGGATCAGGTCCCTCCGGACCCTTCCGAGGACATCATGCGGGTCATCGAGCACGAGCTCGAGCGACCGGTGGACGAGGTCTTCACCGACTTCCGAAAGGATCCCGTGGCCGCGGCGAGTCTCGGCCAGGTGCATCGGGCCCGAGTCCAGGGTCGGGACGTGGTGGTGAAGGTTCTCAGGCCCGGGGTGGAGAAGATCGTCGCTCTGGATCTGGACATCTCCTTCCGGGCCCTCTTCTGGCTGAACATCCTGTTTCCCAATCACCACGTGCAGGGCTTGACGAACGTGGTCCGGGAATTCTCGGTGAAGGTGCGCGAGGAGATGGATTTCCGCATCGAGGCGGACAACATCCTTCACTTCCGCCGGTTCTTCCGCGACTACCCCGGCGTTCAGGCGCCCCAGGTGCTGCAAGAGTTCACCCGGCGCCGGATCCTGGTGATGGACTACTGTCCGGGCCAGAAGATCGATCGCCTGGGGGAGCGATTCCAGCGAGGCGAGCTGGATTTCCACGTCATGATGGAGCGCCTCACCGGGCTCTACCTGCGGATGATGATGGTGGACGGCTTCCTGCACGCCGATCCGCACCCGGGGAACCTTCTCGTCCAGGAGGATGGAACCATCGTGGTCCTGGACTGGGGGGCCGTCCTCCGTGTTCCCCGCTGGACGCGCGAGTCGGTGCTGGCGGTGGCCCTGGCTGTTGCCCGGGAGGATCTGGATGGCATCATCAACGAGATGTACCGCCTGGGGATGATCAGTCCCGAAGTCTCCAGGGGGCAGATCCGGGAAGCCGCCACCGAGATCATGCGCATCGTCGAACGGGCGCGCACGACGAGTCGGGGGCGAATCCAGGAGATGGTGCAGGAAGTGTTGGACACCTTCTACACCTGGCCCCTGATGCTGCCCCAGGAGTTGGTGTACTTCTTCCGGGCCGCCATCCTGCTGGAGGGGATCGGGTTCCGGTACGAACCCGGTTTCGATGGCCTCCGGCTGGTTCGCCGGGTGGTTCGCGAGGCTCGTTCAGAGATCCTGAAGTCCACGGGTCGGGAGCCGGTCTCCTTCGCGAAAGACATGCTCGGCGAGGTCCAGACCGTCGTCAGAGTGGCCAGAGGAATCCTGGATCGAGTGGAGCGGGAGGAACTGCGGGTGGGGATGCACCCCCGGGATCTGCAGGGGCTCCAGCGATTCCTTCATCTTCAGGCCCGGCGACTTCTGCTCGCCATCTTCGCCGCTTCTACGGCCGTCATCTCCTCCATCGTCTTCATTGCCATCCGGAGCCTCTGGCTGCTGGGTTCAGGCCTCCTCGCGGCTCTCATCATGTTCGTACTGGTCTTCTTCATCCCCACCCACCTGCTGGAGAACCCTCTGAGACACGCGAGAGGGCTAAGGTCTGACGCGTCGGCGCGCTGACGGCTCCTCGCGACACCCCGATTCTCCGCCGAGTATGGCCTTCACCGGCGGGAAGGGTCGCTTGCACCCGGGGGTCCCCTCCGGTAGTCTTTGACGGCACCCGATCCCGGAGGAGTGAGGGTCTCGGTGTACGGAGCCGCGCCTCTTCCCCTGGACCCGGGATCCGGATCCGGGCCGGACGGATCGGCCAACCCTGTTCGCGAGTTCCGGCAACCCTCTGGAAGTAGGTCTTCGGCAGAACTCGATGGTCGTTCCTCTCTCTTCGTCTCTCCTCGACAGGAGAGCCTGAATGACCGGACCCACCTTCCAGGGCGGCGGGGCCGGGGGGCGCGACCCGGCACACCTCCCGGCCGATCTGCGCTCCCTCTACGAGCGCTTCCTGGGGGGGCAGCGTCTAGCCTTGGCCCGCACCATTTCCACCGTGGAAGACGAGCGCCCGGGCTTCCAGTCCCTTCTGCATGCCCTGATTTCGAAGGGGCTGACATCCACGCGCATCGGGCTGACCGGCCCTCCAGGGGCCGGCAAATCCACGCTCCTGGCGGCACTCGCGACGGGGTGGCGAACAGGGGGGGAGAAGGTGGGGATCGTAGCGGTGGATCCCACCTCGCCGTTTTCGGGTGGAGCTCTGCTGGGCGACCGGATCCGGATGAACGACATCGCCCTCGATCCAGGTGTCTTCATTCGCTCCATGGCCACGCGCGGATCCCTGGGAGGCCTCGCCACGACCACGAAGGAAGTGATCGATCTCATGGATGCCTTCGGGTTCGGGAGGATCCTGGTCGAGACCGTGGGCGTGGGCCAGACCGAGCTGGAGATCGCAGCGGCGACGGACACGGTGGTCGTGGTGCTGGTGCCGGAATCCGGGGACGGTATTCAGGCCATGAAGGCCGGCCTCATGGAGATCGCCGATGTCTTTGTGGTGAACAAGGCCGACCGCCCGGGTGCGGACCGGCTGGTGAAGGAGCTCCAGCTCGCCCTACGGCTCCGTTCGGGCCAGACCCTGCGGAACGTCCCGGCGCATCACGGGGTTGACCTGTCGAGGGTCATGGCACCCCGCGAGGACTCCAGGCGGGAAGGGGAGTCCGGGGTGGGTGCAGGCTCGCAGCGCCCGGGCTGGACCATTCCGGTCCTTCGGACGGTCGCCCAGAGCGGTGATGGCTTGCCCGAGCTGTTGGAGGCCATCGACGAGCACCGGAAATACCTGGCGCAAAGCGGGGAAGAGGTCCAGCGCCGCCGGGAGCGGGCGAAGATCAGGGTGCGGGACGTCGTGGAGCGAGAGTTGCGAAGGGTCGCCGGGCGACGCATCGAGAGCAAACTTGCGTCGGGAGAGGCGCTGGACGGGATCCTGACGGGCCGGGCAACTCCCTACTCCGTGGCGCGATCCGTGCTTCGGGACCTTCTGGGCGACGAAGCTGCGGAGGGGCTCCCCTGGTAGGTCGGGTTCGCCCACGAGCCGTTGAAGCGTGTCCTGGTCCGAGCCATCTTGAAGGTCGGTCGGCTCCGAAGTCACGGGGGATCGATCGGGATCGGAGTCACAGATGTCCACGATAGAAGAAGAGATCCGTTCGCCTGCGGATCTGGCCGGAAGGATCGCCGAAAGAGAAGAGGAGCTCAGGGAGCTGCGCGAGCTCCTGGAGCGGTGGGAGCGGGAGTACGAGGCGGTCCCCAAACGGGATGCTCTGTTCACCACGGTCTCCGGCCGGGAGGTGCAGCCACTGTACACCGCCCTGGACCGGGTGGGTGCGGAGGAGGACGTCCGCAGCCTGGCAGCTCCCGGAATGTATCCGTTCACGCGGGGTCCCTACACGACCATGTACCGCACCCGGTTGTGGACGATGCGACAGTTCGCGGGCTTCGGAACGGCGGAGGAGGCGAACGCGCGCTTCAAGTACCTGCTGGAGCACGGCCAGACCGGCCTCTCGGTGGCGTTCGATTTTCCGACCCTCATGGGCTACGACTCCGATCATCCGCGCTCCCTGGGAGAGGTAGGCGTCTGCGGGGTGGCGATCTCCTCTCTGAGCGACATGGAGACGCTCTTCGCCGGGATCCCCCTGGACCGGGTGTCCGTTTCCATGACCATCAACGGACCGGCCATCATCCTGTTCTGCTTCTTCGTGGCGGCCGCGGAGCGGCAGGGCGTTCCGCCGGAGAGGATCCGGGGCACCGTCCAGAACGACATCCTCAAAGAGTATCAGGCGCAGCACGCGTGGATCTTCCCGCCGGAACCGGCGCTTCGTTGCGTCGTGGACATGTTCGAGTGGTGCAGCGTGAACGCTCCCAAGTACAACCCCATCTCCATTTCCGGATACCACATCCGGGAGGCCGGGGGGACGGCGCTGCAGGAGCTGGCCTTCACCCTTCGCAACGGTCTCGAGTACGTAGAGCGGGGAATCGCGAGAGGGCTCGATCCCGACACCTTCGCGCCTCGGCTTTCCTTCTTCTTCGACGTCCACAACGACTTCTTCGAAGAGGTCGCGAAGTTCCGGGCGGCCCGCAGGATCTGGGCGAAGTCCGTGCGGGAGAAATACGGCGCGCGGAACCCGGAGTCGTGGCGTCTCCGCACCCACGCCCAGACCGCCGGTGTCACACTCACGGCGCAGCAGCCCGAAAGCAACATCGTGCGGGTGGCCTACCAGGCCCTGGCCGCGGTCTTGGGTGGGACCCAATCGCTGCACAGCAACTCCATGGACGAGACCCTGGCCCTCCCCACCGAGAAGGCGGTGCGCATCGCCCTCCGCACGCAGCAGATTCTGGCGCACGAGACGGGGATCACCAACACCATCGATCCCCTGGCCGGGTCCTACTACGTGGAATCGCTCACGGATCAGCTAGAGCGGGAAGCCTACGAGATCTTCGAAGAGATCGACGAGATGGGTGGGGTGGTCCCGGGAATCGAGGCTGGCTGGTTCCAGCAGCAAATCGCCGAGGCCGCGTTCCGGCAACAGCAGGAAGTGGAGGCGGGCGAGCGGGTGATCGTGGGCGTCAACGCCTTTTCCGAAGGCTCGGGTGGCGTCGAGATCGACTTGCTCAAGATTGATCCGGAGGTGGAGGAGAAGCAGCGAGCCCGCTTGGCCCGACTGCGTCAGGGGCGCGACCCCTCCCGGGTCGAGCAGACGCTTGCGGCTCTGGGAGCCGCGGCCCGGGAGGGTGACAACCTGGTGGATCGCATTCTCGATTGCGCCCGGGCGGATTGCACCCTCTCGGAGATCCGCGATGCCATGGAAGAGGTGTTTGGCAACTACAAGGAGCCGGTGTTCTTCTAGTGGACCGTCTGCGACGTTGTCCAGATGGGAATGCCGGATCGAGAGGTCGGGAGCCTCCCGTGAGGGAGAGGTTCTGGCCCGCCGGACCCACCGGCGGGCCTTTTCGTGAAGGTCGACCCGGGAGTCCGTTCAGTGGAAGGTGAGATCCAAGCGATTCTCTTCGATGCAGGAAACACGCTGGTTTCACTGGATCGTGCCCGAACTCTGGCCATCTTCCGGGAGTTCGGGGTCGAGGTGGACGAAGATCGGATGCTGCGTGCGGAGCTCGCCTCCCGGATTACCCTGGATCGCTCCGTCGGCCCGGGCAGCCCGGGCACCGAACCCAAGGTCTGGAAGAAATACCTGGCGACCCTCTTCCGAGAGTCCGGTATCCCGGAGCGATTGCTCGAGGACGTGGGCAGGAGAGTCGTCGAGGAGCACGAGGCGTCCCATCTGTGGACCCATGTGGAGGAGGATACTCCCCGAACGCTTCAGCTTCTGCTGGACCGAGGGTACCGATTGGGTGTGGTCTCCAACGCCGACGGGCGCATGGAGTCGGTTCTGGAAATGGCCGGAATCCGCACGTACTTCGAATTCGTGATGGATTCCCACGAGGTGGGTCTCGAGAAGCCCGATCCCAGGATCTTCCGGGAGGCGTGCCGACAACTGGGAGCGCGCCCGGACGGATGCCTGTACGTTGGAGATCTCTATCCGGTGGATGTTGTCGGGGCTCATCGGGCGGGTCTCCGGGCGGTTCTGCTGGATCCCACCGGGGCTCTGAGGCACCCGGTGGACCGGATCGCTTCCGTGGCCGAGTTACCGGGCTACCTTGAGGAGCTCGCGAGGCATTCGGTGGCCTAGGTACGAGGCAGAAAACATTGACTTGGAGGGCTGAGTGATGTCGCTGGGCGATCGGAGAATCCGGGTCCTGGTGGCCAAGCCGGGGCTCGACGGCCATGATCGCGGTGCCAAGGTGATCGCGAGCGCCTTCAGGGACGCCGGCTTCGAGGTCATCTACACCGGTCTTCACCAAACCCCGGAGATGATCGCAAGCGCGGCGGTCCAAGAAGATGTACATGTCGTTGCCATGTCAGTTCTTTCTGGTGCTCATATGACCCTGTTTACGAGGGTGCTCCAGCTGCTTCGGGAAGCCGGCGCCGATCACGTGCTCCTCACGGGTGGAGGGATCATCCCGGAAGATGATGCAGCAGCGCTCCAGGAACAGGGCGTTGGACGTCTCTTCGGACCTGGCACGCCGACATCCACGGCGGTGGAATACATCCGTACCTGGTTCGCGAGCGGACAGGAGCAAGAGGCCTGATCCTGTCCCACTGCGGCGCGGAGTTCCGGGGAGGCGACGCTCAGGACGCCGGGCCGTGTGAGCTTGCTTCCCGTCCTGCGCCGGGGGGCGGGCCGAGACCTCACTGACCGTGTTCATCAGCTCCCGTCGCGAGAGACCCGATCCTCATCTGGAAAAGAGGGTCTACATCTTCTGGACCGGGGCCATTCTGGGACTGGCCGGCATCTTCATGGATGTGGGTTGGCTGGTGGGAGTGGCCATCGCGGTGCTGGCGGTGGGGATGGTCCTCCGCTTCGTCTCTTCCAGGAAGAACGTCGGCGGCCCGTCGGATCCCGAGGCCGAGAGCTCGGAGGACGTGTCGTAGGCTCGGGCCCCGGTGGCGGTGCAGCTCCAGTCCACGCCCGCCGACCGCCGGCAGGGGGGGCGGCGGGTGGCGTGCCTTCGGACTGGACTCGACGCGTCCATCCATGTTGGGGCCCCACGAGGATCGTGAAGCTCAGAGATGGACGACGACCCGAGGGATCGGGCTCGACGGCGACCGGGAAGAGAGAGGGCGCAGGACGAAACGCGGTGCCGCGCTCCGGAGGCGGAAGCAGCCCTCGCGGCCCTGAAGGCGCGCTTCGGATACGACCGTTTCCGTACGGGTCAGTGGGAGTTGATCCGGAGCGTGCTCTCGGGGAGGGATGCCCTCGGGGTTCTTCCCACCGGGGGGGGTAAGAGCGTCTGTTACCAGCTTCCCGCGATCGTCACCCCGGGTCTCGCCCTGGTCGTCAGCCCTCTCATCTCCCTCATGTCCGATCAGGTGGAGCGCTGCCGGGCCGCCGGGGTCTCGGCGGGGCTCCTCAGCTCCATTCAGACGTCTCACCAGGTCGGGGAGGTGATGGATCGAGCCCTGTCCGGCCGCCTGGATCTCCTTTTCGTGGCACCCGAGCGCTTCCGGAGCCCGGCCTTCGTTCCGCGCCTGGCAGGACTACCCGTTTCCCTTCTCGCTGTTGACGAAGCGCACTGCATCTCCGAGTGGGGGCACGACTTCCGGCCCGCCTACCTGACCCTTGGGCGTGTGAGGCGGACCCTGGAGGTTCCCGCCCTGGCGCTCACGGCCACTGCCACCCCCAGGGTCCGGCGGGAGATCTGTGAACGGCTCGGTCTGGAAAGCCCCTTGGAGGTTGTGGGAAGCTTCGATCGCGGCAACCTGTCCTGGCACGTGGTGCAGGTGGCGGACAGCGTGGCGAAGCTCAGCGCGCTGGGCGAAATCCTCTGCCGGAGGGAGTCAGGGTCAGTCATCGTGTATGCGGGAACCCGCAAAGGTGTGGAGAGGACGCGAGATCACCTTGCGGGTCTCGGCCTTCGCGCGGAGGCGTACCATGCGGGCCTGCCGGGCGAGGAGCGCATGAGGGTGCAGGAGACCTTCATGAGCGGCGGCGCGGAGCTGGTAGTGGCCACGAACGCCTTCGGCATGGGAATCGACCGGGACAATGTGCGTCTCGTCTGCCACATGACGCTTCCCAGGACTCTCGAAGCCTACTATCAGGAAGCCGGGCGCGCGGGACGGGACGGGAGGCCGGCTCGTGTCGTGACGTTCGTAGGGCGGGGAGACCACGCCCTGCATCAGGCGTTCGTGGGGCGCTCCTACCCACCTCTGCGAGTGGTGCGCAGGGTATGGGAAGCGCTCCGGGAGATCCTTGGAGAGGGGGGACGGGGGGTGGTGACGGCCTCCCTGATTCGCCGGATCGTCGGGCGACGCATCTCCGAGACCCAGATCGAAGCGAGCGTGGAGATTCTCACCGGGTTGGGGGCGATCCACCGATTTCAGGGACCCCTCGGGGGAACCCGCTCCGACCTCGGAGGGTCTTTACCTGTCGAGTTGGGCCTCCACTCGGCTGAGGCTGAGCTGGAGCCCTATCGGAGCCGGCGCGCCGGGGAGTTGTGGAAGCTCGGAAGGGTGCGGGACTTCGTCAGGACTCGAGGTTGCCGGCGGCGGTACCTGCTCCGCTACTTCGGAGAGAGGGGCAGCGCTGGGGAGTGCAGCGGGTGTGATCGCTGTCTGGGAAGCCGAGATCCAGTGCGCCAGGCCCTGACGACCAGATAGGCGGGGGGGCCTGCGTGGACCAGGGCCGAGAGACTCCGGCGTCAAGGATCTGCGAAGTCGCGCTCTCGGCGTCTTTCGAGGTCTGAGGACGACCGCCTGAAAAGTGCGCGAGGGTGTCGGACTTACCGCCCGCGAACCTCGGGAGGTTTCTGCTGGATGCAGTACCTGTCCAAAGAGCATGTGGAGCTGCGGGATCGAGTCCAGCGTTTCGCCGCGGAGGCCGTGGCCCCCGTCGCGCGGGAATTGGACGAGCGGTGCGAGTTCCCGTGGGACAACGTGAAAGCCATGGGGGAGATGGGACTCCTGGGAATCACGGCGCCCCGGGATCTTGGTGGACTCGGCCTGGACTACCTGAGCTACGCGCTGGTGGTGGAAGAGCTGGCGAAAGTCGATGCCAGCCACGCCATCACGGTTTCGGCTCACACCACCCTGGGAACCTCTCCGATTCTGGACTTCGGAACGCCGGACCAGAAGGAGCGGTTCGTGCCTCCGCTCGCCTCCGGACAGGTCCTCGGGGGGTTCGGATTGACCGAAGCCGAAGCGGGATCGGATGCCGCGGGAACCCGCACCCGGGCCGTGCGGGTGGACGGTGGTTACCGGATCAGCGGATCCAAGATCTTCATCACGCACGCCGGCGTGGGAGAGATCTTCACAGTTACGGCGGTGACCGATCCAGAGCGCAGTACCCGGGGAATCTCCAGCTTCATTGTGTGCAAGCCGACCGTTGATCTGGAGCAGAGCCAGGGCATCGGTGTAGGTCATTGGGACGGACTCCCATTCACGGACGGCGTACGGGCTGGGAAGAAGGAAGACAAGATGGGCTGGAGAGCTTCCGACACCCGGGAGTTGCTCCTGGAGGATGCGTACGTTCCCGAATCGCACCGGTTGGGAGCCGAGGGCGATGGCTTCATCAACTTCATGAGGACCCTGGACGGCGGTCGAATCGGAATCGCCGCTCTTTCTCTGGGTCTGGCGGAGGGAGCCTTCGCGACCGCGTTCCGACACGCCCACGAAAGAGAGAGGTGGGGCAAGAAGATCTGGGACTCGCAGGCGGTGCAGTTCGAGCTGTCGGATCTAGCCACCCACATCGAGGCTGGACGGCATCTTACGTACCATGCAGCTTCATTGAAGGACCGTGGCCTCCCCTACTCCAAAGAGGCTGCCATGGCGAAGCTGTTCTGTTCAGAGTTGTGCATGCGGGCGACGGGCCAGGCGGTACAGCTCCTGGGCGTGGACGGCTACACAAACGAGACCCCGGTAGAGCGGATGATGCGGGACGCCAAGGTCTGCGAGATCGGGGAAGGGACCAGCGAGATTCAGCGGTTGATCATCGCCCGCCATCTCGTAGCGGAGGCCTTTCCCGACTGAGTCCTGACGCCGGGTCGAAAACGAAAACGTGACCTGGACTTCCGGGTTGCGGCGAACGGGAGGAGCGGCTGGTGATCGCTTCGGCTGACGCAGGGTCGCCGAGGCGGAACGGGGCCCTCCCGATGGCTGCGGGCCCGAAGCCCAGGGACAACAAAGTGGAGTTAGCTTCTTGAGGAGAGAAATCCTCATCAGTGCGTCCACCCACGAAACGTGGGTCGCACTGGTGGAAAACGAAGAGCTCGTCGAGCTGATGCTCGATCAACCCCACCGGGATCGCCTGGTCGGGGACATTTATTTGGGGCGGGTGGAAGCCGTCCTCCCCGGAATCCAGGCGGCCTTCGTCGATATCGGGGCCGACAAGTCGGGGTTCCTCCATGTGTCCGATCTGGTCACAGAGGAAGAGGAAGAGGACGACGATCAGGAGGACGGTGCGGGTCGGAGGGGCCGAAGGTACCCTCCCATCCAGGATCTGGTCCAGAAGGGTGAGGAGGTCGTCGTCCAGGTGACCAAGGAGCCCATCGGCACCAAGGGTCCCAGGGTCTCGGCTCAGATCTCCATGCCCGGACGGTTTCTCGTCTACATGCCCTTCTCCTCCCACGTGGGAGTGAGCCGCAAGATCGAGGGAAGGGAAGAGCGGTCACGCCTGCGCAGGCTCGCCCGGGAGATCCTGCCCGAGGACGCCGGTGGCATCATCGTGCGCACGGTTGGGGAGGAGCTGAATCAGAAGACCTTCGAGGCCGAATTCAAGCGGCTTCACGCCGCGTGGCAACGGATCAAGCGGAAGTCCGACGCCTCCAAGGCTCCTCTGTTACTGCGCGAAGAGACCAAGCTGATCGGCGGTGTCATTCGGGATCTCTTCAGCGACAAGTTCGACGCGCTCACCGTCGATGACAAGGCGGTCTACAAGGAGGTGAGGCAGTACCTGAAGTCCGTGGACCCGGACCTGCTGGATCGGGTTCGATTCCATGGCTCGTCCACTCCCCTCTTCGAGAAGTACGGTATCGAGGAAGACATCCAGCAGGCCTTCGTGAAGAGGGTCGAGCTGCCCTCGGGCGGATACATGGTCATTGAGCCCACCGAAGCGCTGGTGTCCATCGACGTGAACACCGGTCGGTTCACCGGCAAGGGGAAGAAGGATCCCGAACAGACGATTCTGCGCACCAACCTGGACGCGGCCCGGGAGGTTGCCCGCCAGCTTCGGCTGCGCGACATCGGTGGGATCATCGTTTGCGACTTCATCGACATGGAGTCCCAGAAGAACCGGGATCGCGTGCTTCAGGAGCTTCGCACTCACCTCGGGAGGGACCGGGCCAGGACGAAGGCGTTCGCCGTCTCGGAGCTCGGGCTGGTGGAGATGACGCGGCAGCGGGTCCGGCCGTCGCTGCTGCAATCGCTTACGGCACCCTGCTCCCACTGCGGCGGCATGGGCCACGTGTTCACTCCGGCCGCAGTGGTCCGGCGGATCGATCGCAGCCTTGCTCGAGCCGCCGCCGCCGGGGCCGAACGGTCCCTCGTCGTTCGCGTGCACCCCGAGGTGGCCCTCCATCTGATCGAGTCGGAGCCAGGTCTCCTCGAGCGGGTGTCGCGCCGAACCAAGCTGCAGCTGGAGCTCAGAGACGATCCGCTCATGCAGGAGGACGAGTTCGCTCTGCTCTCCGGCAAGGCGGAAACGGACGTAACCGCGCGGTACGCCCCCCACTGACCCGGGGCCTGTGGAGGACCGAGGGAACCGCGCGCCCCGTCAGTCCTGGCCGCAACACCAGAGGCAAACGTCGCGATCCCTTGACCTCAAATCCAGGTGAAACCACATTTCTTGGCTAACGGTTTCACGAATGAGCTTCCGGAAGAGGTTGTCTCATGTACGCGGTGTTCCAAACGGGTGGAAAGCAGTTTCGAGCTGAGCCGGGCAAGCGTCTCAGGGTGCCTGCCCTGGAAGCCGATGCAGGCTCCACCGTGACGTTCGAGGAGGTTCTTCTCGCGTCGGGTGGGGACAGCGTGTCCGTGGGCACGCCCATGATCAACGGAGCCAAAGTGACCGCTGAGGTGCTCCGACATGGCAAGGAACGCAAGATCATCGTATTCAAGCGGAAGCGCCGCAAGGGCTTTCGCAAGAAGCAGGGGCACCGCCAGAAGTTTACTGAAATCCGCGTCGGAGAGATCGTCGTCTAGACGGCGTCAGCGGTCTAGACGGCTCCGGCGGTAGCGAAGCAGGTTCTGAGAGCGGCATACGAGGACGCATCATGGCACACAAGAAAGGCGTCGGTTCCAGCCGAAACGGTCGGGACAGCAACGCCAAGCGACTCGGGGTGAAGCGGTACGGTGGTCAGCCCGTCCGGGCTGGAGGGATCCTCGTGCGGCAGAGAGGCACCAAGTTCCATCCGGGACGCAACGTGCGGAGAGGCGGGGACGACACGCTCTTCTCCCTCGTTGACGGTGTGGTCAGATTCGAGTCTCGGGGAAGCCGAAAGCTGATTTCGGTCTACCCGTCGACCTGACGGACCCCTCTCTCCGCGCCCGTGGGCCCGCTCACCAGGCTTGCTTCGCCGCGAAACCCTTCTTCAAACCCGCGATACCGGATCCCCTTTGGGTTCTTCGGACCTGGGGTTCCGTTAGCTTTCTCCCCAGCCGTCGCTCGAAAAGGATATCCCTCGACCCGGCTGCACGGGAGAAGACATAGATTGGAGGTACCATGAAATCGGTCTCGCCGTTGGCCGGGAGGCTCGAAACTCAGTCGGCGGAACGCCTCGTCCGTCGTGAGTCCCGCCGAGGGACCACCGCCGAAGAGCCTCAGTTGCCGCAAGGGCCTCGATTACCACGGGTGAGGACTCTCGGTCTTCCCCTCCTGTTGGCGTCAGGAGCCCTTGGGCTCTGGTCTCTCTTCGAATCCCCCCGTATCCAGGATCGTCACCCCGCCTCGATAGGTCATGACGTTGCCGAAGTCGTGGGCTTCGAGTTGCCGATCGAGGTCAACGAGCGGGTGAGGACTTGGATCGCAAGGTACATCAACCAGGGGCGGAGCGGCTTTGAGCGCTATCTTTCTCGTGAAGGTCTGTACGGCGGCTTGATCCGGTCGAAGCTCGACGAGCGGGGGATGCCCCGGGATCTTCTCTACCTGGCTATGATCGAATCGGGCTTCAGGCCCGAGGCGACGTCCCCGGTATCCGCCGCGGGCGTGTGGCAGTTCATGGGACCCACGGCCGTGGAGTACGGACTCGAGGTTCATGCCTACGTGGACGAGCGCCGGGACCCGGTCCGAGCCACCGACGCCGCGCTGGATTATCTGGAGATCCTCTATGACCGCTTCGGGTCGTGGTACCTGGCGGCGGCGGCCTACAACGCGGGGCCGAACCGGGTGGCGCGGATTCTCCGAAGGCATGCGGACGACCGCCGTGGGGAAGAGGAGCTCTACTGGGAGATCATCGAGTATCTGCCGCGGGAGACGAGGTCCTACGTCCCCAAGCTGATCGCCGCCACGTTGATCGCCCGGCACGCGCGGGAGTACGGCTTCGATGTGGTTCCAGAGGAACCATACCAGTTCGAGCAGGTCTTCGTCCCCGGAGGCACGTCCCTGGCTGAGGTGGCGCACACTCTCGACGTGCCCGCCCGGCTCATCCGCGACCTGAATCCTCATCTGATTCGGGGGTTCACCCCACCGGGGTTGTCCTACCCGGTCCGGGTTCCTCTTGGGCGATCCGGACAGGTGGTGGCGAGCCTTCAGGGGAGGGGCCGCAGCCGGTTGGTGGACTAGGCGCTCATTTCCTCGCCGCTCCCTCCAGCCTGGAGCGGCTCCAGGTCCACGAAGCATCTCGAGTGAGTCGCCTCCTGGGGAGGCGTGAGCAGGCTTACGATCACCAACACCGGCACGTGCACCAGGAGCCCCAGGATGCCCTCGTGGAGGTCCAGGGGCCTGAGGTGATCGAGGAAGAAGAAGAAGAAGACCGTGGCAGAACCGGCCAGCAGGCCAAGAAGGATCCCGGGCGTGGTCGCCCTCCTCCAGTACAATCCAGCGACCACCGGGGGAGCCAACTGGGCGATGATTCCGTAGGCGGTCAGGAGAAGAACCACCAGCGACTGATCCTCGTCCAGGGCGAAGTAGTAGGCCACCACCCCCATGGCGAGGACGAGGATCCGCATGAGGAGTCGCTGTCCCCGGTCTCCAAGGGGCCTGAAGGGCCGAACGCCGTCCTCCACCGCTACCGAGGCCGACGCGTGCAGCAGTGCATCTCCCGTGGACATGGAAGCGGACAGGGCGCCCGCACAGAACAGCCCTACCACCAGCGCAGGAAGGTCAGTCCGTAGGATCAGAAAGGGCAGGATGAAATCGGCGTTCGGGGGCGTCTCCGGGAAGAGCACGCCCGCGAAGCCGATCAGGAACACCGGGATGAGGAACAGCTGGAACGTCGGGAAGAGGATCACGGTTTGCCGAATGATCCGGTCGTCTCGCGCCGCGAAGGCCTTCATGAAGAGATGGGGCCACATCTGGATTCCGATGGCGCTCACCAGGATGGACGTGGAGTACCCCCCCCAGGTCCAGGCGTCACCCGTGGCGGTGAGACCCGGTGCGGTAAGGAGCTCCGGGCGCTCCGCGGCGATGCGCTCGAACATGGGGCCCACTCCCCCGTAGAGGACGTGAGGCAGATAGAGGCCCAGGCACCAGGCGATGACCAGCATGAAGATGCCCTGAAAGGTGTTGGTCCATCCCACGGCTGCGACCCCGCTGATCAGCACGTACACCACCACGATCCCATAGGCGAGGGCGGCTCCCACCGGAAGGGAAATGTGGCCGTCGGTGACCGCCTCGATGACGATGCCGGCTCCTCGCATCTGCAGGGTGATGTAGGGCACGAAGGCCAACAGGGTGAGAACGGCGATCAGCGCCGACAGGAAGCGGGATGGGAAGCGCCCGACCAGGAGCTGGGCCTGCGTCACGTATCCGCGGCGGCGGCCGAGCTCGGCCGCCTTGGGCCCGATGAAATACCACGGAGCGACGCCGAGCACGCCGTAGGAGAGAATGTAGAACGCTGCGGCCCCCCGCGAGTAGGCCCATCCCGGCCCCCCGAGGAAGGCGAACGCCGAGAAGACGGTGGCGCCCGTGATGAAATACATGACCAGCAGCCCGAACGCCCGGTCTCCGGCGACGTATCCTGTTACGCTCTTCGAGGTCCTCCGACCCGCCGCCAGTCCGATGCCCAGTGTGAGACCGAGGTAGAGGATGATGATGGCGGTAATCAGGTGCCAGCTCGCCACCTAGTCCTCCCTTTTCCGCTGCTCGGCGCGGTCGAGGAGGTAGAGCGCCACCGCGGAGAGGACGACCCAGAGGGCGATCCATGCCATGGAGAAGGGGAGTCCGAGGATCAGAGGCTCCACCCGGTTGAACGGGACATATCCCGGCCACGTCACCAGGGCGGCGAAGCAGAGAAAAAAGGCGGCTGTCAGAGCCCGCAACGTTCGGAGCGTCACGGTTCGGCTCGACCTCGTCCCGGAGCCAGTGTGTACCTCAGCCTTCGCTCTCCTTCGACTCCAGAGCCGCGGCGCAGGCCTCCAGCGCGGCGGTCAGCTCGTCGATGAGCGTGCGCGCGGCGGAAGGGGGCAGTCCCTCATGCCCCACCTGAGAACGCAGCCCACGGATCTTCGTGCACGCGGCCCGAATCCGCCGAGCGGGTTCGGCTCTTGGCACATCGGGGAAGAGATCGCCGCCGAACGGGTGGTTCGCGTTCATGTTGGCCTCACCTGACATGGTTGGCTCGGGCGAAATGCGGGAGCCAACCTGGCCATCGACGACGAACGCGTCAAGGTGGAGCTGCTCCTCGCGCGCGCGGCTCACCGAGTGTCAACGGCCCATGGGGTGACAGTACCCGAGCGCCATGGCACGGTCGATAGCGGCGGGGTCGGCGTGGGGAACCGGGGTCCGGAGTTTGCACTGACACCGGCCCGGAGCCTAGATTTCCTGTAATGGACCCTCATATGCGCCCGATATCGAGACACGCATTCGGCTTTCCCATCGCCAGGGGCATTCTCCTGGTTGCGGTTGCCTCCGGGTGCGCCGATGCCGAGTCGGACCCTCTGGCCCTGTTGATCGCTGAGGAGACCAGTCCATCACTTCAGTTCTCGCCCCCGGTTCCCGCGCTTCCCAGCATCGTGGCAGCCTACGGAGTGGAGGAGGCCACGTCCACGGCCGTTGGCCTGTGGGAGGAGTCCTGGTTCCTGCCTGAAGCCGATGCCCAGGAGATGCGGCGGGAGGCCTACCACCTCGCCGCCCCCGTGCTGGTCGAAGCCATGGGCGTGGAGATCATCGAGGCCACGCTTCTGAGGCTCAGCAAGAGCCTGGAATCGGCCGCCTGGCTGGGTGAGACACTCCCGGTCACGCTGTTCGCTTCCCTCGGAGCCGCAGCAGGCCTCGTCGAGCAGGGGCTGCAGGAGCAGGCGGAGGGACACATCGAAGCGGCGATAGTGTATGGACTGGAGGCGGCTGACGCACTCCAGGGCGTGACACCCGAGTTCGTTGCAGAGTATCTCATCCGGAGGGCTTACGAGGGGCTGGGAAGATTTCAGGTGTCCGATTCGTATACGGAGCAGACCCGGCAGCGGGCGCGCCGGTTGGTATTCGGTGCCCGCGAGGCGCTGGAGGACTCCGACCTCCCTCGTGCCATCCGACGGGCGTACTACGCGTGCCAGATCATGGGTGTGGAGCTGAGGTAGGGCTCCGGGCGGGGCAGGGGATCGCGCGAACGTCGACGGCCGCCCGCTGGCGGCCGTTTCACTGGTGATTCGTTGAGGCCGCAGAGTCCAGCTCTTGACACCGGGGTTCCACGCCCCCCAAAGACGGATGGATTCCGAAGGGTGAGGTAAGATGAGAAGCGTCGGAATCGTTTGCCTTCTCGCGATACTTTCTTCAGCCCCCCTCACACCTACCAACGCTCAGATTCGATTCCAGGGGCCGGTCTATCGGGTTCCCGTGACCGGGACCATCGAGCTCGGGTTGGCGCCCTTCATCGAGCGCAGCGTTCGCGAAGCCGAGACGGCTGGCGCGGTCGCGGTCATTCTCGATATCGACACCCCGGGGGGCCGGGTGGATGCGGCGGAGCGCATCGCGGATGCCGTCTCGGACTCGGAAGTTCCCGTCTACGCCTACATCAACCGCCGGGCGTTCTCGGCGGGCGCTCTGATCGCGCTGGCTACCGACGCGATCTACATGCGACCCGGGTCGGTGATCGGGGCGGCGACCCCGGTGGTGGGTACTGGCGAAAAGGCTCCTGAGAAGATCGTATCCGCCATGCGCAGTGAGATGCGAGCCCTCGCGGAGGCCAGGGGACTGGATCCCGCCGTGGCGGAGGCCATGGTGGACGAGGACGTGGAGATTCCCGGCGTCGTGGAGTCCGGGAAGCTCCTCACGCTGACGGCGGAAGAAGCCGTCGACCTGGGCTATGCGGAGGAGGTAGAGGACTGGACGGCGCTCATGACGGCTCTCGATCTCTCGGTGACCGGGGTGGAAGAACCCCGAGTCAACTGGGCGGAGCGTCTGGTGCGCTTCCTTTCCCATCCGGTGGTCGCGCCGTTCCTCCTGTCTCTCGGGTTTCTGGGGCTGATCATGGAGATCAAGACGGCCGGTTTCGGCATGGCCGGGGCCGCCGGGCTTCTTGCCCTTTCCCTGTTCTTTGGCTCCCATCTCATTGTGGGCCTGGCAGGCTGGGAAGACCTACTCGTCTTCGCGGCTGGTCTGGTCTTCCTCGCCGTCGAGGCGTTCGTGATTCCAGGCTTCGGCATCTTCGGAGTGCTCGGAATCGGGGGGGTTCTGGGGGGCATCTATCTCAGCATGTTGGGGAGACTGCCGACCATGGCCGATTTCACGAGAGCGGGCGGGGTGCTCACGACGACTCTCCTCCTCATCATCGTCACGGCGTGGGCTCTCCTCCGGCACCTTCCCCGTAGCCGGATACTGGCCCGTCGCGGTATCCTTCTCCCGAAGGAGGTCTCCCGGGAGGAAGGATACGTCTCCGCGGCGCTGCGGGCGGACCTGGTTGGCCAGGAGGGTGTGGCCATCACGGATTTGCGGCCTTCCGGAGTGGGCCTGTTCGGTGAGGAGCGCCTGGACGTCGTCTCGGAGTCCGAGTGGATCGAGGAGGGCACTCCCATCAAGGTCGTGAGCTCCGAGGGCTATCGACTCGTGGTTCGACCCAGGAGAACCGAATCCTGAGAGCAGCCCGGGGCCGCAAAGCGAGGGGGCTGGGCCACCACGGGCGTCCGGAGCAGTCCCACGAACGGTAATCGATCGAAGTCAAGACTCCCTGAGATAAAGGAAATACGAAATGGAGGAGTTGTTCTTCGGCACCAGCTTCATCCTGGCCATCGTCATTTTCGTGGTTGTGCTCATCGCCTGGGCCGTGCCGGTCCGCCTGTGGATCGAGGCGATCTCGGCCCGTGTCCGGGTGGGGATTAGCGATCTGGTGGGGATGCGCCTGCGGAAGGTGTCGCCACCGGCGGTGGTTCGTCCCCTGATCTGGGCCACCAAGGCGGGTCTCCACCTGGACATCGGCGAACTGGAGGGTCACTACCTGGCGGGTGGGGCGGTGGACCGGGTGGTTCGGGCCCTGATCAGCGCCGACAAGGCGGGCATTGCCCTCTCGTTCCAGCAGGCCGCCGCCATCGACCTCGCGGGCCGGGATGTCTTCGAAGCTGTCCAGATGTCCGTGACACCCCGTGTCATCACCACTCCCCGGGTGGCCGCGATGGCGAAGGATGGGATCCAGCTCATCGCGGTGGCGCGCGTGACCGTGCGGGCCAACATCAACCGGCTCGTGGGTGGGGCCGGGGAGGAGACCATCGTGGCCCGGGTCGGGGAGGGGATCGTGTCCAACATCGGATCCGCCCACTCCCACAAGGCCGTTCTGGAGAATCCGGACAACATCTCCAAGACCGTGCTGGAGAAGGGCCTGGACTCGGGCACCGCCTTCGAGATCCTCTCCATCGACATCGCGGACGTGGACGTCGGGAAGAACATCGGTGCGGAGCTGCAAACCGATCAGGCCGAGGCCGACAAGCGCATCGCTCAGGCCCGGGCCGAGGAACGGCGCGCCATGGCCGTGGCCCAGGAGCAGGAGATGAAGGCGAAGGTGGTGGAGGAACGGGCCAACCTGGTGCACGCGGAGGCGCAGGTGCCCCTGGCGCTGGCCGATGCATTCCGGGCGGGCAACCTGGGCGTAATGGACTACATGCGCTACCGGAACATCCAGGCCGACACGCACATGAGGAACGCCATCTCCGGTGGCGACGACGAGGGTACCTCCGAGCCTCAGGCGTAGGAGCGGCCGCATGGGTGGCTTCGAGATCGTTTTGATCCTGGCATTCATCCTCTTCACGGTGTTCGACGGGATCGCCCGATCCCAGCGGCGCAGGAGAGGCGCGGGACAGCAGCCCCGCCCCCGCCCCCGGCCCTTTCCTTTCGAGTTGGAGGAGGAAGGCCCGGAGGGTGACACCGAGTGGCCGACGGGGGTGGTCGTCGCCCCCGGGTCCTCCGCAGGAACCGTGGAGCGGCCGAAGGGGGAGACATCCGAGGGGCTTGTTCCCCAGGATATCTGGGAGGAGATCGCAGGGCTGATGCGGGGGGAGGTGCCCGTCCGGCGACCCCCCGAGAAGGTGCCGACCGGAGGGACAGAGGAGAGGGCAGGAGGCACGGTGGCAGTGCCCGATCGAGTGACCCCCGGGGTTCCGTCGGGCCAGCGGGCTCCCGTGGCGGTGGGCCGGAGGGTGGGGCGACCGGCGGGCGACAGCGGACTCGCCTCGCCGCCAGCCCGGCCGGCACCGGAAGCTGCTCGTCTACGGGGTACGAGTGACCGGCCCGAGGAGGTCGCAGCCGCGGCCACTCCCTCCTCCCCGCGCGCAGGCGTTCTCCTGCCACGGGGTGACCTGACCGCACTGCGCCGGGCCATCGTTCTCAGGGAGGTGTTGGGCCCACCCCTGGCGCTCCGGGATCCGGACGAGGACGGAATCATCTGAGGGCGGCGAGCGGCGGAGACGGGCTCCATGTCCGTGTGCCAGTGCGCGGACCCGGACTCGTGGAGCTCGTGGCTCCGTCTACATTTCTCCGGCCGCCATCCCCCGAAGGACGGCGTGCAGAATCCCGCCGCTTCGGTAGTACTCCACTTCCACCGCCGAGTCCAGGCGCGCGCGGGCCTGGAAGCGCACCTCCGATCCGTCCTCCCTCTCGGCCCGGACGGACACCAACTTCCTGGGCTCGAGACCCTGGGAGATTCCGCGAATGCTGAAGACTTCCCAACCCGTGAGCCCCAGGGATTCGCGGGTCTGTCCGTCCGGGAACTCCAGTGGGAGCACTCCCATCCCGACGAGATTGCTCCGGTGGATACGCTCGAAGCTCTCCGCGATGACGGCTTTCACACCCAGGAGGGTCGTGCCCTTGGCGGCCCAGTCCCGGGAGCTGCCGGTGCCGTACTCCTGCCCTGCCAGGACCACGAGCGGAGTTCCCTCCTCGCGGTAGCGCATGGCGGCGTCGTAGATCGTCGTCGTCTCGCCGGAAGGAAAATGGATGGTGTATCCACCCTCCCGGTTCTTCAGAAGGAGGTTTCGGATCCGGACGTTGCCGAACGTGCCCCGCATCATTACCTGGTGGTTCCCGCGACGGGACCCGAAGGTGTTGAAATCGACGGGCCTGACGCCTCGTTCCTGGAGGTAGGCTCCGGCGGGCTCGTCCCTGGGGATCGCACCGGCTGGGGAGATGTGGTCCGTGGTGGTGGTGTTCCCCAGAACGGCCAGGATCCGCGCGCCCTCGATGTCCTGAATTCCTGGCGCGTGGAGGCCCATTCCCTGGAAGAACGGTGGCTCCTGGATGTACGTGGACTCCGGGTCCCATGCGTAGAGGCCAGCGTCCTCGGGCAGCGGCAGGGCCCGCCACGCGTCGTCGCCCTCGAAGACCTCTCCATATCTCTGGTGGAACATCTCGGGGTCGAGGGACGCCGCAACGGTGTCCCGGATCTCCTCGGCACCGGGCCAGATGTCCGCCAGGAAGACGGGTCGCCCGTTGGCGTCCTGGCCGAGGGGCTCGACATACGGATCGATGTCGATGCGACCCGCCAGCGCGAAAGCGACCACCAACATGGGAGAGGCCAGGTAGTTGGCTCGTACGAGGGGGTGGATCCGGGCCTCGAAGTTGCGGTTCCCGCTGAGAATCGAGACCACGACGAGCCCGTGTTCCCGGACGGCCTGAGTGACGGGCTCGGGCAGCGGACCGCTATTGCCGATGCATGTCGTGCAGCCGTATCCGACCACCTGGAATCGAAGCGCCTCCAGGTGCGCGAGCAGGCCTGAACCTTCCAGGTAGTCCGTTACCACTTTGGAGCCGGGTGCCAAGCTGGTCTTCACCCATGGCTTCGTCTGGAGCCCCCGCTGGACGGCGTTCCTTGCCAGCAGTCCCGCTCCGATCATGACCGAAGGGTTTGAGGTGTTGGTGCAGCTCGTGATAGCCGCGATCACGATACTGCCGTCACCGATCTCCACGCGCTGGCCACCGAGCTCGATCTCGGCGGCGCGGCGGGATTCGATCCGGGAGGCAACGGCGGCGCCGCGGGATCCCGCACCCGCGGACACCGCGCCCGCGTCGCTCGGTCCAGTGGCGGTACCTTCGATCCTCTCCGGCGAAAACCCGGTAGGGACCAGCGCCGGAAGCTCCTTCTCGAAAGAACCGCGCAGCGCCGCCAGTTGAACGCGGTCCTGGGGTCTCTTGGGTCCGGCCAAGCTGGGCCCCACGGTGCCGAGGTCGAGTTCCAGCTGGCGTGTGTACTCGGGGTCCGGTGTCCCGTCCGTCCGGAACAGACCCTGTTCCTTGCAGATACGCTCCACCCGTTCCACCAGCGCAGGGTCTCTCCCCGTGCCCCTCAGGTAGCGCAGCGTCTCGTCATCCACCGGGAAGAACCCGATGGTTGCCCCATACTCAGGCGACATGTTCGCGATCGTGGCCCGGTCCGGTAACGTGAGGTTGTCGAGCCCGGGGCCGAAGAACTCAACGAAGCGTCCCACGACGCCGTAGGCACGCAACATCTCAGTGACGGCCAGCACCATGTCGGTGGCCGTCGCTCCCTCCGGAAGTGCCCCGGTGAGCTTCATGCCCACCACCTCGGGGAGCAGCATGTAATACGGCTGCCCCAGCAGGACGGCCTCGGCTTCGATCCCTCCCACGCCCCAGCCCACGACTCCCAGGCCGTTGATCATGGTCGTGTGGGAGTCGGTTCCCACCAACGTGTCCGGGTAGGCGATCCACTCTCCCTGCTCCTCCCGACGATGGACGACGGAGGCGAGGTACTCGAGGTTCACCTGGTGGACGATGCCCGTTCCCGGCGGGACCACGCGGAAGTTCTCGAACGCCTCCTGGCCCCATCTGAGCAGCGTGTAGCGCTCCCGGTTTCGCTCCATCTCCGTTTCGACATTCAAGCGATAGGCCGAGGGCGAGCCGAAGAAATCCACCTGGACGGAGTGGTCGATGACCAGATCGGCAGGAACCACGGGGTTGATGCGGCCCGGATCACCCCCCATGCGAGCGAGTCCCGACCTGATGGCGGCGAGGTCCACGACCGCCGGCACACCGGTGAAGTCCTGAAGAACGACCCGGGTTGGCATGAACGGGAGGTCACTTCCGGCGCGCGTCGGACTCCAGGAAGCCACATTGCGGACGTGCTCGGCGGTGACCGGTCCCTTCCCCGCGTGGCGCAGGACATTCTCCAGCAGAATGCGGATGGAGAAAGGAAGGTGGTCCAGGTCGGCGAGCCCTTCCTCCTCCAATCGCCCAAGGCGGTAGTACGAGGTCGACCCTTCGGAGAGATCGACCTTGGAGAGAGCCCCAAACGGATCCTGAAGACGGTCGGTCACTGTCGGTACCCTACGCGAGAGTTCCTTGGCATCGAGTGAGGAAACATGCCCTCGGGCGCGAGCTATCGGACCCGCGCGTATGAGGATGCTCCCGGCGGCGCTACAGGATACCAATAGCCCCCGGGGATGGACAGGTTCCGTGCAGGGCGCCGCCGACTGGACGGCCCCCCTCTTTCCTTGCGGGGATCGCTCGGAGGGATTGCCCTACCGTTGTGTCCCAGAGAGCAAGTCGTCCAGGATCGCGGGCCACTCGCTGGGACGGGCCCACCCCTCCTTGTGGACGATCTCGCCGCCCTTGGCGATGATGTACGCGCTGTTGGGGAGCCCGCCGTAGACTTCCCGGACGGCGTTGTCCATCTCGTCCACCACGATGGTCCGCGTGAGACCGAGCTCGGTTTGGCAGCGGCTCGCAAGCTCCGTCCGCTCCTCATACGTCTCTGGCTGCTCGATGTCCTCGAAGGTGAGCTCGCCGGCGTGGGCTTCTCGCTGATACAGCACGACGAAGAGGACCGAGTCGCGATACCTGGCGAACACTTCTTCCCCGACGGCAACCTGCCGCCTGAATGGGGGTCAGGTGAAGGATCCGAATTCCAGGACGACCGGCCTCTCGGCTGCGGCCTCGTGCAGGGTGAAGGTCTCTCCCTCGAGCGTCTTCAACGTGAAGTCTGGGGCCATCTCTCCCGGGCGGGGGTGGGCCTCGGGGAATTCCTCGAACCTGCGTGACTGCGCTCCCAGGGTCTGAGGGTTCCAGAAGAGAAGAACGCAGCCGCCGATGAGGAACAGGGCTCGGAACAAGGGCAAGCGGCGTATCATGGCACTCACTCTCGAGATGTGCGAGAAGGCAGCGCGGCGCGCCGCCGCCTCGCGCAACCGTTAGCGGTTCCTTCTTGGGTCGGACTCGGCTAGTCCCCACCCTCGTATTTGAAGGAGACCTTCAGTTTCACGCGAAAGGCCTTCACACCGTCATCCCCGATGACCAGGTCCAGTGCGGAGACCTCGGCGATCCGCAGATCGCGCAGCGTCTGCTGGGCCCTGCCCACCGCCGCCGTCGCAGCCTTCTCCCACGAATCGGTGCTGGTTCCCACCAGCTCGATGATCTTGTAGACGCTCTCGGACATTCTGTGCTCCCTCCACGGTTCGGAGAAACGTGCGTGATAAACCGCGCGACCCGGGCTTTCGAGGCCATGCCCAACGATCCGGCGGCCTCCATGGGCCACGCCGGGTTCGAGATCTGCTGCAGGGTACGACACTCGGCCGGATCTTTCAACGGCACGACCCCCGGCGACTCGACCCACCGCCCGTTGGGACGCGGCGCGAGGTCACGTGGGCCGCGCTGTTCCGCCGGGGGTTTTCTCCGGCCCTTCCGTTGTAGAGATTGGTTCCGGTGCGGGTTCATCCCCGGGTGTGAGTGCCGAGTGGGATGGCCACCTGCCGGGGTGGCGGAACAGGTAGACGCGAAGGTCTCAAAAACCTTTGTCAGCAATGGCGTGCGGGTTCGAGTCCCGCCCCCGGCATTGATTGAGGCGCAACAACTTACGAGATCCGGCCCGGAGGTTTTCCACAGCCTCCGGGCCGTCGTTTGGACACAAATTGGACACATTTTGGGCGCAATTGAAGCCCGGCGGGGGAATCCCGGCCGGGCCGCCCGGAGGGTGGCCGAGGTTGCCAGGCAAGAAGGTATGTGGCCGGGTGAGCTGAAGGGGCTCCGCTGTAGGGGCCTCATCGCCGTGGATAGCATCGGCATCGGGTCGGGCGTGGTGGACGCCTTGGAGGATATGGGCTTCAGCGTGTCGGCGTTCAATTCGTCCGCGCGCCCGCTCCGGCGCCAGAAGTACATGAATGCCAGGGCTGAAGCTTTTTGGCAGCTTCGCCAGCAACTGGAGGACGGCGAGTTGGACTTGCCGCCGGACGAACTTCTGTTCGACGAACTCTTGGCGATCCAGTGGCGGCCCACCGCTGAGGGCAAGATCAGAATTGAGGACAAGGGCGAACTCAAGGCCAGATTGGGGCGGTCTCCAGACAGAGCAGACGCCTTAGCGATGGCCGCTTATTCGTCGCTGGACCGGCGGGTCGTGGTATCGACGTTTCCTCTCTTCTGACTTGCCGCCTTCAGAGACACCAGAAAAAGGCGGCCCCCGAAGGAGCCGCCCCGTGGTTGTCTGCTCTGCCCAAAGGTGCATCCGGCAACTGAATCCGTCTAAGAGGGACCCAGTTGCCGGAGGATCTTATC
>JBDHKE010000186.1:0-6713 GCA_039586555.1 Gemmatimonadota bacterium | reverse complement strand
TCAGGCCCGACCGTCCCGACGCATCTCTCAACCCGGTAGGGGGCCGCCATCGAGGAGGTGAGGGTGGCCTGGGAGAACAGGCCGCCCGCCGGGACGTACACCGAGTCGTTGGCGAGGATCCGCACGCTGGCTGCGCCGGAGATCGGCGCACGGGTCGAGAGGGAACGCCGGTCAGCGCCCAGCGTGACCGGCTCTTCCATCACCAGGTGGGGGCAGGGCCACCCTGCTCGGATCTCGACGCTCAATCGGCCTCCGTCTCCTGACGAGGGACGATAGCCGCGCTACCGGCCCAGGCGCCCCTGGGCCGACCAGTACCCCTTTCCCTACGCCGAGGCCTTCCGACTGCGCTTCTTCTTCTTTCGCACGGTCATGGCGGCGTGGACCTCACACCGCTCATCCCCGTCGTGGTGGCGGGCGCAGTTGTTCGCGAGGCCGCCGATGTAGAGGCCGGTCTCCGGGTCCGTGCAGAGCCCCGGGAATCCCGGGTAGCTCGGGTCAGACTTCTCCTTGGTGCGGCGATGGGCCACGGGGACGGGCTTTCGCCACTCTCCGACCTGGTAGCGGGGGTTGCCGGTCTTCCCGTCAGCGCAAGCCGGGCAGTGGTCGGGGCCCGGTCCGGAGGCCACCGTCGCGATGGTGGGGAAGCCGCTCACCGTATCGGTATTGCGGACCAGCTGATGGTTCCAGTGGCCGCAGGGGAGATGCGTCGGCGGGTCCCAGTCCTCGGGAATCGGCGTCGGCACGTAGGTCGACCGGGTTGGGGCGGGAGACGCCTCCGGCTCGGGCTCGACCTTGGGCTCGGGCTTCGGGTCCAGGGCAACGAGGATGGGGTAGGAGAGGCTCTCCTCGTCCAGGCGGAACAGGCCCGCGGAGTACCCCGCCTCCAGGACCTCGTCGTACCTCTTCGCTGAGAGACGGCCGAGGCCAAGGACCTTCCTCGCCACGGAAGACCAGGTCTTCAGGTGCTTCCGGCGACCCGTGTCGGCCACGACCGCCTCTCGAACGGCGCGGGCCGCGTCGAGGGGGGTGGCCTCGGCCTCCTTCGCAGGGGTCAGGCTGAACCCGGCCAAGTCACCTTCGGCTCCCGCAGTGGCGGGGACTCGGGTGGCCTCTCCGAGACCAGTGGCCCAGGTCTCGATCATGCTGTCGATAGCGTCTTTCGTGGGCATCAATGCCTCCGGGGGTTGACTAGAATCGACGCCAGGGCTGACGAGCGCCCTTGCGGGCACCCTCGCTCTCGGCGTCGTCCTTCAGGTTGGAAAGGAGCCGATACCACTGAGTGGCTTCAGCTTCGGTCATGTTCTCGACCTGCGCGAGGACGAGGGGGAACGCATGGCCTCCCCTCGTCCGCAGGATCAGGGCTCGCAGATGTCGCTTCATGCGGACTTCCTCCAGCGACGGCGGTAGCGCGCCGGGGGACGGCGCGTGTTGGCGGACCTGCGGGGACGACGAGCCTCCGCAGCCAGTTCCTCATCCGACTTCCAGCAGAGGTCGGCGCAGACCCGGTTGTCGTTCTTGGACACGAAGGTCGGGGTGCCGCAGCGCTTGCAGCGGCAGGGGTTCATCGAGTCACCGTAGACGGAGCGCATCCGGGTGTAGACGCGGTCGACGATGTCCTCGATGGTGCCGACCCGGTTGATGCGGGTCTCCTTCGCCAGCCCGCGCTCGACGCCGGTGCGATCCGAGGTGTAAACCGCGCAGACGCGAATCGCGTCCTTGCCGCACTCGCGGACCTTCGGGACACGGCCGTTCACCACGGTGGTGTAGACCATGACCCGGATCTTGCCGTCGGTGCCGTCCACCACTCGGGAGTAGATGGCTTCGTTGGTGCGCTCTCGCTTCTCCAGCGAGAAGCCGCACTCGTGCATCTTGGCGAGCAGTCGCACCGCCAAGTCCTCCCTGGAGCCAAGGCTCTCGGGAACATAGGGTGTGGGCATAGGGGCCTCTGAAGGTTGGATGCTCGGGAGCGAGCCGCCTTCCTTACGGTCGGAGGATTCCGCCAGGAACCCCCCGACCAACTTCCCGAGGCCGACCACGCCCCGTCAGAGCTTGATCTTCAGGTCGATCTGGACGCCCTGGTCCCGAAGCTCATCCAGGCGGTGGAGACCCCCTTGCTCCGGAGAGCCTCGATCTCGGCGCGGAGAGACGACACCTCCCTCTTCAGGTCCGACACCTGGGTCATCAGGTCGAGGACATGGTGCTCCATCTCCTCCCGCAGTTCATCCAGGGTGTCGGTCTCCTCGAAGACAGGGCTGGCCTCGACCAGTTCATCCAACGCCTCCTGCTGGAGGTCATCGGTCATCCCCTCGGGCTCGGGGGCGACCTCGACGACCGGGGTCGGGGCCGCAGCCGCCTTCCGGGTCACCCACTTCTTGTCCAGGGTGATGGTGTGCCCTGTGGCCCACGCCGCCGCTTCGACAGCCCTGCCGTCAGTGCGCTTGCCCGAGAAGGCCTCGTAGGCACGCTGAAGGGGCATCCGGGAGTAGTGAATGTCCTTCGGTGGCCGCGGACGCTTCTGCGGAATGTCCCTCGGAAGGCAGAGCAGCAGGACCACGAAGAACTGGTGCGGACGCCCCGACAACTCCCGGAACGTCTCCCAGCCCTTCCCCTTGAACTCTTTGGAGTTCGACGGGAAGAAGTAGGGACCTGCCCCATCCTTCCGGCTCGTGTAGATGCCCTGGATGGCGGTTCGGATCTTCGGGTCCAAGCTCTCGTAGACGGCGAGGGCCGCGAGCGCCTGCTCCCGAGCCCGCTTCTCAGGCACCAAGGAAGCCCACGACACGTTCTCGGGGTTCGGGTAGGGGGTGGGGAACAGGGAGACACCTCCCTGGCTGGGGGTGTTCTTCGATCCCATCGAGGTCTCCGCGGCTCCGATCACTCTGTTGGCAGTCGCCAGGTCTGCGCCCATGGCGAGAAGGGTGTCCCGGACCTGCTCCGGGGTGTCTTCGGGACGGTCACGCAGCAGCATCTCTGCGGCCCGCATGTACTTCTGGAAGTCCGGGTCCTCTGCGGACGGTGCGTTCAGGGCCCGTCGGATGCCGCTCAGGCCGTTCTCCGCGATCAGGTGGCCTCCGGTCTGGCGAGACCAGTTCATGGCCGTGTTGAACCCTCCGTGACTGCACGACTCTGTTCGGACCACCACCACGTCGATGCTCGGGGGAATCGACGTGGGAGAGGCACCTAGAGCCACCACCTCGAACCCTTCGCGAGAGAGCGCCGACATGTGGTTCTTGCAGTGGGAGTGCTTGGAGACGATCCCTATCTTGGGCGATGTAGCAGACATTCCTGGACCTCCAATGACTCAGGAGTCCCAGGGTTACCTTCTAGGGGAGGGTCTTATACCCCCTAGTCCTGATTTTCAGGCTCCAACCCCAGCTTTTCGGCCATCGCCAAGAACAGGTCGTTGTGCGGGTCCCCTCCGTTCGACCCCACCACGAAGTGCAGGCACTCGTGGAGAACGACCTGCTGAAGGTAGCCCTTCTTCCGGACCGCACTCGGAGAGATGGACATGACCGCGTAGGGCCTGCGGTCGGTGGGCGGCTCCAGGAGACCCACCGTGGCCGCCTTCAGGCGCACATCCGAGAAGGCCACGCTGAGGGAGCCCGGTGCGAAGTAGGTGGACTCCCCGGTCAGGTCGAGCTTGGCCTGGATGCAGGAAGCCAGGATCTGGTCCACCATCGGGCGAAGGATGCGCGTGGTGGCTTCCGCCCTGGTCTGAAGGCTCCTCACCCCCTGCTCCCAGGGGTAGCCCCGGACCATCATCGCGGAGGCGATGTAGTGGGTCCAGGTGAACACGCGAGCCCAGTGGTCCTCGATCAACGCCGCGCCAGGCTCAACCGGCAGCCTCTCCGGGTAGACCATGGCTCCCAGGGACCAGAAGTTCCCGTGCAGGGGGGCACGGCAGTCCACCACCGCCCGGTCGCCCGGCATGGGGCTCGGGACGAGGAGCCTCCAGCCCCACTCGTAGCACTCCGGGATCGCACGAGGGGTGGCAGAGGCCAGGTCGAAGCAGAACGCCTCCAGGCCGTCGATCCTCGTGTGCCAGTAGTCCCGCTGCTCCGACCAATGCGCCAGGGCACCTCTCAACGAGGCCGAGGTGGCGGTAGGGGGCTGGATGTCCTCCAGGTACTCCCGCACGTAGTAGAAGTCCTTGGAAGCGCCGTAGTAGGCCCGCCCCTTGATGCTGACCTCGAAGCCGACGATCTGCCCGAACCGGGTGATGACCCCGACCACCTTGGCCTTCTGCCCACGGTGGTCGTGGAGGTCCCCTCCTGCGATGGGAGAGACCTCCACGGTCTTCCCTACCAGGTCGTGAGAGCGGTCCGGGTCGTTCCGGAGGTCCGCTTCCAGGGGGAGATCCCGGTCCCCGATAGAGAGGGAGATGGCGGTCTTGGTGGTGGGGGTGGACACAGAGGCACCTCGTATCCGAGGGGTCTTGATAGGCGCCCTACCGCTCGTCGTTGGCCTTCTTCCGAAGCTGGGCAATCCGGGTCGCCGTCGTCGTGAAGGGCTTGTGGAACCCTCCGCCCGGGGCCTTGGCGACCTTCCCGTCGATCTCGACGTAGGGGCATCCGGGGCACTTGTCGGGGTCCATCTTCATCAGCCCGCAGGCGCCCTGTCAGATCCGAACCCGGTGGTAGGCGGCGTTGCCCAACTCGGCGCGGACGGTCAGGGGGTCCTCGTGGATGAGGACCTCGGTCGGGGGCCACATCTCCCACCTGGAGCAGGAGAGGTGCTTCCCCTCGATGTCGAGAGTGCCCAAGAGGTTCTTCTTCCTACGACCCATCGGCGCCCTCCAGCTTCTCCAGGTCTTCGATCAGGCTCATCATGTCGGCCCGAAGCTTGTGGACGCGGTTTCGCAGGTGTAGCTGGAGAGAGGGGGCGTTCTGCGCGTTGAGCTTCACCAGGGTGTCCTGGCACACGACAAGCTCATCCTGGAGCGAGTGTAGCTCCACGATCTTCTGGGCCCGGTCCAGGGTGCCCGAGGGGACGGTCCCTGCTCTCTCAACCTCTCGTGCCCAGGCAAGAAGCTGCGCCATGCCCGACCCCATCAGGGACAGCATCATGCGCAGGTCTCTCACTTCGTCTTCCAGGTCCTTCACTAGAGACCCTCGTACCGGGCAATCACCTGAAACTCCTTGTAGGCGACCTTCACGGACCCGCCGAGAAGATCGTTCCCGTTCTCGTCCCGGACGCAGAGGAGATCCAAGCCGCGCCCGATGCACTTCGACACTACCCGCGCCAGGCGCTGGGCGTTCTCGGGAGTCATCCGATGCGAGGGGACAGTGAAGACGTAGGTGGTGCCCTCCATCACGGGCTCCGGCGTGGGTTCCGGCTCGGGGGCGGAGGGGGGCGCAGGGGCCTCCCCCTCAGGCTCCTTCGATAGGGTTGGGGCAGAAGCCTGAGAGGGAGGCGGGGGCTCCGGAGCGACCTCCGAAGCTTCAATCACATCAGCGGGAGCCGCTACAGGCTCTCCGCCGCACTTCAGGTAGTTCTGGTACCTATCAGGGAACAGGGCGCGGAGACGAGGCGTCCAGCTTCCCCCGCCCTGGTTGTAGGTCATCTCGGTGAGGTTGTTCGGAACGGTCCAGTTGTCCCCGAACTCGATGTCCACCTTCAAGGGGACGATCCACCCGAGGTTCTTGACCGTCTCGACGCACATGACGTGCTCGATGACAGGGATGGCCTCGCTCACGATCGAGTCGTGAACCTCGAACACAAGCTCATCGTGAATGGTGATCGTCATCCGGACGAGGTCGGGGAGGCCGGGGCCGCGACGAATCCACCCCTTCTCCTTGAACTTGCGGTAGAGCAGGCCCATGGCGAGCTTCATGATGTCCGCGGACGACCCCTGAACTGGCCCGTTCACCGCATTCCGCTTCGCCTTCGACCGGAAGCGCTTGTTCTCGTGAATGATGTCCTCGACCGGGTACTTCCGGCCGTAGGCGGTAGTCACGTACAACTGCTTCTTGGCGGTCTTCTCCTGATCCCCCCACCACCGCAAGAGGCCCTTGTAGGTCTTGTCGAACTGCCGCTTGATCCGCCATCCCTCGTCCTCGTCGACCCCCGTGGCGTGCATCACCGCCATGCCGGAGCCGCCGTAGCAGAGGAGGAAGTTGACGATCTTGCCGATCTGCCGCTTCAGCTTGAACAGCTTGGGGTCTTCCTTCACCCTCTCGCCGTAGATTCCCACCGTGGTGAGGGAGTGGAGGTCCCCGATCTTGTCCGATCCGCAGTTGGGGCAGAACGGCGGAGGGAGCGTCCCCCTCTCAAAGCGGTGGTCGCAGGAAGAGCACCGGAAGAACTCCGCCAGCCACTTCGGCTCTCCCGAGATGTTGGTGACGATGCGAAGCTCGACACCGCTGAAGTCGATGGCGAACAGCGTGTAGTTCGGCCGGGACGCGATGACCTCGCGCTGCCGATACACGCAGTCGGGGGGCGGGTCCTTCGGGTTGTAGTAGTAGGCCTTCGTGGACTGGACGTTCCAGTTGACCTGGCCGTGGAACACCTTCTTGTTCCGCGGAGTCGGGGTCGAGAAGCGGCCGGTGTCGACCTTCGTGGAGTTGAAGTTGGCCCAGACGCAGCCGTCTGGGGAACGGAGAGGGTCCGTGTCCCGGTAGAGGTTGAAGAGCACGTTCCCGAGCGCCTTGGCGACCTCCCGGAAGCGCTTCACCGACTTCATCCAGGCGTGCTTGTCCCCGGCCCTCTCGATG
>JBDHKE010000073.1:0-18614 GCA_039586555.1 Gemmatimonadota bacterium | reverse complement strand
GTTCCCCATGGCGGGGTCCTGTGGGTGCTTCGCATCGTCCTCCTGGCGTCGGTGGGCGTGCACATGTTCTCGGCGCTGCAGCTGTATCTCCGGAGCAACGCCGCCCGGGACGTGGGATACCGGAGGCAGCAATCCCTCTCCTTCACCTACGCGTCCCGAACGATGCGATGGGGAGGGGTGATCATCATCGCCTTCGTCGCCTACCATCTGCTCCATTTCACCATCGGCAACGCCCATCCGCGGTTCGTGCAGGGGGACGTGTACTCGAACCTGGTGATCGGCTTCCAATCGGTTCCCGTGGCCCTGGCCTACGCCGTGGCGGTGGGGGCCCTGGGCCTGCATCTCTATCACGGTCTGTGGAGCGCGCTGCAGACGGTGGGGGCGAGCCATCCCAAGTACAACCACCTTCGTCGGCCCCTGGCGCTCGGAGTGACCCTGATCATCGTGGTCGGATTCCTGAGCGTTCCCGCGGCCGTACTGATGGGAGTTCTTTCGTGACGGGGGGTGGGGTCCCGGACACCAAGGAGCGGAGAGGGTAACGGGAGCATGGAGCTCAACGCCAAGATCCCCTCAGGTCCGATCGAAAAGAAGTGGGAGCAGCACCGCTTCGACATGAAGCTGGTGAACCCGGCGAACCGACGGAAGTACGACGTGATCGTGGTGGGAACCGGTCTGGCCGGGGCCTCGGCCGCGGCCACGATGGGCGAGCTCGGATACAACGTGCACGTCTTCACGTTTCACGACTCGGCTCGGCGGGCACACAGCATCGCCGCACAGGGAGGAATCAACGCCGCCAAGAACTACCAGAACGACGGCGACAGCGTTCGTCGGCTCTTCTACGATACCGTGAAGGGCGGGGATTTCCGCTCCAGGGAGGCGAACGTCTACCGCCTGGCCGAGATCTCCCTGAACATCATCGACCAGTGCGTCGCCCAGGGCGTGCCGTTCGCCCGGGAATACGGGGGGCTGCTGGACAACCGATCGTTCGGCGGCGCTCAGGTCTCCCGGACCTTCTATGCCCGGGGGCAGACGGGTCAACAGCTGCTACTGGGAGCCTATCAGGCCCTTCAGCGGCAGGTGGAGGCGCAGACCGTCCGGATGTTCACCCGACACGAGATGCTGGACCTGATCGTGGTGGATGGAACGGCACGGGGCATCGTCACCCGGGACCTTCTCTCCGGAAGGGTGGAGTCCCACCTCGCCGATGCGGTGGTTCTCGCGACGGGGGGATACAGCAACGTGTTCTTCCTGTCGACGAACGCCATGGGGTGCAACGTCACGGCGGCCTGGCGCGCCCACCGGCGAGGAGCCGGCTTCGCCAACCCGTGCTTCACACAGATCCACCCCACCTGCATTCCCACCAGCGGGGAGTACCAGTCCAAGCTCACGCTGATGAGCGAGTCGCTGCGGAACGACGGCCGGATCTGGGTGCCCGGGGAGCCGGGGGACACCCGGCCGCCCGACGATATCCCGGAGGAGGAGCGGGACTACTATCTGGAGCGGATCTATCCCAGCTTCGGCAACCTCACGCCGAGGGACATCGCGTCCCGCCGCGCCAAGGAGATGGTGGATGCCGGTCACGGCGTAGGCCCGAGGCGAAACGGAGTCTACCTGGATTTCAAGCACGCCATCGAGCGCTTCGGGAAGCGGGTGATCTCGGAGCGGTACGGAAACCTCTTCGCCATGTACGAGAAGATCACCGGAGAGGATCCCTACCAGGTGCCCATGCGGATCTTCCCCGCTCCCCACTATACCATGGGGGGCCTGTGGGTCGACTACAATCTGATGAGCACCGTGCCGGGGCTGTTCGTGATCGGCGAGGCCAATTTCTCTGACCACGGCGCGAACCGCCTGGGGGCCAGCGCCCTCATGCAGGGCCTGGCAGACGGATACTTCGTCCTTCCCCTCACCCTGGGTGACTATCTGGCCCAGGCGGAGCTGCCCGGGCTGGAAGACGACCACGCGGCGGTTCGGGACGCGCGGTCCGACGTGACGGGGCGGCTCCAGCGCCTGCTGTCGGTGAATGGCTCCCGCACGGTGGATTCCTTCCACATGGAGCTGGGCCGAATCGTGTGGGAGCACTGTGGCATGACCCGAAACCGGCGGGGCCTCGAGAAGGCCATCCAGGGGATCCCGGAGCTCCGCGAGCGCTTCTGGTCCGACGTCCGCGTGCCCGGCAGCGGTGACACCCTGAACCAGTCACTGGAGAAGGCGGCCCGGGTCGCGGACTTCATCGAGCTCGCGGAGGTCATGTGCCGCGACGCCCTGGCCCGGGACGAATCTTGCGGGGCCCACTATCGGGTGGAGCACACCACGGACGAGGGAGAAGCCCTTCGGGACGACGATAACTTCGCTCACGCGGCGGTCTGGGAGTACTCCGGGTCCGGAGAGGAGCCGCGAATGCACAGGGAGCCGCTGGAATTCGAGCATGTTCCGCTCTCGCAGAGGAGCTACAAGTAATGGACTTCCAGCTCCACGTCTGGCGCCAGTCTGGCCCCCGAGAGCCCGGGCGCTTCGAGAGCTACCCGGCAAGGGACATCAGCGAGAGCATGTCCTTCCTCGACATGCTGGATCTGGTGAACGAAGAGATCACACAGGCCGGCGGCGAGCCCATCGCCTTTGAGCACGACTGCAGGGAGGGGATCTGCGGCACCTGCGGAATGATGATCAACGGCGTGCCCCACGGGCCCCGGTCCCTCACGTCGGCTTGCCAGCTCCACATGCGGGAGTTCCGTGACGGCGAGGAGATCTGGGTGGAGCCCTGGAGGGCGACGGCGTTTCCCGTCATCATGGACCTGGCAGTCGATCGGGGTGCGTTCGACCGGATCATCAACGCCGGGGGATACATCTCCGTCCGTACGGGCAGCGCCCCGGACGCGAACGCGATTCCGGTTCCCAAGACCCAGGCGGATCGCGCGTTCGACGCGGCCGCTTGCATCGGCTGCGGGGCGTGCGTGGCCGCGTGTCCCAACGCCTCGGCCATGCTGTTCGTCTCGGCCAAGGTGACGCACCTGGGATCGCTGCCTCAGGGGCAGCCGGAGCGGTACGACCGGGTCCTTCGCATGATGGACGTGCACGACGCGGAGGGCTTCGGGAACTGCACGAACCACGGAGCGTGCGAGAACGCCTGTCCCAAGGGAATCAGCGTGGACACCATCGCACAGCTCAACCGGGACCTTCTGAGAGCCGCGCTGAGGGCCAGGCCCCTGGAGGACGAGGAGGTGGCGTAGCGCCCGGCGGGTCAGGGTCGGACGAAGATCTCGGCGTCCACCTCGGGGTTGATCTCCACGTCGCTGTAGCGCAGAATCCTGGACACCCGTCCCTGGCCGTCGAAGTGCACACGAAGCTCCGGGTAGCTGTATCCGTCGACGCTCTGGATGTTCTCCCACCGGACCCGGTTGAGGTTCTCCCTCCCCTCCTCGATGTAGTTCACCTCCACGGGCCACACCGAGTCATCCAGGAAGCGGTACATCCATGTGTCCTGGTGCTCCCCCACGCCCTCGCCGAACTGGACGGTCACCACATGTCTCCCCTCTTCGTCCTGGCCGCGATACCGCAGAAACACCCCCGGGTCCCGGAGCTTGTAGGGGAGGCTGAACCAGTAGAAGACGTCCCGGGCCACGAGCAGGGCCTCCCGCGCGTCCTTGGCGCTGTCAGGGAGCTCCACGCCGTTCATGAAGGCCCAGGTGCGCTGGCCGTCGAACCCCTGCTGTATGAAGTCGTCTCCCTCCCACCGCTCGACGCGGGACGCTTCGCCCGTGGGGAGCCGGGCGATGGTCACGTAGCGCGGACGTGTGCGCCGCAGGCGGCCGGACTCCCGGTCGTACACCTCGGTGGTCAGCGTGAAGCGCGCGCTCTGGAGGTTCCAGTAGCGCTCCATCCCGCCCAGGGCTTCGATCCACTGTCCGACGAGTGAGTCGGCGAGCGCATCCTCCTGCCCGGTCCGTTCGTCTGCCAGGAGGGGTGTAGAGGCCTCGGCGGCCGGGGGCGGTCGGGTCGAGTCCCCCGTATCGGCCTGGGCGGACGCCCGCTGGTCGACGCTCAAGACCAGCGAACCGCCCAACGCCAGAACGGCGGCTCCAACTCCCAACAGTGCGCTTGGCACCCTCATCGCGACTCCTCCTCGAGGCAACAGCCAATGGAACCTGCAACGATAACCCTCAATCCTCTCCAACTGAACCCACCAGGGCGTCGTCTTGCTCCCACCCCGGGGCCCGGGATAGTCTCTCCACGGAGGTCTGGCGCGGAGTTGCACGGGCGCGGAGTCGGGGTCCACGCTACCCGCGCGATCCGATCCAGGGATGGAGGAAGATCCCAATGAGCCATGGCAGTCGATCGGTCCGGTCCCGGGTGCGCTCGAGGGTGGGCGCACTGCTGGTCTTCGCGCTCGCGGGGTGCACGGCCGGAGGACCGGCGCGGGGAACGGAGGCCGACCTCGTTCTCACGGGAGGTCGGGTCTGGACGGGTGACGACGGTCGCCCCTGGGCCGAAGCGGTGGCGATCCGGTCGAACCGCCTCGCGGCCGTGGGAAGCGCCGCCGAGATTGCAGCCCTCACGGGACCGGACACCCGCGTGATGGAGCTGGAGGGGCGGTTCGTCTCGCCCGGCTTCATCGACAACCACACCCACTTCGGCTCGGCTGGGGCCCTTCTCCTGGGCGTGAACCTGCTGGACGTGGCCGATCAAGCGAGCCTGATCCGGCGGGTGCGGGAAGCCGTGGAGCGAATGCCCTCGGGGGCCTGGCTGGTGCGGGGCGATTGGGGTGCCTACGAGGCCTGGGCGATGGGATCCACCGGCGCCGAGGAGGAGGCCCAGGAGAGGGAGCCATTCAGCCCTCACCGGTCCATGATCGATTCCCTGACCACGGAGCATCCCGCGCTTCTCGCCCGGTGGGATCGTTCGGCCTACCTGGCGAACGGTCCGGCCCTGCAAGCGGCAGGTGCCACGTGCGCCTGGCCGGGCGTGGAGTGTGACGCCGAGGGTTCGATGACGGGACGCCTCACCCCCGAGGCGGCGTCCCGCATTCAGGCGGTGATCCCTCCCAAGTCTCTGGAGCAGAAGCTCGAAGAGGCTCGCGTGGCGCTGGCGCGGCTCCGCCGGCACGGCGTTACCACCATCCACGACATCACTTCAGCGGACCAACTGGAGGTCTACCAGCATCTTCGGAAGCGCGGCGAGCTCACCACCCGGATCTGGGCGCGCCCGGCCCTGGACCGGTGGGACGAGCTCACGGAGGTGGGTCTCCTGCCCGGTTTCGGCGACGACTGGATCCGGATCGGAGGTCTCAAGGGCTACGTCGACGGGATCATGGGGAATTCGGGAGCCCGCTTCTACGAGCCCTACCTCACCTCGGGGGAGGTGGGCATCTGGCGCGTCATGATGAATCCGCCCGGGAACATGGAGCGGCTGATCACCTCCGCCGACTCCCTGGGGTTCTGGCCTAACGTTCACGCCATCGGAGATCACGCCATCGATACGCTGCTCACCATGTTCGAGCGCGTGATGGAGCGAAACGGTCCGAGAGAGCGCCGATTCAGGGTCATCCACACGCAGGTGCTGCGGGGGCCGGAGGTGGCCGAGCGCATGGCTCGTCTGGGCGTCATCGCCGAGGTCCAGCCGTACCACTGCATCGACGACATGCGCTGGATGGAGGAGCGCATCGGCGAGCGGTCTCGCTGGGCCTACGCGTTCCGGACGCTGCGCGACGCCGGCGTCCTTCTGTCGTTCGGGAGCGACTGGCCGGGCACCAACGCCGCCTGGTACACCTCCAACCCACTGCACGGAATCTATGCGGGGGTGGCCCGCCAGACCCTGGACGGCGAGCCCGCCGCGGGTTGGTTCCCCGAGGAGAGGATCGACGTGGAGACCGCCCTGAGGGCCTACACCGTGAACAACGCCTGGGCCGAGGGCGCGGAGAACGTCAAGGGCTCCCTGTCTCCGGGGAGGCTGGCAGATCTGGTGGTCCTGGACCGGAACCCCCTGGAGGTCCAACCTCTGGAGCTCAAGGACATAGAAGTGGAATGGACCATCGTGGACGGCCGGATCGTGTTCGAGCGGGCGGCCTCCTGAAGCGACCCTCGAGGAGAGACGAGGCCATGAGGAACCAGCGTGGAGCCATACCGTTGTCCGTTCTGGGAACCGCCCTGGCGTTGTGGAGCGTCGGGTGCGGCGGAGAGGCCGGAGAGGAACCTCCTGAGGAACAGGCCGGAACCGTGGAGGAAGGTGGCAGAGCGATGGAGTTCTCGGCAGACCTGGAACAGATGACGCAGACCCCTTCGGGGCTCTATGTCCAGGATCTGAAGGTGGGCGACGGGGCCGAGGCGGTCGCGGGCGAGATCGTGCAGGTCCACTACACCGGCTGGCTCATGTCGGGCGAGAAATTCGATAGCAGCCTGGACCGGGGAGCGCCCTTTCCCTTTCAGCTGGGAGCCGGCCGGGTGATCCCCGGGTGGGACGAGGGAGTGGCCGGGATGCTTGAGGGAGGCCGTCGCAAGCTGGTCATACCGCCCGAGCTGGCCTACGGGGAGAGAGGATATCCACCGGTGATTCCTCCCGACGCGACGCTGGTGTTCGAGGTCGAGCTTCTCCAGGTCGGGGAAGGGGGGTAGGGATACGGCTACAGACGGGGGAGGGTCACGCCCCGCTGATCCTGGTACTTGCCCTCCCGGTCCGCGTAGGCGGTCTCCGGCTCCTCTTCACCCCTGAAGAAGAGCAGCTGGGCGATCCCCTCGTTGGCGTAGATCTTGGCGGGGAGGGGAGTCGTGTTGGAGATCTCCAGCGTCAGGTGGCCACACCACGTGGGCTCCAGCGGCGTCACGTTCACGATGATGCCGCAACGGGCGTAGGTGCTCTTGCCGACGCACAGCACGAGCACGTCCCGGGGGATGCGGAAGTACTCCACAGTGCGCGCCAGCGCGAAGGAGTTCGGGGGGATGATGCAACTGTCGGCGTGCACGTCCACGAAAGACCGGTCGTCGAACTCCTTGGGGTCCACCACCACGTTGTGGACATTGGTGAACACCTTGAAGTCCGGGGCTACCCGGATGTCGTACCCGAACGAGGAGAGGCCGTACGAGATGCATCCCTCGCGGACCTGAACCGCCTCGAAGGGTTCGATCATCCCGTGCTTCTCGGCCATCTCCCGGATCCACCGGTCACTCCTGATCGCCATCAAGCCGCCTGCAAGAAGGTCCGCCTCATCGCCTCGTGGGGCAGCCGGAACGGACCGCCCGCCCGCCGGGTACGCGGGCGCAACATAGGCCCGCAGCGTGGGGGTGTGCAATCGCCCGAAATCACACGGGGACACCGCTCGGTTTCGGGTTGACACTCTCTCGCGGTGACGGGTACATTCGGGGCGCTTCGTACGTGAAGAATTTCACAAACTGACGGCCGGGTATGTCTCAATCCTACGCCCCGCTCCTGGTTCTGTTCGCTGTCTCCCTTCTGCAAGCCGTTGTCATCGTCGCGCTGTCCCAGGTCTTCAATCCGCGGCGACGGACCCCTCAGAAGGACATGCCGTATGAATCAGGAATGATTCCGCTGGGAGATACGCGGGAGCGCTTCTCGGTCAAGTTCTACATGGTGGCCATCAGCTTCATCGTGTTCGACCTGGAAGCCGTCTTCCTGATCCCCTGGGCCGTGGAGACCCGCTCGCTGGGGTGGAGCGCCTTCGTGGCGGTGTCTCTCTTCGTGATCGTGCTTGCCGTCGGGCTGGTCTACGAGTGGAAGAAGGGAGGTCTGGAGTGGGACTAGGCAGCACTTCCGGTGAACAGGGCGAGGGTCTGAGCATCTTCGGGGCTGGCTCTCCCACGTTCCTGACCACCAAGGTGGACTGGGTGGTGAACTGGGCCCGGAGGAACTCACTGTGGCCCGTGCCCTTCGGGACCGCCTGCTGCGCCATCGAGATGATGGCTTCAGCCGCCAGCGATTTCGATCTCGCCCGCTTCGGCATGGAGCGCATGGCCTTCACACCTCGGCAGGCCGACGTCCTGATCTGCGCGGGCCGGGTGCCCTACAAGCTGGCTCCGGTGCTTCGCCGCATCTGGGATCAGATGTCTCAGCCCAAGTGGTGTGTGTCCATGGGCGCATGCGCTAGCTCCGGCGGGGTCTTCGACGTCTACTCCATGGTCCAGGGAATCGACACCATCGTTCCCGTGGACGTCTACATCCCCGGGTGCCCACCTCGACCCGAGGGCCTCATCTACGGCCTGATGATGATCCAGGAGAAGATCCGCGGGGAGAGCCTCACCCAGCACAAGATCCTTCGCGCCGAGGATCCCCTTCGGGCGGGGCGCCCTCGAGCCTCCGCGGAGGAGGTGGGGGCGCTCACTGGACCGTTCGGCAACTCCACGCAGCAGGAGCGCTCCAGCGGTCTGGTGGGGAGCTCGATCGTGGAGGAGCCGGACGACACGAGCCCGTGAATGCGGCGGGCGCAGGACCCGCGACGCGGCACGCGCAGGAGACGCATCCATGAGTGAGGACAGCAGATTCGACGCGGTCGCTGACGGTCCTTTCCCGTCGTCCGGTGCCGAAGAGACGCAGGTGGCGCCGACCGCCGAAGGGGCCGAGCATCCGACCGTGTCCGCCCTCCAGGAGCGGTTCGGCGACGCCGTGCTCCGGCACGAGGTGCAAGCCGGCGACGAGCACGTGGTCTTCATCGCGCCCGATCGAAATCTGGAGATCCTCGGCTGGCTTCGGGACGAGCCGGACCAGAGGTACGACTTCCTTCGGGACGTGACCGCCGTGGACTACGGCGGCGGGCGGCCGCTCCAGGTGGTCTACCAGCTCTGGTCCATTCCCCACAAGCGCTACCTGCGGGTGAAGTGCGAGCTTCCCCTCCGAAACCTCCGGATCGCCTCGGTGGTGGGGCTGTGGAACTCGGCCAACTGGCTGGAGCGGGAGGTCTACGACATGTTCGGAATCGAGTTCGAAGGACACCCCGACCTGCGACGGATCCTGATGCCCGAGAACTACGCGGAAGGGCACCCGCTCCGGAAGGATTTTCCCCTTCGCGGTCGGTTTTCCCGGGCGGAGCAGACCCGCCGGGCCCTCACGCAGGATCCGTTCGACTACTACATCCCCACGGAGCTCCAGAAGGGGGGCGAGCCCCAACTCATGCCTGAGGCGACTCCCGGGGCCGAGGGCGGTGGAGCGGAGTGAGGGTGAACCGGATCGCCTAGCGAGCGCGAACGATATGGCTCAGAAAACAGTGGAGTTCACGGTCGGGCGGAACCCCGAGATGGGCGTGGACGGGAGGCCTGCCTTCGCCCCCATCGTACCGGTGGAGGTCGACGAGCCCGATCTCGAAGACGAGCACATGCTCCTCAACATCGGGCCCCAGCATCCCGCGACCCATGGGGTGCTCCGCCTGGTGTGCGAGCTGGACGGCGAGACCGTCGTCCGCTGCATTCCCCACATCGGGTATCTCCACTCCTCCTTCGAGAAGCTCGGGGAGTACCGAACCTGGAATCAGATCGTCCCACTGACCGACCGTATGGACTACCTCGGTCCCCTCATCTACAACTGTGCCTTCGTGATGGCCGTCGAGAAGCTGATGGGGATCGAGGTGACCGAACGCTGCAAGGTAGCCCGGCTGATCCTCATGGAGATGGACCGGATCTTCAGCCACCTGCTCTGGCTGGGGACGGCCATCATGGATACGGGGGCCATGACCCCGTTCCTCTACACGTTCCATGAACGGGAGCGCATCTACACGCTTCACGAGGCCCTCACCGGCGCCCGCATCACCACCTCCGCGACCCGCGTGGGGGGAATGATGGCGGACTTCCCCGAGGGCTGGACGGACGAGCTCCGGCATTTCCTGGACACCTTCCCGAAGACCCTGGACGAGGTGGAGACCCTGCTCACCGCGAACGGCATCCTCATGGGTCGTTTCGTGGACGTGGGGAAGATCTCCGGGGAGGAGGCGGTGAACTACGGCTTCTCCGGGGCCAATCTGCGCGCGTCCGGCGTTCCCTACGACGTGCGCAAGGATCAGCCGTACTACGACTACGAGACCTACGACTTCGAGGTGCCCATCGGGGAGAACGGCGACTGCTACGATCGCTACCTGTGCCGCATGGAGGAGATGCGGCAGAGTGTCAGGATCCTCTATCAGGCCCTGGATCGCCTGCCGGAAGGCCCGATCAACGTGGAGGATCCCCACGTCTCGCTGCCCTCGAAGACGGACTGCATGAGCGACATGGAGTCCATGATCCACCACTTCAAGCAGATCACTGAAGGAATCCCGGCGCCTCCCGGCGATTGCTACTTCGCGGTGGAGGGCTCGAAGGGCGAGCTCGGCATGTACGTGGTGAGCGACGGTGGAACCAAGCCCGTGCGCTGGAGAGTGCGGCCGCCCTCCTTCGTCAACCTCTCGGTGCTCCCCAAGCTGGTGGAGGGATCGCTCCTTTCGGACCTGATCATCGTCAACGCCAGCATCGACATCGTGCTGGGGGAGATCGACCGATGAGCGACGGCGCGACGGGTCCACACGACGAGAAGGCTCCGTTCCGCAATCCCGGCTGGGCCGGAAACACGGGGGAATTCGACCTCACCGAGGCGGACGTCCGGGGCACCGGGTTCGTGGGGAAGCGGCCTCTGGACGGGGGCCACCCCTCCGGGGCCAGCAGCTTCCCCTACATGCTGGAAGAGAAGAGCCCGGAAGCCGCGCTCTTCGAGGGACCCTATCGCAAGCGCTTCGACAAGATCCGCAGCCAGTATCCCGAGGCCCGTGCGGCTCTGCTTCCGTGCCTCAACATGGCCCAGGAGGTCCGGGGCCACATCTCGGCGGAGACCATGGACCAGGTGGCCGAGCTTCTGGAGCTGTCGCCCGCCTACGTCCGGGGAGTGGCCACCTTCTACACCATGTACAACAAGCGCCCGGTGGGGCGGCACCTCATCCAGGTCTGCACCAACATCAGCTGTAATCTCTGTGGCGCCGACGAGGTGCTGGGTGCCTTTCTGCGTGAGACGGGCACCGATCTGGGCGAGACCTCGGAAGACGGGGAGTTCACGATCGTGGAGGCGGAATGCCTCGCTGCGTGCGGATTCCCCACGTGCGTCCAGATCAACTCCCGGTACTTCGAGAACGTGTCATCCGACGACGTGCCGGCGATCCTGGAACGGCTCAAGTCACAGGACGACTAAATGGCATATCCGTACACCCACGAAAGAGAGGTCCGGATGCTTTCGGAGCACTTCGGTGAGCCGAAGGCCCGGACCGTCGAGGGTTGGAAGGCAAGGGGCGGATACCGGGCGCTGGAGAGGGCCTTCGAGCTGGGGCCGGACCAAGTGACCGAGGAGGTGAAGACCTCGGGGCTGCGGGGCAGGGGAGGGGCCGGATTCCCCGCCGGGGTCAAGTGGAGCTTCATGCCCAAGAAGCCCAGCGCCGATCGGCCGCACTTCCTGATCTGCAACGCCGACGAATCGGAGCCCGGAACCTTCAAGGACCGCGAGCTCATTCGCTGGACTCCCCATCAGGTTCTCGAGGGCTGTCTGCTGGCCGCGTACGCCATCCGGGCGCGCCAGTGCTACGTCTACCTTCGGGGCGAGTTCTTCGAGGCCACGCAGGTGCTGGCGCGCGCGCTGGAGGAGGCCTACCAGGCCGGGTACGCGGGGAAGAACATCCTGGGCTCCGGCGTGGACATCGACATCACGCTCCACGTTGGGGCGGGAGCCTACATCTGCGGCGAAGAGACCGGACTCATGAACTCCCTGGAGGGACGACGAGGTCAGCCGCGGGTCAGGCCCCCCTTTCCCGCTGCTCGCGGTGTCTTCGGAATGCCGTCCACGGTGAACAACGTGGAGACCCTGAGCTCCGTGCCTCACATCGTGCAGAATGGCGGAGAGTGGTACCGGCAGTATGGGACGGACCAGAGCCCGGGGACCAAGCTCTTCTGCGTGAGCGGGCACGTGAACAAGCCGGGGAATTACGAGCTTCCCCTGGGCTTCCCTCTCATGGAGCTCATCGAAGACGTGTGCGGAGGAATGCGGGAGGGTCGAAAGCTCAAGGGCGTCATTCCGGGAGGGAGCTCCGTGCCCATCCTCTCCGCCGAGGAGTGCGTGGACTGTTCGCTCAGCTACGAGGGCGTGATCGAGGCCGGCTCCCAGTTGGGATGCGCGTCGGTGATCGTGATGGACGAGACCACCGACATGGTGAAGCAAGTGCGCCGCATGGTCCAGTTCTACGCCCACGAGTCCTGCGGGCAGTGCACGCCCTGTCGGGAAGGCAGCGCGTGGATGACGCGGGTGCTGAAGCGCATCGAGGACGGGCGCGGGACCGAGGAAGACCTCGACGCCCTCCTCGAGATCGGCGCGCAGATGACCGGTACCACCATCTGTCCGCTGTCGGATTCGGCAGCGGCGCCGGTGGCCTCGTCCATCCAGAAGTTCCGGGACGAGTATCTCGCGCTGATTCGCAGGGGGGAACGCGTCAGCGCCGCCTGAGCCAACCAAGAATCGGAGACGCGACACCGCGACCATGGCCGATAACGGACAGAATCCCAAGACCGTGACCCTGACCATCGACGGCCGGTCGGTGACGGTTCCCCAGGGCACCACGATTCTGAAGGCCGCCGAGGGCGTCGGGATCGAGGTGCCTCACTATTGCTACCATCCCGGGCTCTCGTCGCCGGCCATGTGCCGCCTCTGTCTGGTGGACGTGGAGGGAGCTCCCAAGCCCCAGCCCTCCTGCGTCACCACGGTGGCGGAAGGACAGGTGGTTCACACGGAGAACGAAGAGGCCCTCGGCCTGCGCAGAGGCGTTCTCGAGTTCTACCTGGTGAACCATCCGCTGGATTGTCCCATCTGCGATATGTCCGGGGAGTGCATGCTCCAGGACTACGTGCATGCGGAAGGCCGGGACCACGGTCGCAGCCGGGAGCCGAAGAGGGTCTTTGGCCGGGACGATTTCGGCGGGGACGTCCTCTTCTACGGCGACCGGTGCGTCATGTGCACCCGGTGCGTCCGCTTCATGAGCGAGGTCGCCGAGGATCCCCGGCTCACGGTCGTGGAGCGGGGCAGTCGCTCCGTCATCGACACCTTCTTCGATCATGGCCTCGAAGGCTCTCCCTTCGCCGGGAACATCGTGGACATCTGCCCCGTGGGCGCCCTGGTCTCCAAAGACTTCCTGTACAAGGCCAGGGCCTGGGACCTGGAGCACGCGCCGTCCATATGCCCGAACTGCAGTCACGGCTGCAACATCGAGCTCCACACGCGGGACTACCTGGTCCAGCGGATCAGGCCGCGACCCAACATGGAGGTCAACGCCTACTGGATGTGCGACTACGGCCGGGGCAGGTACGAGTGGATCAACCGAGGCGACCGGGTGGAGGTTCCGCTGGTCCCAGGCGGCTCCGGCGTGATTGCCACGGGGTGGCAGGAGGCTCTGTCCTCCCTGCTCCGGCGGCTGGAAGGAGGCGTCGCGGGAGGTGTGAAGGCCGTGGCGTCGCCCTACGCCTCAAACGAGGACCTGTGGGCGCTACGCGAGCTCGCGGACGCTCTGGGTGGGGGAGAGATGGTCTTCCGCTCGCCCCGTGCGGACGACGAGGTGGTGCTGCCCGGATTCCCCAGGCTCAAGCGCCGCAAGGACCTGGCGCCTAACGTGAACGGCGCCGATCTGCTGGGATTCTCCCGGGTGGGGGACGACCAGGGAGCGGGAGGACTGGAGGACGTGGGGAGCCACACCGGCGTGATCCTGGTCCTGGGCGACGAGCTCTCCGACCAGGGGCCGGATTTCGGTGACCAGGCGGACCTGTACGTGTATCTCGGGCACTATCCAAGTCCGGCCTCGTCCTCGGCGGACTTCGTTCTTCCGGTGACCACCTTCGCCGAGCAGGAGGGGACCTTCACCAACTTCGAGGGGCGGGTTCAGCGCTTCTGGCCAGGGATCCAGGGACCGGGTGCCGCCCGGCCCGCCTGGCTGGTGCTGGGGGCTCTCCTCGCACAACTGAGGGGCACCGAGGCGCCCATGAGCGCGAAGGACGCGTTCGTCCATCTGGCCGCCGAGGTGGACGCCTTCGGAGATCTCGATTTCGAGGCCATCGGCTCACAGGGCGCCGTGGTGAACATCCCTGTCCAACAGACGTGACGGATGAACCAGCTCTCTGACACCGCCTTTCTCATCACCTCGACCCTCAAGGTCCTCGTGATGTTCGTCGTCCTCCTCCTCTCCGTGGCGTTCGTGACCCTGGTGGAGCGGAGGGTGGCCGGCTTCATTCAAGATCGCCTGGGGCCGAACCGGGTCGGGCCGTTCGGGCTGCTTCAGCCCATTGCGGACGGTCTGAAGAACTTCGTCAAGGAGGAAGCGATCCCGGCCACGGCCAACAAGGTCTTCTTCGTTCTGGGACCCATCCTGTCGGTGGCGCCGGCGTTCGTCATCTTCGCCGTGATCCCTTTCGCGGCGCCGCTTCCCACCCCCTGGGGGGTGGTGGACATGGTGGTGGCCGACGTTCCCATCGGCATCCTGTACATCCTGGCCATCAGCTCCCTGGGTGTGTACGGGGTGGTGATGAGTGGGTGGTCTTCCAACAACAAATACTCCTTCCTCGGAGGTCTCCGGGCTTCCGCCCAGATGGTGAGCTACGAGGTGGCTCTGGGGCTGAGCTTGATTCCGGTGCTGATGCTGGCCGGCAACGTGACCCTCACGGAGATGGTCTGGCAGCAGCAGCAGCTTGACTTCTGGTATGCCCTTCCGCTCTCGCTGGCGTTCATCCTCTTCCTGGTCTCGGCCTTCGCGGAAACCAATCGGCTTCCTTTCGATCTTCCGGAAGCCGAGTCGGAGCTCGTCCACGGGTACCACACCGAGTACTCGTCGATGAAGTTCGCCCTCTTCTTCATGGGCGAGTACGCGCACGTCATCACCGCCTCGGCCGTGATGGCCACACTGTTCTTCGGAGGCTGGGACATCCCGTTCTGGACGGGAGACGACGCCTTCTGGTACGAGGGGGTGCTGATACGGGGGTTCGATGCGGCGGGCGCTCCCCTTGCCGCGAATCCCGCGTGGTGGAAGACCCTGCTCACGTTCGGGACCTTCTCCACCAAGACGGCCTTCTTTGTCCTGGTGTACGTGTGGGTTCGCTGGACGCTCCCGCGCTTCCGGTACGATCAGGTGATGCACCTGGGGTGGAAGGTCATGCTGCCCACCTCCCTGGTATACGTCATGATCGTTGCCGCGACCCTGCTGATCCTGGACACGGTGGGGATCGGCTACGGCTTCACCTTCGGCTTGATCGTGACCGCGGTGAGCCTGGCGTGCACGGGCGTGTTCGTGTTCATCGTGGATCGGGATCGTGTGATCACCGGAGCGGACGTGCCGAAGCGGATGCAGAAAGTGGCCGCCGCCCGGCTGGCGGAAGCCACGGGAAAGTGAGGAGCGGGACCACCCCTGTGGGATTCGAGGAGGGAGTGACGGAATGGCAGTGACGGTTAAAGTGGTGCGGCGTCCGGAGCCCGGGCAGGTCTCCTACCTCCGGGCGACGCTCAAGGGGATGGCGCTCACCTTCCGGCATCTGATCAATCCCAACAAGGTCACGCAGCAGTATCCCGAGGAACCGACGGACCTCCATCCCCGCTGGCGAGGCACACACCGCATGGAAGTGCATGCCGACGGCCGGCCCAAATGCGTGGCCTGCGGTCTCTGCCCCACCGTCTGCCCAGCGAATTGCATCCGCCTCGTGGGGGGCGAGGACGACCAGGGCAACCGATACCCGGTGGTCTACGAGATTGACGAGTTCCGGTGCATCTTCTGCGGGATGTGCCAGGAGGTGTGCCCCGTGGAGGCCATCCACGTGGGCGTGCACTTCGAGAATGCGGAATACACGAGGGACCGCTTCGTCTACGACCTGGACCGTCTGATGGAACAGGATCATCCGACGACCCTGCTCTGGGATCCCTCGGATCCCCGGTCCGAATAAGGGGCCGTCCTATGACCGAGCTCTTGTTCTACGTCTTCGCCGCCGTTGCCATCGGAAGCGCCCTCGGCGTGGCTCTCCAGAGAAACCCCGTGGGCAGCCTCCTCTTCATGGTGACGAGCCTTGCCAGCGTGGCGGGAATCTTCGTCCTCCTGGAGGCCCACTTCCTGGCCGCGATCCAGGTCATGGTCTACGCCGGGGCCATCATGGTCCTTTTCCTTTTCGTGATCATGCTCCTGAACCTGGGTCACGATTACCAGAAGGACCTCCGAGGCGGGCTCCGGTCGGTTCTCGCCTTCATCGCCTCCGGTGGGGTGGCCTGGGCCCTGGTTCGAGTCTTCAGAGGAGGGGCTCCGTCGCTGTCGGAGGCCTCCGCCCAAGGGGTGGACGTCATCGCCCCGCTCCTGGCCGAGCGTGGGGTCGTGGGCGCCATCGCCGAGCCCCTGTTCACCGGCTACGTGGTGGGATTCGAGATCACCGGCATCCTGCTTCTGGTGGCCATCGTGGGCGCAGTGGCCCTGGCCAAGAGGAGGGTGTGATGCTGACCGAATCGCTCTTCGTCAGTGCCATCCTCTTCGTGATCGGCACGGTTGGAGTCCTGATCCGCCGCAACGCCATCATCATGTTCCTCTGCATCGAGCTGCAGCTCAACGCGGTGAACCTGAGCTTCGTGGCGTTCTCCCGCCTGGTGGGGATCGAGGGACAGGTGTTCGTCTTCTTCGTCATGACGGTGGCGGCGGCCGAGGCGGCCGTGGGCCTGGCGATCATCCTCTCGATCTTCCGGCACTACGAGACCGTGAACGTGAACAACTTCAACCTCTTGAAGTGGTAGGGTCATGACCTTTTCCACGGGGTTGTCCCTGATTCAAGCCACGGAGGCGCATGGAGCGTTCGAGCCGGTGCTTCCGGCATTCGTCGTGCTCCTGCCGTTTCTCGGATTCCTGATCAACGGCGCCTTGGCCCTCTCGTCCGGCAAGCGGTGGGCGGAGGGGCACCGCAAGGGGCTGGAGCCGTCATTCGGTGCGGGGGGGAAACCACTGACCCACCGCCTGCCCAGCGTCATCGGGCCCGGGGTGGTGGGGCTGGCCTTCCTTCTGACCCTGGTGAACTTCGTGGGGATGATGGGGACGGAGCTCCACGAGCCGATCATCCGGCGCTACTGGACCTGGATGGTCACCGGCTCGATCCAGGTGGACGCCGCTCTCCAGCTCGACCAGCTCTCCATGATCATGGCGCTGGTGGTCACGGGGGTCAGTTTCCTGATTCACGTCTTCAGCGTGGGGTACATGGGAGAGGACCCGGGCTATCCGCGTTACTTCTCCTTCCTGAACCTGTTCGTCTTCTTCATGCTGGTCCTGGTGATGGGGGCGGACTTCGCGGTGATGTTCGTGGGCTGGGAGGGCGTGGGCCTGTGCAGCTATCTGCTCATCGGCTTCTGGTTCTCGGACCCGGAGAAGGCGGATGCGGGCAAGAAGGCGTTCATCGTCAACCGGATCGGCGACTTCGGCTTCCTCATCGCCATGTTCATGCTCTTCATGGCCTTCGGAACCCTGAGTTTCGTCGACGTCTTCCAGGCGGCGCCGGAGGCGCTTCCGTATGGGGGAGCACTGGTGACGGCCGTCACCCTCTTCCTGCTCCTGGGGGCCACCGGCAAGAGCGCTCAGATTCCCCTCTACGTCTGGCTGCCGGACGCCATGGCGGGACCGACTCCGGTCTCCGCTCTCATCCACGCGGCCACCATGGTGACGGCTGGCGTCTACATGGTTGCCCGCTGCTCCGTGCTCTTCGCCCTGGCCCCCGTGGGAGGCGCCACGGTGGCGGGAATCGGTGTCGTCACGGCCCTGCTGGCGGCCACCATCGGCCTCGCTCAGTACGACATCAAGAAGGTTCTGGCCTACTCCACGGTCTCGCAGCTCGGGTACATGTTCGTGGGCGTGGGCGTGGGCGCCTACGCGGCGGGGATCTTCCACCTCATGACCCACGCGTTCTTCAAGGCTCTTCTCTTCCTGGGCTCGGGCGCGGTGATCCACGCCATGCATCATGCCTTCCACCACACCCACAAGGACTGGGATGCCCAGGACATGCGGAACATGGGGGGGCTGCGCAGGCATCTGCCCATCACGTGGATCACCATGTGGATCGCCACCCTGGCCATCGCCGGAGTGTGGCCGTTCGCGGGCTTCTTCTCCAAGGACGAGATCATCTGGTCCGCCGGGGCGGCGGCTCAGGGCCCATTCCGGGGTCTGTTCACCTTCTACTGGATTCTGGCCCTGGCGGCGGCGATCCTGACGGCGATCTACATGACCCGTCTCATGGTGATGACCTTCCACGGCGACAACCGGACGGGGCAGGAGGAGTCTCGTCACCTTCGTGAGGCTCCCTGGGTCATGACCGTCCCCCTGGTCATCCTGGCGGTGCTCTCCATCTTCGGCGGCTGGGTCAACGTGCCCGAGGCGCTCTCCTCGTCGTTCCTGGGAGGCTTCGGCACCCTTCCCATGTCGGAGTGGCTGCACCACTGGCTGGAGCCCGTCACCGGCGTGGCGCAGGAGATCCGCTTGGAGCACCTGGGTGAGGTGGAGCATCAGGCGCCTTTCGGCGGTGGGGAGGTGGCGTGGGCGGTGGTCTCCTCGTCCGTGGCCCTGGTGATCATCCTGGTGATGGCGCGAGTGGCAGGCGCCTGGAAGATCCTTCCCGCCACCGAGG